>CALUGX010000127.1 GCA_944320285.1 uncultured Prevotella sp.
AAGTCATTACCTCGTTCTATGAGAAAAGCTCATAAGTAGCTTATTTCTAATATATTCCTATTTTAATATCGGATTTTACAATGAAAGATTTTCATTCTTTCGACCAATAATTTCGACTTAGACACTATCTTAACACGCCCATCACAAAATATAATTTATAAAAGATTGTGCGTTTATATATTTTTTTATACATTTGCATTTTGAAAAAGAAAAGATGCGATGAAGCTCGTAATAATGACTCTGCCGACGTTCTTCGTCGAGGAAGACAAGATACTGACGGCTCTCTTCGACGAGGGTATGGACAATCTGCATTTGTGCAAGCCGGGAGCATCGCCGATGTACTGGGAACGGCTGCTGTCGCTCATGCCCGAAGAGAGTTACCGTAAAATCACCGTGCACGACCATTACTATCTTAAAAATGAGTACGGGCTGGCTGGCATCCATATCGACAACGGCGAGAAAGGGGTGCCCGACGGCTACAAAGGCAGATACGGCGTGACGTGCAACGACATCGGCACGCTGGGAGCGATGAAAAAGATGGCAGAATATGTATTCCTACCTGGCACATTCGGCGAAAACGGCGACTCTTCACGACCGCGAAATATAATCGAAGACGCCGCCAACCTCGGTCTGATAGACAAGCACGTGTATGCATACGGTGGCGTCAGTCTTGACAACATAAAGGCGGCCAAAGAATTAGGTTTCGGCGGCGTGGTGGTGTGTGAAGACCTTTGGAACAAGTTTGACATACATAACGAACTTGACTACAAGGACCTTATAAATCACTTTGAGAAATTAAGGAAAGCAACAGCATGAGAAAGTGAGAAGGCAAAAACAGTAGATTACAAGAAAAGCATATCTGCCTACTCCTTTACTACATTACTCATAAAAATTAATACATTATATATAATAAAATGAGTGAGAAAAACTCTTTCATGGTATTTTCGGGGACTAACACCCGGTATCTAGCGGAAAAAATCTGCAACAGTTTGGGATGCCCTCTGGGCAATCTCCTTATAACAAAATTCTCCGACGGGGAGTTTGCCGTGTCATACGAGGAATCGATACGCGGACGTGATGTATTCCTTGTACAAAGCACATTCCCAAATTCAGACAACCTGATGGAGCTGCTCCTGATGATCGACGCCGCCAAACGTGCGTCGGCCAAGAGCATCAACGCCGTAATCCCATACTTCGGATGGGCACGCCAAGACCGTAAAGATAAGCCTCGTGTAAGCATCGGAGCAAAGCTCGTGGCAGACCTGCTGAGAGTGGCCGGCATAGACAGGCTTATTACGATGGATTTGCACGCCGACCAGATACAGGGCTTCTTTGACGTACCGGTTGACCACCTGTACGCATCTGGCGTAATACTGCCATACTTGCAAAGTCTGAAATTAGACGACATCGTGATAGCTTCGCCCGACGTAGGCGGCAGTAAGCGCGCCAACACTTATGCAAAATACTTAGGGTGCCCGCTCGTGCTCTGCAACAAGACGAGGGCGAGGGCCAACGTGGTTGAAAGTATGCAGATAATAGGCGATGTAAAGGACAAAAACGTAGTAATAATTGACGATATGGTTGACACGGCCGGAACAATAACCAAGGCCGCAGACATAATGAAAGAGGCCGGTGCAAAGAGTGTGAGAGCGTGCGCATCGCACTGCGTGATGAGCGGCCCGGCGAGTGAACGCATACAAAAGTCAGCACTTGAGGAGATGGTGTTTACCGACTCTATCCCCTACTCTAACCGTTGCGCAAAGGTGAAACAGCTGTCAGTAGCAGATATGTTCGCCGAGACCATCCGCCGTGTTGTGAATAACGAAAGCATCAGTTCGCAATACCTTGTGTAATGATATAACGTACTAAATAACATAACACAACCGACACCCGCCACAACCCGACAAAAAGGAAAGAGTCTAATTACATGAGTTAAAGTATTTAAGACCCTGTTTCCGTAAGGTTGTTGCGGGTGTCAGTTTTTATACAAATACCATCCTGATATGCAAAAAATCCACATTTTTTTACTTTCCGCAGCAACACTCCTCACCGTGACGGCCTGTCACGGCGGCAAAGAAAAAGCCACAGTCACGGACGGAAGCGCGACAAATGTAAATACTGAACAAAAAGCCGATACCGCACACTACAACAAACTGAAAATAGAGTTCAGCATGGCCGACATCAACGGGCATGAAGTAAACGTGACAGACGAGTTTGCTAAGCACAAAGTGACCGTGATTGACTTCTGGGCAAGCTGGTGCGGCCCGTGCCGTCAGGAAATGCCTAACTTGGTAAAGATATACGATAAATATAAGGAAAAAGGGTTGGGCATTGTCGGAGTGTCACTTGATGAAGACAAAAGTGAATGGACCGAAGCTGTCAGTTCTATGAATATGACGTGGACACAACTATCCGACCTGCAAGGATGGCACAATGCAGCCGCACAAATGTATGGCATACAGGCCATACCGTTCACCGTCTTGGTTGATAGCACCGGCACAGTGATCGGCTCCGGACTTCGCGGCGAACAGCTCGAAGCTGTGATAGAAAAACTTTTAAAGTGAAGAACAGAAGGTGAAGAACTTATTTGCCTTGTTTGCAATATAATTCTTCACTCTTCACTTTCTGTTTTACCCGAATAACGTCCTCAAGGCTTCCTCTACCTTACGAACGGGCACGATGTCAATATTGAATTTCTTTCTTGAAATTCCTTGCATATTATATTTCGGTATTATAATATGCGAAAAGCCAAGTTTTTCAGCTTCTGCAATGCGCTGCTCTATACGGCTGACAGGACGCACCTCACCGCTAAGGCCCACCTCGCCCGCCATGCACCATCCACTCTCAATGGCCGTATCGACATTGCTCGACAACACGGCGGCAATGACACTAAGATCCATCGCCATATCAGTGACGCGCAGACCACCGGCAATGTTAAGAAACACATCTTTTTGCATTAGCTTGAAACCTACACGCTTTTCAAGTACGGCAAGCAACATATTGAGCCGCCGCTGATCAAATCCCGTAGCACTGCGTTGCGGTGTACCGTAAGCAGCCGATGATACGAGAGCCTGTGTTTCCACAAGGAAAGGCCTGACACCCTCTATCGCTGATGATATAGCTATGCCGCTAAGTCCGTCGTGGTCTTGTGTCAAGAGAAGTTCGGAAGGATTGGATACTTGTCGCAAACCGTCTTGGCACATCTCATAAATACCAAGCTCCGAAGTACTGCCAAAACGGTTTTTTGTCGAACGGAGTATGCGATACATATAATGTTGGTCGCCCTCAAACTGTATCACGGTGTCAACGATGTGCTCAAGTATCTTCGGTCCGGCCAACGTGCCTTCCTTATTAATATGGCCTATCAGTATGACAGGTACTCCACTCGACTTTGCAAAACGCAACAATGCCGAAGCACACTCCCTGACTTGGGTGACGCTACCGGGCGAACTTTCCACGCTGTCTGTGCTGATTGTCTGTATTGAGTCGATGACAACCAATTCGGGGGATGTCTCTTGGATATTTCTGAAAATATCTTCAAGCAACGTTTCACATAAAATAAGACAGTTATCGGCAGAAAAGCCCTTCAACCGCGAGGCTTGTGCCGTGCTATCTCCGTAGACCTGTTCGTGTCCGTGTTGTGCACCGATGATGCGTTCGGCACGCATTTTTAACTGGTGTGCACTTTCCTCGCCGCTGACATAAAGTATGCGACGGTCGGCCATACGCAATATAGTCTGCAACGTAAGGGTGCTCTTGCCGATGCCTGGCTCACCACCAAGCAAAACAATCGAACCAGGCACAAGCCCTCCGCCAAGCACACGGTTAAACTCATCGTCCCCCATATCGATGCGAGGCTCGTCGGCCACTGAAATTTCACGAAGCGCCAACGGCTTAGGTTTGTGACTAATGCGTTCCCTCATCACCGACGCCGCCGCAGAAACTGCCGTAGCTTGCCCGATGGAAGTAGGTGACACACGTATCTCCTTAAATGTATTCCACTGTCCGCAATTAGGACATTTGCCAATCCACTTGGCCGACTCTTGGCCGCAATTTGAACATACGTAAGCTATCTTGTCCTTTGCCATAAAAATAAGATTTAGCAGCACTAAGCAACGGTAAAAACTGCTGTAAATACGTTATTGGCACAGGCTACCGAAACTTTGCCGCATAGAATTTGACATACAAAAATATCAATATTTTTTTTTGTTACAAAATAAATCATTAACTTTGCAGCATATTACGAAAGCGGTTAAGGCTAATATCGCACATTAAATAACTCGGAAGGGCGACTCGTGTTTAAAACGCAGGGCTGCCCTTTTTACTAAAATTGAGTATCATGTTCTTGTATGGCTTCGGTATCCAAGTATATAAAACCGACAATGTTATACTGACGCACAACCACCTAACAATATGAAATCCGCACATATCATCATTTTATTGATTGCAGCAGTAGCCCTTATAGGATGCGGTCCGTCATACGACGAAATGAAAAAGCAGTCGCGTGCCGAACAGGAAAAGTTAAGAAGGGAAGATTCCTCGGCTTTCAAGGTTGGTGTAATGCCGACGCTTGATTGTCTGCCAATGTATGTGGCCAAAGATTACAAGATGTTTGACTCGACAAAAGCCGACATACGCTTAAAGCCGTTCAAGGCACAAATAGACTGCGATGCAGCCTTGGCTAGCGGCAAACTTGAAGGTTGCATAACCGATATTGTGCGCGGCCAACATCTCAAAAAGCGTGGAGTTAAGCTCGACTATGTGGCTGCTACCAATGCTTACTGGCAAATCATAAGCAACAGGACCGCACGTATAAGAAGGCTAAACCAACTTACAGACAAAATGATTGCCATAACAAGATTCTCTGCCACGGCGTTACTTGCCGACTATGCCGTTGATAGCGCACGACTGAAGCATGACGAAGTATTCAAAATACAAATTAACGACATTGATTTGAGACTGTTAATGCTCCTCAACAATGAGATGGATGCAATGGCTCTACCGGAACCACAGGCTACAAAAGCACGTATGTACAAGCACCCTGTATTGATGGACAGCCGTGACAAGGATATGTATTTCGGCGTAATAGCATTTAGAAGCGATGCAATGAAAGACAAACGCAGACAGCAACAATTCAAAGTGTTCGTCGACGGATACAACGCTGCCTGTGATTCTATCAATAAAAAAGGATTGGCGCATTACTCGTCAACGCTGAAAAGACACTATAATATTGACGACAAGACAATCAAAGCACTGCCTGAAATGAAATTCAAACACGCCAATGCTCCACGTAAAAAAGACATCGACACCGCAGATAAATGGTTAAAATGACAACCCATATGGATAGCAACATAACAAAGCAACTCAAGGACTTATTCAGTAAATTGGAAGACAAGATGTTAGGCCCTGCCATTCTTGCAATGCGCAGTCTCGTTGACGCATACCCACACTTGATGTATGCTGAAGAATTTGAAAACATAGAAAACAACTATAAGCTGATGCTCGGATACATGAGCCAAGGCTTCATCGACCCACAGCGTGAAAACATATATAACGACATTTTAACAAGGCTTTACCGCTTTGCGAGCAATTTCAGAATGTCTTATATGGAACAAAACGTACCATTCTTCACTGAAATGTCACACAAGTCGGCTAACAGAAACTTTTCAAACGAAAACATAAAGCAAGAACTTGAGAATTTCGTTGCTGATGTAGCCATGCTTTCTTTGGAAACAGAACCTGGCAAAACAGTGAAAAGCAAGGAGCTTTACCGCAGACATAACGACTTCATGCAAGCATTGTTCTGCCACATCACTGTATCAAAGCAATGGGGTGAACATGATGCTGATTTCATCAAACAGCTGTTGCTTTCGCCGACAATAGACACCGTTGACGCCCAACTGATAGTCAGTGCGCTCACAATAGCAGTGATGAACAATTTTGATGCAAACAAATTTGACGTTCTTTTAGAAACTTATCTAACAACCAATGACGAGAAAATCCGTCAAAAAGCACTTATCGGCTGGGTGTTCGCACTACCTTCAACCTTCAATGTTTTCAGCAATCAGAAGTATAAAATCAGTGAAATACTGAAAGATGTGAATATTTCAAACGAGCTAATAGAGTTGCAAAAACAAATCATATTCTGCCTGAATACACAACAAGACGCTGACAAGATACAGCGCGACATCATGCCCGAACTAATCAAAAACAACAACTTAAATATCACAAGGTTCGGTATCACAGAAAAAGAAGACGACCCGATGGCCGACGTTTTCGACCCAGGAGCTTCAGACAGGGCGATGGAAAAGATGGAAGAAAGTTTCAAGAAAATGATGAATATGCAGAAAGCCGGCTCTGATATCTACTTCGGCGGCTTCTCACAGATGAAACGTTTTCCATTCTTTTATAAAGTAGCAAACTGGTTTTACCCATTCTTTCTGGAACATCCGGACATCTCAAATACAGTGGGGAACCTGAAAGATACGCCGCTGCTTGTAAACATATTAAACAACGGACCGTTTTGCGACAGTGACAAATACTCATTCACACTTGCTGTATCCTCCGTTATCAGCCGTCTTCCTGAAAACATGAAAGAGATGATTAATACACCAGAAGCATTGGGACAGGTTGTAAGCAGTGAAGAACAAAGGCAGCCAACATACGTCAGAAGAATGATACTTCAAGATATGTATCGCTTCTTCAGATTATTCTCGCAACACGGACAGTTAGTCAATCCTTTTGACACAGAACGTTACACGTTCATTGCAAACAACGTTTTTATAGACACAAAAATCAAAGAGACAATACCTGACTTGTGCTATTTCATGATAAAACACAAGAACAAAGAAGCATTAAAGAACTTGCTGGCTAAATATGACGACATTAATAATGCGAGACTTCAGTTAGTTAAAAGCGTTTACCTGCTAAACTTCGAGAAAGCCCCAAACAAAGCCGTTAAATGTCTTGAAAACATCAAAGACCATGAATGCGACAATAAGCGGGTGTTGTCGCTGCTCGCAAGGGCGTATTTTGAGTGTGGAAAATACGAGCGTTCGGCACAATGCTACGAAGCGTTGCACGCGCAAGAACCCAATAACAGCACAATTTCACTAAATTATTGTGTGGCACTGTCTAAAGCGGAGAATTATGAAAAGGCGACAAACCTGCTTTATAAACTTGACATCGAGCATCCTAATTCAATACCGGTGACAAGAGTGCTGGCATGGAATCTCATGGGACTTGGCAAATATGAACAAGCAGAGAAAGCCTACAACAGATTGCTAAAAAGCGAAGAAGCCGAAACAGGCGACCGCCTTAACGCCGGCTATTGCCAATGGCTGAAAGGTGACATCAAGGCGGCCGTTACCTTGCTAAAAGATTTTGTGAAAGCAAATGGTACAGAAAAGAAGCCATGCAACATTTTGTCTGAACTAAGAAACGACCATGATTTCTTGACATCTCATGGCATCAGTGAAACCGATATTATGCTTATGGCCGACCTTACATATTACGAAGGCTGAGGCCTGCGCCGTTCCTTTATTCTTAATTTATAATTAAAGGAACGGCGTAAGCAAATGTGCAAACCACCCGACAAACTTCTGCCACGGCGTCCGCCACTCGTCCCAAACTTCTTCCGTCAGCTTAAAAGAGTGTAATTTGTCACGCTCGAACATTTCATCAAGCTCTTTGGTCGTACAAGGATCTACAATTACGGCATTTTCCTCATAATCGAAATTCAGGCTTCTTGCATTCAAGTTGGCACTGCCCACTGTACAGAACTTGCCGTCAACCATAATAATCTTTGTGTGATGGAAGCCGTGCTGGTAAATCCAAACATCCACTCCGTGCTTCATCAACTTATGAACGTTGTAAAACACACAGTCCGGTGTCAAAGGGATGTCACTGTTCTCCGATACCATTATCTCTACCTTTACTCCACGTTTCACGGCATTGCGCAATGCACGTTTCAACGTGCTGTTTAGTGTAAGATATGGATTTACCAACTTTATACTATCTTTGGCAAAATTGATGGCATCGGTGTAAAACTTCCTTATTATTCCGTTAGTTGTCCTTGGCTCACGGTTTACTATTCCCACCATCTTCTTGCCTGCCGTTGCGCAAGTGTCAGGCTTAAGCCCTGTTATATAATCTGCACCGTGGTATCCGCGGAAATATTGCGCCCCGTGTACATTCTGTCCTGTTACCTTGTTCCAAATTTTTAAGAATATAGCTTGCAATGTATTAACCTCGTCACCCTCAATACGACAGTGCATATCGCGCCACTCACCAACCTGTTCCGTGCCGGTGATGTAATAATCAGCAACGTTCATTCCCCCCGTATAAGCAATTTTTCCATCTATCACTACAATCTTACGGTGATCTCGGTGAAACACATGGTTGACCCAAGGGAAACGAATTGGGTCGAACTCATAAATTTCTATTCCGCGAGAACGTATGTCCTCCAAATGTTCCTTTTTCAAAGGACGATTGTTCGAGTCATTACCAAATCCGTCGAACAAAGCCCTTACTTCAACACCTTGTGCCACTTTTTCGGCTAAAATATCAAAAAGCAACGAAGCTATCGAGTCGTTGCGAAAGTTAAAATACTCAAGATGTACGCTGCTGCGGGCCTGCCGTATGGCCTCAAACATATCATCAAATTTCTCTTGCCCGTTCATCAACAGCGTTACAGAATTATTGGCTGAGAACTTTACGCCTTCTTCCCTAAGACTCTTTACTATCAGCGAGTCTGACGTTTGCGAGCTTGCAACACCGCAAGCAAACACATATAAAAATATTAAAACAATCTTCTTCATACCTTAATTCTTTTAGCAGACAAGTTTACAATACTCGACAGACAAGTGACGAG
Source organism: uncultured Prevotella sp. (assembly GCA_944320285.1). Classification (GTDB taxonomy): domain Bacteria; phylum Bacteroidota; class Bacteroidia; order Bacteroidales; family Bacteroidaceae; genus Prevotella. The sequence continues at coordinate 8,873 of CALUGX010000127.1, forward strand.
CAAACAAGAAGGCAGCTTTGCTATTTGTCTGTTGGTTTGCTGATTTGCTCGTCACTTGCCAACTTGTATGCTACTTTAAAAAGCAACTGTAATGATCCACAACGCCAAGCAAATGTTTGCCCTCATCAACCACAAGCACGGAGTGTATCTTATATTTGTTCATTATCCCCTGTATGTCACTTATCTTCATGTTTAGTGGCACAACCTTTGGTTGCCGCGTCATGATGTCGGCCACGGTGCGATCGAAGAATTGCGCCTGCCACTTTTCCATAGCCCTGCGGATGTCTCCGTCGGTAATAAGGCCAACTATCTTGCCATCCTCTACGGCAACGCCAAGGCCTAACTTGCCCTTGCTTACATGGATGATGGCTTCGCCGAGGTGCATCGTCGGCGGTATCACAGGCATATCTTCAGTGCGCATAACGTCCTGCGCCGTTGTCAGAAGTCGCTTGCCTAATTCGCCACCGGGATGGAACTGTGCAAAATCACGCGGCTTGAAGTCTCTCACTTCCATCAAGGCCACAGCCAAAGCGTCACCCATCACAAGCGTAGCCGTGGTGCTGCTGGTTGGAGCTAAATTAAGCGGACAAGCCTCTTTCTCTACCTGTACGTGCAGATGCACCGTGCTGTATTTCGCCAACAATGAATCAGGGTTGCCGCTCATACCGATTATAGGGATGTCCATGTGCAGCACCATTGGAATGAAACGCAACAGTTCATCTGTCTGGCCAGAATAACTGATCGCCAGCACCACATCGTCTTTTGTCATCACACCAAGATCGCCGTGGAACACATCGAGCGGGTTGATGAAAAACGACGGAGTGCCTGTGCTCGACAGAGTGGCGGCAATCTTTGCACCTATATGGCCGCTCTTACCTACCCCGGTGACTATCACCTTGCCGTGGCAATGATACATCATCCCTACGGCCCTGTCAAAGTTTTCGTCAAGCTGCGGCAGCAAATCTGTCACTGCCTGTGCCTCTTCGCGTATGCAGCGCGCGGCGTAGTCCCTGACATGAGCCAAGCGGTAATTTATTTCTACATCTTCCATTATTGTCAATGATTTATAATACTCCTAATTACGCCTTCCAGATCGTCAAGCCTGAGCATATTCGGGCCGTCGCTTAGCGCATTGTCCGGATTCGTATGCACCTCAAAAAAGTATCCTGTCGCCCCGAAAGCCTTAGCTGCCAGTGCCATAGCCGGCACAAAGCGGCGGTCGCCAGAAGTCTTGCCTCCGCCCGCACCGGGCCGCTGCACACTGTGCGTGCAGTCCATCACAACCGTAGGCACAATATCTAACATATCGGCGATGTTGCGGAAATCTACTATAAGATTATTGTACCCGTACATATTACCTCTTTCCGTAAGCCATACTTCTTTCGCCCCGGCGTCGCAGGCTTTCTCAACCGGATACACCATATCGCGTCCGCTCAAGAACTGGGCTTTCTTTATGTTAACCACACGCCCGGTTCGCGCCGCCGCCACGAGCAAGTCTGTCTGGCGGCAAAGGAATGCCGGTATCTGTATCACGTCAACCACTTCACCTACAGGTGCGGCCTGCCAGCTTTCGTGTATATCGGTGAGCACCTTCAGTCCGTATTTTGCCTTGACATCGGCAAGCATCAGCAAACCCTTATCTATGCCCGGCCCGCGAAAAGAATGCACCGACGTGCGATTTGCCTTGTCAAACGATGCTTTGAAAATTATGTCCGTACCAAACGTCTTGTTCAAGTCAACAAGCCGCTCGGCCACGCTGTCCAACAGCCCCTGTGACTCTATGACGCAAGGGCCGGCTATGAAAACTTGTTGCATCATGAAAAGTTTTATATTCAAAGTTGCAAAGGTATCCATTTTGTTCGATTGTTCCAAATATTTAACACATTTTTCTTGAGAAAACAAAAAAGACCTACAAAAGTTTTCTTATTGCAGACAAAAGGCTTATTTTTGCAACAAAATTTTACAAACTTATAACAAAGAAAAGAAAATTGATTGTCTAACTTAATTTAAAGAAAGGGAATTAAAGATGAAAAAGATTTACATGACATTGGTAGCCGCCATGATCGCAGTATGTGCAAGCGCACAGGTTTACGTAGGCGGCAATGTCGGCATCGCAAGCGTTGACAACGGTGGCGACGATGACGAGACTGTATTCAGCATCCTGCCTGAAGTCGGCTATAAATTCAATGACGACTGGGCTGCCGGTGTAATGTTCGGATGGTCAAAAGGCAACCTGCAATCAAACGGAGACCTTACAACCTCTGACGATTACGGAAAACTTAGGGGCACATTCCAAATCAATCCGTACGCACGTTACACTTTCCTGCACAGCAAACTGATTAACGTATTCTGCGACGGTGGTTTCGGTTACAAGCACTACAACGGTGTTGCTAACGAATGGTCTGTTGGTTTGAGGCCCGGAGTTGAACTGAAACTTGACAAGTTCAGCCTCATCGCACACGTAGGTTTCATCGGATGGGAGCAGACCAAAATTATTGACGATGGTCCTAAAACAAGCAAATGGGGTCTCGACCTTGACGGTAACAACATCACACTCGGTGTTTATTACAACTTCTAATGTTTAAAAGGTAAAAAAGTAAAAAGGTAAAAAAGTAAAACGCCACTTGCTGCGTTATATCTTTTTTACCTTTTTACTTTTTATTTTTTTACTGTTTTACATTTCTACATTTTTACTTCTTTACCTTTTTACCTTTAAACTTCGTATTCCGTTTTGTCTTCTATCCCGGCGTCTCGCAATGCTTCACGCCGCTCAACGCACGTGCCGCATTTTCCGCAATGACGCTCACCACCCTTATAGCAGCTCCACGTTTCTGCGTAATCGATGCCTAACTGTTTACCCCGGTGGGCAATGTCCGTCTTTGTAATATTGGTGTACGGCGCAAGAATTTCTATGCCGGGATACGTACCCGCCTTGGTTGCTGCGCTCATCGCCGTGACAAACTCCGGCCTACAGTCAGGGTAAATGGCATGGTCGCCGCCGTGGTTGGCCATCATCACGTATTTCAGTCCCTCACTCTCGGCTATGCCGGCAGCTATCGAGAGCATTATCCCGTTACGGAACGGCACCACCGTTGAGCGCATATTTTCGTCTTCATAATAGCCTTCGGGTATGGCGTCGGCCCCGGAGAGCAGCGAACTCTTGAACAGTCCGTGCATAAAGTCCAACTTTATCACGATGTGTCGTATGCCCAAACGCTGGCAGTGCAGACGGGCGAAAGCAATCTCACGCCAGTTATGGTTGCTACCATAATCAAACGACACGGCCAAGGCTATACGTTCCTTCATGTCGTAGAGCAGCGTGGTGCTGTCCATGCCGCCGCTTAATATTATTACTGAATCTTTCATCTTACTTTTAATAATGTTAAAGACTTTTGTGTCAACAAAGGTAGTTATTTAAATTAAAAATCAAAAATTAGTGATTAAGAAAATATGAACGCCTACAATGTGCAACAGCAGAGACGCAAATTTTATCTTCCGGATACACCGGAAAATATAAATATCGTGTCTGTAAATACGCTGTGTTTTACATCTTTCGCAGTCACCCTATCCGCTTTTTAGTGGGCTTTATCAACAAGGCAAATGTCTTTAACCTCTTAGCGACTACAGGGAGCAATTAACTACTTTAATTACTGATGAATTGGAGCTTTGCGGACATTAATTTTAAATTTTGGCACATTTACACTTATCAGCATAATGTCAAAGATTGCAGTGATATGTTGACAAAGTGAATTTGCTTTTAACACTGAAAATAGCGCGTACTGGAAATTTTTATAATTTGGCGGAAATTACGGGAAATTTTACGTGCAAGTGTAAGACGTTGATAAACAATGGCATACAAAAACTGTGGTCGAAATGTGCAATTAAAATTGTGGATAAATGCAGTAAGAAGCCTTATTAAGAATAGTAATGATGCCCTTTTGAGGCAGTAATGATGCCCTTTGAAGACAGTAATGATGCCCTTTGAAGACAGTAATGATGCCCTTTGGGAAGTTTAATGGGCACAAATGACAACTTAAAAGGCCGCAAACGGCTGCATAATGCACCGCTTACGGCCTGATGGAAAACTATTTTGCATGATTTTATTGACATTTCCAATCAAGCAAAATGTCAACAAAAAGAGCAAAATAATAACAAAAGAACACTAATCCGGTGATACTGCTATGCCTCGTCAACGCCCTCTTGCATCTTGCGGAGCACAGCCCGATCGGTATTATTCTTGTCTGTAGAATGTTTCAGCACAATGGCATCTATGTAAAAGACGATTTCCTCGGCAAGGTTGGTAATATGATCGCCTGCACGCTCAAGGCGCAGGAATACACCTTTGAAGTCCAAACAGAAAGCGGCCTTGTCAGGATTACCGGATATGTAAGAGGCCAACGCCTCTGTTGAAGCGGCGTTGATTTCATCGACGATATTGTCTTGCTCAAAGAGGGTGTTGGCCAACGCTATGTCGTTGTTCTCAAGCGAGCGACGTGCTGTGTCGAGCATTTCGAGCACGCAGTCGGCCATTTCCTTTAAGCGCGTCTGTTCCAAGAGTTCGGCGTCGATGGGATGCCCGTCCTGCCGTATGGCGAAGCGCGCGATATTCTCGGCAAAGTCGCCAATGCGCTCAAGATCAGCATTTATCTTGAATATGGCCAACATAAAACGTAGATCGATGGCCACGGGGTTGTACAAAACGAGGAAGTCCTCAATGTCGCAGTCAAGTTTCAGTTCACTTGCATTGACGCGCTTCTCGCGTATTAACACATCCCACGCTTTTTCGCGGTCAGATGTCATTAAGGCGTCACACGCATTTTTCATTTGGTCGTAGACAAGCGTCCACATATCAAGAACCTCGCTACGTATAGCTCTCAGTTCATCTTCAACAAATTTTACCATAATATCTTAAGTTGAGGGTGAATAGTCGATATCAACATTCCACCAGTTTACATTTTTATTCTTTTTACCTTTTTCACCTTTTATCCGAACCTTCCCGTGATATAGTTCTGTGTCTCCTCTTTCGCCGGATTGGTGAACATCTTTGTCGTAACATCGTACTCTATCAGGCGGCCAAGGTAGAAGAAGGCTGTCTTGTCGCTTACGCGCGTGGCTTGCTGCATATTATGCGTCACGATGACGATGGTGAAATCTTTTTTCAACTCATGGATAAGTTCCTCAACCTTCGCCGTAGATATAGGATCGAGAGCCGAGGCCGGCTCGTCCATAAGCAAGACCGACGGCTCCACTGCCATTGCGCGGGCAATGCAGAGGCGTTGCTGTTGCCCTCCGGAAAGGGCGTAAGCTGATTTCTTGAGCTTGTCTTTTACTTCGTCCCACAGGGCGGCACCACGCAATGATTTCTCTACGCGTTCGGCAATGAACGTCTCGTCCTTCACACCGTTGACACGCAGGCCGTAAGCCACATTCTCGTAAATGCTTTTAGGGAAAGGGTTGGGACGCTGAAACACCATCCCGACGTTCTTACGTAGTTCGTCAACATTGACAGATCGATCATAAATATTTCGTCCGTCGATGCTTATTTCGCCTTCAAGACGTGAACCTGGTATAAGGTCGTTCATGCGATTGAACAAGCGCAGGAATGTAGACTTGCCACAACCTGACGGACCGATGAACGCCACGACTTCGTTTTCACCGATAGTCATGTCTATGCCTTTCAGCGCATGGAATGCGCCGTAATAGAAGTTTACGTTCTTTGCTTCAATTTTATTCATATCTTTATTTTTACTTGACAAGTCACAGTGACAGGCAAACAGGGAGATTTCCATTATTACTCGTTTGCTCGTCTGATGACAACTAATTTGTCTTCAATTTTTTCTGAAAATAATTACGCAAGGCGTTGGCCAAGAGGTTCACGAACAATATTATTATGACGAGTACAAGAGCCGTGCCGTAAGCTATGGGAATTTGCTTCTCCATGTCCGTGCCGCTGGTTGCAAGCACATAAAGATGGTAAGGCAAAGCCATACATTGATCGAAGATGCTCTGAGGCAACTGCGGCAGGAAGTAAGCCGCACACGTGAAAAGTATCGGTGCAGTCTCGCCCGACACACGGCCGAGAGCAAGAATCAAGCCTGTTATGATATTAGGCATGGCCATCGGCAGTATGACACGGCGTATGGTCTGTAGCTTTGTCGCACCAAGGGCGAGACTGCCTTCACGGAAACTGTCAGGTATTGCTTTGAGGGCTTCCTCCGTTGTACGTATCACAAGTGGAAGGGCAAGCAACCCAAGCGTGAGTGAACCGGCCAGAATACTGTCGCCAAAGCCGAAGAAATTGACGAACAGCGACATTCCGAACAGTCCGAACACTATCGATGGTATGCCGGCAAGGTTATTTGTCATCATGCGTATGAAACCTATCAGACGGCCGCTTTTAGCGTATTCGTGCATATATATACCGCTCATTATTCCCAAAGGAAAGGCAAACAGCGCACTGCCGACCATCAGGTAAAATGTGCCTATGATGGCGGGCCAGACGCCGCCACCCTTCATACCGTCAGTTGGCGGTGTCGTAATGAAGTCCCAGCTGAGCACGCTTGCGCCTTTAACGATGATGAACGCAAGAATGATAAAAAGTATAGTAACTATCACGCAGCTAAGGAATTTAAACACTCCGAAGGCTATCTTTTCTTTGACAATCTTACTCCGATGGTTTCCGGCTTTAAGTATTTGTAAACTATCCATTGTTTGATTATTTATCATTATTAGTCTTTAGCCGACAAGTCCACAGTTACGAGCCGACAAGGATATTTGCCTTGTCACTAATTGTTACTGGAAGTACTTGCTACTCATTTATTTGCTTTCACCTTATTCTTTGAGGATATGTATTCAACGCTTGAGTTGATAATCAGCGTTATGAAGAAAAGCACCACACCGAGCAAAAAAAGCGACTGGTAATGAGGGCCTCCGGCCGGAGCTTCCCCCAGTTCGGCAGCTATCGTGGCTGGTATTGTCCTCAACGGGTCGGTTATTGAAAGTGGTATCACTGCGGCGTTGCCCGTTACCATGAGCACGGCCATAGTTTCGCCGAAAGCACGCCCAATACCTAACACCACGGCAGAGGTAATACCTGAAACAGAGTAAGGCATAACCACCTTATATATAGTCTGCCACTTCGAGGCGCCAAGGGCAAGACTGGCTTCGCGTTGTGAACGCGGACAGTTTAGCATAGCGTCTTGGCTGACGGTTATTATCGTGGGCAATGCCATTATGGCCAACACTATCGCACCGGCCAAACCGCTCTCGCCGACAGGCAGTCCGAAAACGTCTTGCAACAACGGAACTATAACAATAAGTCCGAAGAAACCGTAAACCACCGATGGAATGCCATTCAAAAGCTCGATTACAGGTTTCAGAATCTTACGCATACGCTCGCTCGCTACCTCGGACATATATATCGACACGGCCAAACCGAACGGCAAAGCGAAAAGTATTGCGAACACCGTAACCCACACAGTGCCAAGCACCAACGGCATAAAACCGAACTGCGCAGCGGGCGTGGCCGTTGGGAACCATTCGCCGCCGAAGAACACCTCCGACATTGACACGCGATGTTCTTTAAGAGGTTTCACGGCCTTGCTCTCCTTGATAAACGCTTCCGGCACAAAAGCCACAATACCCTTATTGCCACTGACAAGTGTCTCTATGCACTTGTCTGCATTTTCGTAGTTGGCACCAAGCTGTTCGTCAGAAAAATATTTCTGCATATCGTCAAACCTGAACACCGTTATCCGTTCGTCTGCGCCACCCAAGTTTTTCCAGTTGGTGACGTCTTCGTCGAATACCGCCTTTATCTGCTTGGCGTCAAGCTCGTCAACAGGGTTATCAGGGTTGACAACGAGCGCGTAGCCTTCCTCTATCGTCCTCTGTGAAAAAAGGCCGAAACCTTCAGAGAAAAGGAACAGCACGATGAGCAAGATAATTACGCTCGTTAGGAAACCACTGCAAGTGATTACACCTGTGACAATCTTCTCAAGTAACTTTTTCATGTCGATATTATTTTTATTATTGATAAGTTCTCAGTTGAACCGACAAGGATATTTACCTTGCCGTTAGCCCGTTTGCCAATCATCTACACGTTTCTGTCTGTTTACCTGCTAACAGTTCGTCTGATGCTTATCGCTGGCAAAAGTACGGCGCGGCGGTTAAGGACACATTACACAGGTATTACATTCAAGTTACAACCACAAAGACGCGACCGTTGTAACCCGAATGTAACCTCCGTGTAACCATACTGAAAATACGAAACTGTTATTTCGCAGCGGAAATAAGACAAAGCAATGATGAGAACAGATATGGAGACATTAAAACATGAATTTTATTCCACGTTTTTCACATTCGGCAAAATAAGTAAACATTTTTTGCCAACGTTTAATATTGTAATCTTCGCCTTCATGGTGATGGTAGCCACAAACGTGTCAGCACAGAAAATCAAAGGCAGTGACACGGTGTTACCGGTGTCGCAAGAAGGAGCTGAAATGTATATGAAAAACAATCCCCAAGCCCGCGTAACGGTGACAGGCGGAGGATCAGGTGTAGGTATTTCAGCACTGATGGACGGCACGACAGATATCGCTATGGCTTCGCGTTCGATTAAGTTCGGAGAAAAGATGAAATTAAGGAAAGCAGGAAAACTGCTACGTGAAGCCGTCGTTGCGTATGACGCCCTTGCTGTTATCGTAAACCCGCAAAACCCGATAACGCATCTTACACGTACACAACTCGAAGCGATATTCCGCGGCAAAGTGACGAACTGGAATCAAGTGACCGACCCCGTTACTGGAAATCGCGGCCCCGACCTGAAAATAATAGTCTACTCACGTGAGACCTCTTCAGGCACATACGAATTTTTCAAGACAAGTGTCCTCCATGAAAAGAACTATATGGCTGGCGTGCTATCAATGCCTGCCACGGGAGCGGTAATCCAGTCCGTCAGCCAGACACGCGGCGCAATAGGATACGTCGGCATGGCATACGTCAACAAATATGTAAAAGCCTTGAAGGTGTCTTACGACGGCCGCCACTTCGTCTATCCAAATATGGCCAACGGACGCAACCACACTTACCCTATAATCCGCGAACTTTACTATTATTATACGGCTGACAAAGCCAAGACCGTAGAACCGTTCATACGTTTCTTGCTGTCACCCGAAGGCCAGCAGATAGTAATGAGAAGCGGATACGTACCGGCTAAATAACTACCGGCAAACCAAAGATTTTTAATGAGGGTGTGTCAAAATCCATTTTTTGAAAACATGAACTTATAATTTGAAATTTGATCACCCTAAAAGACTAAAAAAGGCCGTATCAAACTCTGTATTGAGTAATGATGCGGCCCTTTTAAGTATTATGGTTATAATATGTAACTTTTGAGAGTAGTCATTTCAGTTTTGACACACCCTTTTACTCGTTGATAGCTGCCACTCCGGGAAGCACTTTGCCCTCAATGGCTTCGAGCAATGCGCCGCCGCCGGTAGAGATGTATGACACCTTATCGGCCATACCGAACTTGTTGATGCAAGCCACGGAATCACCACCTCCTATGAGCGAGAACGCACCCTCGGCCGTGGCGTCGGCTATGGCATCGGCTATGGCCTTTGAGCCGCCGATGAAGTTGTCAAACTCAAACACGCCGGCAGGACCGTTCCAAAGTATAGTCTTCGCACCCTTGATTGCTGCGGCAAAAGCCTTACGCGTTTCAGGACCGGCGTCCAAGCCTTCCCATCCGTCAGGAATATCGTTGGCGGGGCACACCTTGGTGTTGGCGTCGTTAGAGAAGTCGTCAGCTGCTATGCAGTCTGTACCGAGTACGAGGTTCACACCGTTCTCCTTGGCCTTCTTGATTACGTCGAGAGCAACGTCGAGTTTGTCGTCCTCGCAGATTGACTTGCCAATCTTACCACCTTGTGCCTTGGCGAAGGTGTAAGTCATACCGCCGCAAAGTATGAGGTTGTCCACCTTGCCGAGCAAGTTTTCGATGATGCCTATTTTGGTTGACACCTTTGAACCACCCATTATGGCCGTGAAGGGACGCTTGATGTTGCCCAGTACGTTGTCAACGGCTGTCACCTCTTTTTCCATGAGGTAGCCCAGCATCTTATGGTCTTTGTCGAAATATTCGTCTATGACGGCTGTAGAGGCGTGCTTGCGGTGAGCTGTGCCGAAAGCGTCCATAACGTAGCAGTCAGCGTAAGAGGCGAGCTTCTTGGCAAACTCCTTCTGGCGGACCTTCATTTCCTTTTTAGCTTCGTCGTATTTCGGATCTTCCTTGTCTATGCCTACGGGCTTGCCTTCCTCTTCGGGATAGAAGCGCAGGTTCTCAAGCAGCAGGGCTTCGCCTGGCTTAAGAGCGGCAACCTCGTTGTCGGCGTCGGCGCAATCAGGAGCGAACTTCACCTCCACGCCGAGATGCTCTGACACGTTCTTGACAATCTGGCTGAGCGAGAGTTTCGGGTTCACCTTACCTTTGGGCTTACCCATGTGGCTCATCATGATGACGCTACCGCCGTCAGCCAGCACTTTTTTCAGTGTGGGGAGGGCACCGCGTATGCGGGTGTCGTCAGTCACATTTCCGTTTTCGTCAAGAGGCACGTTGAAGTCAACGCGCACGATTGCCTTTTTACCGGCAAAGTTGAATTGGTCGATTTTCATTTTTACCTTAAATTTATATATTAATACTTGTCTGTCCCAATGTGCTGCACGCAACCCTGCAACCGGCTTACGGTTGTAACGCATTGAGCATCTAACCGAATGCAAAGTTAACAATTTTGGCTGAACGGAACAACGCAGCCATGATAATTTAATCATTTTTGATGCGATTGCAACCGTTATGCAAAGTCAAGTTGACAAAAGGTAAAGATTAAAAACTGTTTTTAATCTTTGTAGAGTTTGTGTTTGTATGAAATCACATTATATATGTTCGCAATGCTCTCTGTCAAAGGAAACCTCTCCAGGCTTCCACAAATGTCAAAATTATCATCGTTGACAGATTGACCTACAAACGGAAAAATTACTTTCAAGGTGATTTTCATTTTAACATTATAAATCGCATTGACGAAAATTTTTCCGCCTCGGACAAGAATAAGCCTCATTTTTGCGTGCAAACGCAAGAACCTGATATTATGGCAGATACGCCATTTTTTATCCAAGTGTGCAATCAGACATATCGTTTTAACAATTTTTGTGGTAGAATCCACAAGCAATTATCGCTGTATCCGCTATCAACAACCATCATGTCAGCACGTAAATTCAACGCAAATGATGCCTTTTCACCGTGAAATATACCATATTTTGCACCACAAAATGCCACGTTTCACGGTTTCAAATGTTCTTTTGGACCTCTCAATTTTCTATTTCATTCACATTCAACAACAAAATCCATTTGACATTTCGACATATATTTTCACTGAAATGGTTACAAAATGTTTTACTGTCATGAATATACATAAAGCTCCGTGTGCTTGTCAGAAGTCAATAAAACTTACGGTCAAATACGAACATTAGGTGTGAATAAAAGCCCATTTTATCAGATTTTATTTTATACTTCACCCGATTTGCATTATCTTTGCATATAGGAAGCCGTAAACGGCAATGTGCACGGACGGCCACACAAACCAAACAATCCGTCTTACGGACAATAATTTGTAAAATTAAAAATATAGATAATATGGAGAAATATAAAATACAGACCAACGCGTCGGGCACAAGGAGCATGACGGTGACTGACGGACATCTAAAAACCATAAAGAAATATTCGCTGCTTGACGGTATCGTTGACAGCAACGGAATCATAGACGAAAGCGTACTCGACAAGCTGAAACTGAACGTGAGGGCCATGCTCGAAACACGCCATGAGACGGACAAGGAACTGCTCGACCTGTGCCTTGACGTAATCTATAACAACAACATGAAGGCGTTTGGGCTAAATCGCCTCATGGAACTTTACTTGAAATGGAAAGTCTCGGAAGCTGATAATGACGTAAAGGATGCCGACGGTGAATAAAGACGGCATGGCAGCCGGACAAGACGAGTTGCGCAGGAGCGCATGGCTGCCAACGACGAAAAAGGAAGTGGAGTTGCGCGGATGGGACGGGCTTGACGTAATTCTGTTCTCAGGCGATGCGTATGTAGATCATCCGTCATTTGGCGCAGCCGTAATAGGGCGTGTACTTGAGGCCGAAGGGCTGCGAGTGGCGATAGTGCCGCAACCCGACTGGCACGGCGATTACCGCGATTTCAAGAAATTAGGCCGCCCGCGCCTGTTCTTCGGTATCGCCCCAGGCTGTATGGATTCGATGGTCAACAAGTACACAGCCAACAAGCGCCTACGCTCGGAAGACGCCTACAGCCCCGACGGGCGGCATGACTGCCGGCCGGAATACCCAACCATAGTTTACAGCAAGATACTGCGGCAGCTTTACCCCGACGTGCCGATTGTACTCGGAGGCATAGAAGCGTCAATGCGGAGGCTGACACATTATGATTATTGGCAAGACGAACTCAAGCGTTGTATTCTGTGCGATGCGGGTGCCGATATGATAATTTACGGCATGGGCGAACGGCCTGTCACGGCACTGTGCCGCGAGATGATGAAAGGCAGGAAGATCAACGAAATACGTGAACTGCCGCAGACCGTCTACCTAAGCCGTGAAGAAGAGATTCCGGAGGGCATCACGGCTGATGACATCTTGCTGCATCCGCATGAAGAATGCGTGCGCAGCAAGAGAGCTCAAGCCGAAAACTTCAGACATATCGAAGAGCAGTCGAATATGATGCACGCACACCGCTTGATCCAAGACGTCGGCGGACAGTATGCAGTGGTGAACCCGCCCTACCCTCCGATGACGACGGATGAGATTGACAAGTGCTATGACCTGCCTTACACACGCCTGCCTCATCCTAAGTATAAGGGCAAGCGCATACCGGCGTATGAGATGATAAAACACTCGGTAAACATCCACCGGGGATGCTTCGGCGGATGTGCCTTCTGCACTATCAGTGCCCACCAAGGCAAGTTTATCACCTCGCGCAGCAAGCGGAGCATTGTTGACGAAGTGAAGAAGATTGTCGCCATGCCTGACTTCAAGGGCTATCTGAGCGACCTCGGCGGACCGTCAGCCAATATGTATGCTATGGGCGGTAAGGATAAAAAGATTTGTGAGAAATGCAAACGGCCGTCGTGCATAAACCCGAAAATCTGCCCCAACCTCGACACCGACCACTCAAAACTGCTTGAGATATACCACGCCGTTGACGCATTGCAAGGCGTGAAAAAGAGTTTCATAGGCAGCGGCGTGCGTTACGATTTGCTCCTCAACAAAAGCGGAAACGAGAAATGTGACGCTGCGGCGAGGCAATACACACGCGAATTGATATGCCACCACGTAAGTGGAAGACTCAAGGTGGCTCCCGAACATACGTCAGACAACGTGCTAAGACTTATGCGCAAACCTCCTTTCAGACTGTTTGAGGAGTTCAAAAAAATATTCGACGACATCAACCGGCACGAAGGATTGCGACAACAGATAATACCCTACTTCATAAGCAGCCACCCCGGATGCCACGAAGAGGATATGGCCGAACTTGCCGTGATAACAAAAGGACTTAACTTCAAGCTCGAACAGGTGCAGGACTTCACGCCAACGCCAATGACTGTGAGCACGGAGACATGGTACACTGGTCTCGACCCATACACTCTTGAACCTGTATTCTCAGCCAAGACTCAACGGGAAAAGCTGGCACAGAGACAATTTTTCTTCTGGTATAAACCCGAAGAAAGGAAGTCTATAGAGCGCGAACTGATTAGAATCGGTCGCCAAGACTTAATAAAGAAACTGTATTCGAGTGTCCGTACAACCAAAAGCCGAACAAGGGATGATAACAATAATAGAACAAAAAACGGAGGGAAAGGTAAGCCCGGAAGTGTGCGAAGACGGCATTGAGGTCAACGCACACTTCGTGGCCGTTATTGATGGCAGTACGAGCAAGGCACGTTTCCGCATAAATCCGGACATGACGAACGGCCGTTATTGTATGCTCCTTATAAAGAAATACATATCCGAAATGCCACAAGACATCAACTTCGATAGCTTTTGCAAAGGTGTTACGGGGTATGTAAGAAATGAATACAAGGCATCGGACTGTGACTTTTCGCTGCTCGAAAGACATCCTGAAGAACGCATGGCGGCAAGTGTGGCTGTTTATTCCGATTACTATAAGCAGGTGTGGATGATCGGAGACTGTCAGTGCTTGGCCAATGGCAGGCTTTATGAAAATCCGAAACCGTATGAAGAAAGGCTTGCCGCTAAGCGTGCCGAATATCTTAAACACGCTTTAGAAAACGAACTTGGCATTGAGGAAGTGCAAATATCCGACCCTGGACGCGCATCGATTATCAACGAATTACGAGCCACCTGCAAAGAGCAAAACGTTTTGTTCTCCGTGGTTGACGGCTTCGATATTCCACGAGAAAAGACAAAAGTAATTGACATCGACGACTCTACAAGCAAAATCGTGTTAGCTTCAGACGGCTATCCGTTCTTAAAAGACACGCTGGAAGAAAGCGAAAACGCCCTCGCCGCGTTGCTATACGATGACCCGCTCTGTATTGACAAGTTTAAGGCGACGAAAGGATGGATGAGTGGTAACAGTTCTTTCGACGACAGAAGTTATGTCAGGTTCTCGATTATCAGTCGCCAACCTTTATTACAATAGACTTAAACCAGTCTTTAAGCACGCCTTTGTATTGATTTTGCGAGTCGCTTACCAATATCAGCACCCTGTCACCGTCGGCAAGCGTCGGGCCCAAACACATACCTTCGTAGTTGGCAATTGACCGGTTGAAAAGCCCAAGTTGTGTCTTAAACGAATACACTAGCCGCTTTGGTAAAAACTTTGTAGTGCCAGCTAATATCTCGTCTTTCAATAATGCCAACTCTTTATCAGGCTTTATCTCATATAATTTGCATTGTACGAAAGCACCGATTTTCAACTTCGGAATAAAAAACTCACGTTCCAATACGAGCAACCGCCCATCGCCCAACGCCGCTATTTCACTTACGCCCATTGCGTATTCGGCAGACTTTGAGTGTGCAACAGGCGCATCCATAATGTAAGCATATTGGCGCAAAGGTAGCATATCGTCACCAAAAGATTGTAATCTCAACACGTTACGGACATTGTTCTGCGACGTGGCACGCTCTCCGTCACCTTCCAACGTGCTCTCGTTCATCGTCCAAAACGTGTGTTCACTCTCATCGTATGCCAACGCTTCAAAACCGTAATTACCCATCACTTTTTTATAAACACCGGGAAGTTCAAGTCGTCCACCGGTAAGTTTTCCTTCTGTTGAATACTCCACGATTTCAGAATCGGCTTCACGGCTGATAAACAGCGTACCAGATGAAGGCCTGAAAGCTATCCCTTCACAATCACCGCAACGTAAACTATCGCCTCTGAAGCCTTTGTTCTTCACGTCGATTATGCCACCTGATACCGTGTCAACTTCAATCTCAAAAACGAAAAAGCCGTCGTTTGATGACTTGTCAGACACTACGGCATATTCGTTACCGTGCAAATAAGTGATCCCGCTATAGTTTCCGGCAGGTACAGACTTCCCGAACGACACTTGACCACAGTCCCTTACAACCGTCGCTTGGGCGTTGCAAAGCACACTAAACACAGTACAGCACATAACAGACAATAATGATTTGACTGACATTGGAAAACAAAACTTACATTGAAATATAACATGATGATATAAAAAAAGGGATGCGCCGCGATCGGCTTCATCCCTTTTGTCGGGGCGACAGGATTCGAACCTGCGACCACCTGGTCCCAAACCAGGCGCGCTACCGGGCTGCGCTACACCCCGAACGGACGCACCTTTGTGCTTTTGCGAGTGCAAAGATACGTTATTTCCGTTGAACCTGCAAATTTTTAATTCACAAATCGCATTTATACCGCAACCATAAGGTCTGACATGACGTCTCTATGTATGTCGCAGTCACTGTCTGGTATTTTTCTTAGGATAATTCAACGTTTGCTGGTGACGCACCATTACCTCGGCACATTGCAACATTGAGAATGCGTAATTTTTCATATCACGGAATATCATATCGTCTTGCGCCGCCTTCACTTGTCTGCCATTAGTAAAATAACGCAACTCTTGACGCGTGCCGGGGAAGTAGATATAAAGGCGTGACGCCCCCCTTACTCCGATAAGGTTGTCGCTCGTAAAATACATATATGGCCTCTTTTCCTTCAGCAGATTGATACCGAAACCGTTTTGCACATATCCGTATCCAAGAAGTCCCAGCAACGTAGGCATCAAGTCAACCTGCCCACCCACGCTGTCAACAATCCTAGGCTCTATGCCTTTTCCAAATATTATTAACGGAATATGATTGTATGACAATGGGCTTTCACACTCCGGAGTGCCTACCAATTTACCGTGGTCTGCCATCAATACGAATATGGTATTATCCGCCCACGGCTTCTTTTTTACCTCCGTAATGAAATTGCGAATAGCCCAGTCAGCGTATTCAACTATCTGCTCCTCTGTCTTGTGACTACGCGGATGAAAGTAATCAGGCACTACGTATGGCGGATGGTTGCTTATAGTTAACAATACACTGAAAAACGGCTGCCCTGATTTAGCGTGCCTGTCAAGCACAGGCAATGCGTACTGGAACAGGTAGTCATCAGACACGCCAAAGCCGTTAACAACCTTGTCGGCCGGATAGTTCTCCTGAGAATATATTTCATCGAAACCGTTGGTACGGAAAAAAGCGTTCATGTTATCATACTGTGACTCGTGCGTCATGAAGAACATATTACGGTAACCTTTTTCCTTCAATATCGTGGGCAGGCCCGAATATATGGGTATGACGGATCCTTTCATCGCATTACGCTTCATCACTGCCGGAAACGAATATAACGCAGAGTACATTCCCTGGTTAGTGTGTATGCCAGAAGAATAGAAATTACTGAAACTGAGCGAATGCTTGTAAAGACTGTCAACGAAAGGTGTAAGGTTATGTTTGTTACCGAACGACTGCATGAGGCTGGCAGACATCGATTCCATCAATATTATAACGACATTCTTACGTCCATGCGCCACACTTGAGTCGGCTTCAACCACCCGTGCCAACGGCGATATTCCGTCTATGCCGTGCCTTGACAGCAGTTTCTGTGCATTGGCTACTGCCACATCGGTAGGCATCAGTTTCAATTCTTGGTTTTCCTTACGGCTGTCGTCAAGTGCACTTTTCATCAAACTGAATACTGGTGCCACGCCAACCTGATTGAGGAAAGGATCCGTACAATAATACGCTTGGCTAATTCTTATGGGGTTGCGTCCAGTGCGCCCTCGGATACCGAAAAAGCACAGTCCGACAACTACCCCCCCCACAGCAAAAACAGCGTAAGTCTGCCTACGAACCCATGCGCGGGCAGGAGACGGCACAGTCATCTTATAGAATAGTTTTGACAGTTTGCAAACTAAATAGCCAAACAGTGCTATCATGGCAATGCCCAGCAGCAAAGTAAGATAATAAGACGCCTCGCCAAACACCATCCCTGCCGTTGTGCCGGCATAATCAAACCAGTTGAAGATAGACGAATTTATAGGCTTGAAGAAGTAATTGAAATACGGAATATTTGCCGCAGAAATGATGAAACCCAGCGAATACAACACGATGAAATACACCGTAACCGAACGATAGAGCCATTTCGATACACATCCGAACAATCCGGCTACCCAGAACACTACCAACGGCAATGCCGTAATGTAACAGGCTACCACGTTGTCAAACCAAAGACCACGCACAAAAGCTACAGCATACAATCCATAATCACCGGCTATGCCCTTGGGAAAACTGTAATCCGTTGCTACGAAAAGCACAACACGGAATAGTGAAAAAAACAAAAGTGCCATAACGTGCACGCTGAGTAAGAAGCCCAATGAGGCTACGCCGTTCCTTACTGCTGCATTTGTATTCTTAAGACGATCCATATATCAAAAAACTGCCCTCTGTAATGAGGGCAGAAACTATATATAATTAAAATATATAAAATCTATTTTTAATAAAGTGTGGGGAATTTACTTGATAATGCCTTGTTCCACAAAAATTTTCTTCAAGGCCTGCACACCACGTTCTACCTGTTCCTTAGTGTGAGTAGCCATGAGGGCGAAGCGCACCAGAGTGTCTTGCGGAGCACAAGCCGGAGGTATCACGGGATTGATAAACACCCCGGCATCGAACGCAAGTTTGGTCACAAAGAACGTCTTGTCAACATCTCTGACATACAGCGGAATGATTGGGCTCTCGGTATCACCTATCTCAAAACCTTCCTCCTTGAAGCGCTTAAGTGCATATTTGGTAACTTCCCACAGACGTTCTATACGCTCAGGTTCGCTCTTGAGTATGTGCAAAGCCTCCATTGCCGCAGCAGTAGCCGCAGGAGTATTGGACGCACTGAAGATGTAAGTGCGGCAAGTGTGCCTCAGATAATTGATGGTATCCTTGTCGCCGGCGATAAAACCGCCGATGCTGGCAAGGCTCTTAGAGAACGTACCCATAATAAGGTCTACTTCATCGATGACGTCGAAATAGTCGCAAACACCGCGGCCGTCTTTGCCGAACACTCCCAATCCGTGAGCCTCGTCAACCATCAATGACGCATTGTATTTCTTCTTCAGGCGTACTATTTCAGGCAGGTTAGCCAAGTCGCCCTCCATTGAGAACACACCGTCAACAACAATCAGCTTTACCGCCTCAGGTCGGCACTTCTGCAACTGCTTTTCAAGGTCGTCCATATCGTTGTGCTTGTATTTCAAACATGTGGCGAACGACAGCCTACGGCCATCTACAATGCTCGCATGGTCACGGTCGTCACAAATGATGTAATCCTCGCGTCCACAAACTACGGCCAACACACCAGCATTGACTGAAAAACCTGTAGAGAAGCACAGGGCATCATCCTTCTGCTCAAATTCGGCAAGCTCTTTTTCCAACTGCACGTGCAAGTCGAGTGTGCCGTTCAAAAAACGGCTACCAGCACAACCTGTGCCATACTTGTCGAGCGCAGCCTTCGCCGCAGCCTCTACGCGCGGATCGCCAGTAAGACCGGTATAAGCGTTGGAACCGAACATCAGAACGTCGTGTCCAGCCATATGTACCTCGGTACCCTGCTTGCCCGTGATTTCACGAAAATAAGGGTAAACGCCCGCCTCCATGAACTTCTGCGGCTCACGGTAATTCTTGTATCTCTCTTGTAATTGTCCCATAATGAAATTTGTTGTGGGCGCGTCGGCAAACTACCAGTAAAAATCTTTATCGCCTGCGGCGGCCGCATAAGCCCCGCAAGGCGCATGGCACGAACGCCCCCATTATGACTTCATTGCTTTTTTCAATCAGGCTGCAAAGATACAAAAAATTGCGAAAACGTAACTCTATTTCATAGAAAAGTGTCTTAAAAGTAAAAATATTACATTTGTTAAAAAGACCTATACTAAAATATTATTACATTTGCAGCACGATGACTGACAAGGAGAAAATATTATTCATAATGAACCCCGTTTCAGGCACGCTTGAAAAGACCGGCGTGGCGAAGATTGTTGAAAGCACCATCGACAAGGAGTTTTACGACTTCGAGATACAACAGACCCGCTACAGTGGCCACGCCTACGAGATGGCCCGCAACGCGCGCGAGTGCGAATACTTTGCCGTCGTAGCCGTTGGTGGCGACGGTACGGTGAACGAAGTGGCAAAGGCCTTGACTCATTCCAACACCGCTCTCGGCATCATCCCATGCGGATCGGGCAACGGACTGGCCCGCCATTTAATGCTGCCTATGGACGTGCGTCGCTCCGTAGAAACAATCAACGCCCATACAGTGCACACGCTTGACTACGGGGTGATTAACGATACACCTTTCTTCTGCACCTGCGGCATGGGCTTTGACGCCTTTATCAGCATGAAGTTCGCCGAGGCTGGGCGGCGCGGCCCTATCACCTACTTGGAGAACATCCTGCGAGAAGGCTTACGCTACAAGCCCGAAACCTACGAAATCATCTACGACGGCCACACCCATGTGCACCGCGCATTCCTCATTTCTTGTGCCAACGCATCTCAATACGGCAACAACGCCTATATAGCCCCACAAGCATCAATGAGCGACGGACTGCTTGACGTCACAATAATGCAGCCTTTCGATATGATAGAAGCGCTACAGCTCGGCATAGACCTATTCAACAAGACTATCGACAAAAACCCGCGCATACAGACATTCAAGACGCGCCACATCCATATAAAGCGCGATAAGCCAGGCTTCATCCACTATGACGGCGACCCCATAATGACCAGTGCCGATGTTGACATACGCATAGAACCGCGTGGTATCAACATTATCGTGAACCCCCTCGCCCATAAGGAACGGCGCCAACCATCAGCCATGCAGACAGCCTATAGTGTGTTTGTCAATGATATTCTCGCCACATTGGCTGGCAAGCACAAGCTGAAAACTCAAGCCGGAAAAATGTTTTCGCGCAACAAAAAAGACCAAACGGACAAATAAAAACTAAATGAATTATGCAAAGCTCCCATTTATCAGTAGTTAAAGCTGTTTTTCGCTTTGCTCAAGGGAACTTCGCTCTCTACGGTCGCTAAGTAGTTAAAAACATTAGTTTCGTTAAATCACACCTGTCTGACAATAGTAGGATAATTGCGGATATTCATAAAAACTAATTCAAATATTGTTTTATTCGACAAGCCACTTAACCATCTGCATATCAATACATTATAAAAGGCCACGTTTTGCACAGCAAAACGTGGCCTTTTAACATCCAAAACACGGCTATTTACAATATAAAACGACACGAACGGTAATAAACTTAATATCAAGCAACCGGTCAAAAAACAATTACCCAAAATCGGCAATACGAAAAGCGGGGGAAGGCTCAACACCTTCCCCCGCTGAATTTATCCCGTAAGATAGCATTTACTACAGTATTTTTTAAATTCCACGTCTACACTTATTTATACTCGCCCCAAGGCTTGATGTCAATGTCTTCAAGCCTTACGCGACAGAAAGCATTAATAAACGCCGTGGCCAAACGACTGTTTGTGATAAGAGGCACGTTAAGGTCGATAGCCGCGCGACGTATTTTATAGCCGTTTGAGAGTTCGTTTACTGTAAGGTCTTTGGGAATGTTGACAACAAGGTCTATTTCATGATGGTGAAGCATATCAAGTGCCTGTGGTTGCTTGTCAGCATCTGAAGGCCAGTAAACAAGGGTGTTATCAACACCGTTCTCTGTCAGGAACTTCGACGATCCCACAGTAGCGTAAAGTTTGTAGCCACTCTTTACGAGCTGGCGGGCGGCGTCGAGCATCTCAGCTTTCTGCTTTGGGCCGCCGGTTGAAAGCAGAATATTGCGTTCCGGAATGCGGTGACCAACAGAGAGCATACTCTTGAGCAACGCAGTGTTGGTGTCATCACCAAGACAGCCCACCTCACCAGTAGACGCCATGTCAACGCCCAGCACGGGGTCGGCCTTTTGCAAACGGCTGAACGAGAACTGGCTGGCCTTAATGCCGACATAGTCAAGGTCGAAGAGATTTTTACTTGGTTTTTCAACAGGTAGTCCGAGCATAACTTTTGTGGCCAACTCAATAAGGTTGATCTTAAGCACTTTGCTGACAAATGGGAACGAGCGTGACGCACGCAGGTTACACTCTATCACCTTTATGTCATTGTCGCGGGCGAGGAACTGAATGTTGAACGGGCCGCTGATGTGCAGTTCTTGGGCGATCTTGCGACTCACACGCTTGATGCGGCGTATGGTCTCGCAATAGAGCTTCTGCGGCGGGAACTGGATTGTGGCGTCACCTGAATGAACTCCGGCGAACTCGATGTGCTCGCTTATGGCGTAGGCTATTATTTCTCCGTCACGAGCCACGGCGTCCATCTCTACTTCCTTAGCGTGCTCAATAAACTGGCTCACAACGACGGGATGGTCTTCAGACACGTTGGCTGCCAACTTAAGGAAGCGTTCCAATTCATCGTTGTTGGAACATACGTTCATTGCGGCACCTGACAACACATAAGACGGACGTACAAGAACGGGAAATCCCACGCGGTCTATGAATTGCCGGATGTCGTCCATCGACGTCAGCGCGCTCCATTCGGGCTGGTCTATACCGTTGCGACCCAGCATCGAAGAGAACTTGGCACGATCCTCGGCATTGTCAATGTCGCGCGCAGATGTCCCGAGTATTGGCACTCGCATGGCATCGAGTCGCATAGCAAGGTTGTTGGGTATTTGGCCGCCGGTGGAAACTATTACGCCGTGTGGACACTCAAGGTCGATGATATCCATTACGCGCTCGAAAGTCAGTTCGTCGAAATAGAGACGGTCGCACATATCATAGTCTGTCGAGACAGTCTCAGGGTTATAGTTAATCATGACACTGCGCCAGCCTTGCCTGCGTATCGTCTCCAAGGCCTGCACGCCGCACCAGTCGAACTCTACGGAACTGCCTATGCGGTATGCACCTGAACCAAGCACGATAATCGAACGCTTGTCACGCTCAAAAGTTATATCGCTCTTGACGCCAGCATATGTGACATACAAGTAATTGGTCTGCGCCGGATATTCGGCGGCGAGGGTGTCTATCTGTTTAACTACTGGCAGTATGCCGTAGTTCTTACGCAAACGGCGAATGGCAAGACCCGCCTCGGCCATATTACCAAGCTCGCTTTCAAGTCCTACGGCGCGAGCTATCTGGAAGTCAGTGAAACCGTACACTTTGGCAGTACGCAGAAGTTCCTTGTCTAACACGTTGACACTCTTGCAACGTTTGAGCGTCTCGTCAATATCGATGATGTGCTTTAACTTGTACAGGAACCATTTATCAATTTTCGTAAGGCTGTGTATTTGGTCGATGGTATAACCACGATGCATGGCTTTCGATATGACGAATATACGGTTGTCTGTTGGGTCGCGTAATGCTTCATCGATGTCAGCTATCTCAAGCTCTTTGTTCTCTACAAAGCCGTGCATCCCCTGCCCTATCATACGCAGACCTTTCTGTATGGCCTCCTCGAAATTGCGACCTATGGCCATAACCTCACCTACAGACTTCATAGACGAACCGAGCTCGCGGTCTACACCGCGGAATTTGCTGAGATCCCAGCGAGGAATCTTACATACAACGTAGTCCAAAGCCGGTTCAAAGAATGCACTTGTAGTCTTAGTCACAGAGTTTTTCAACTCGAACAACCCGTAACCAAGCCCCAGCTTGGCGGCGACGAACGCCAATGGGTAACCCGTGGCCTTGGATGCCAAGGCCGAACTACGGCTCAAGCGGGCGTTCACCTCAATGACGCGGTAATCCTCGCTCTTGGGGTCGAAGGCGTACTGAACATTACACTCACCTACAATACCTATGTGACGTATGATTTTTATAGATAAAGCGCGGAGCTTATGGTACTCACTGTTTGTCAGCGTCTGTGACGGGGCAATAACTATACTCTCACCCGTATGTATTCCAAGCGGGTCGAAGTTTTCCATGTTGCAGACTGTGATGCAGTTGTCGTAACGGTCGCGCACTACTTCATACTCAATCTCCTTCCATCCCTTAAGGCTCTTCTCCACCAAGACTTGCGGCGAGAATGAAAAAGCCTTCTCCGCCAAGCGGTCAAGCTCTTCCTCGTTGTCGCAAAATCCGCTGCCAAGCCCTCCAAGGGCGTATGCGGCACGGATGATGACAGGATAACCGAGTTCAGCAGCAGCCTTACGCGCCTGCTCGATGTTCTCGCAGGCTTCGCTCTTTATCGTCTTGACATCTATCTCATTAAGACGGTCTACGAAAAGTTCCCTGTCCTCAGTATCCATTATGGCCTGTACGGGCGTGCCAAGCACGCGCACGCCGTATTTCTCAAGCACTCCACTCTTGTACAGCTCCACGCCGCAGTTCAGTGCTGTCTGGCCTCCAAACGACAGGAGGATGCCGTCGGGACGCTCCTTCTCGATAACGCGCTCTACAAAATAAGGCTGCACGGGAAGGAAATATATCTGGCCGGCCACGCCTTCCGATGTCTGCACCGTGGCGATGTTGGGGTTGATAAGCACAGTCTCAACGCCTTCTTCCCTCAATGCCTTTAACGCCTGCGAACCTGAATAGTCAAATTCGCCGGCCTCACCTATCTTCAACGCTCCAGAACCGAGGAGCAGCACTTTCTTTATATCATTGTATTTCATCTTCTATTATCCTTGAAAGTTAAGATTTAAGAAACGCCTGTAACTAAGTCTTTAACGCCCGTATCACTTTAATGCGTCTACGAACTTGTCGAACATGAACTCCGTGTCAACCGGCCCGGAGCAAGCCTCCGGGTGGAACTGGCTGGAGAACCAAGGGTTAGTCTTGTGGCGGATGCCCTCGTTGCTGCCGTCGTTCATGTTGATAAAAAGTTCTTCCCAATCATTGCCAAGCGTGGCTCCATCAACGGCATAACCGTGATTTTGGCTCGTCACATAACAATGCTCCGTACCCACAAGGCGTACCGGCTGGTTATGTGAGCGGTGGCCGTATTTCAACTTGTAGATCTTCGCGCCTCCCGCCTTGGCCAACAGCTGGTTGCCCATACAGATACCACATATCGGTTTCGTTGAGATGTTCATCTGCTTCCGTATCACAGCCACGGCGTCCTCGCACATATCGGGATCACCTGGGCCGTTGGCAAGGAACAGGCCGTCAAAGTCCATAGCCGTATAATCATAATTCCAAGGCACACGTATTACCTCGACGCCCCGACGCACAAGGCACCTTATAATGTTGTTCTTGACTCCGCAGTCAACAAGCACGACTTTCTTACCGGCCCCTTCGTTGTACCGGATTATTTGCTTGCAACTCACCTGGTCTACAAAGTTCACACCTTCATAGTCGGCCGAAGGTATGTTGTCAGGCTCGTCGTCAAATATTATCTTGCCCATCATGACACCATGTTCACGCAACACCTTGGTGAGCTCACGGGTGTCGATGCCCGTCACTCCCGGTACGTGCTCGCGCTTCAGCCAGTCGGCAAGACTTTCCACTGCGTTCCAATGACTGTATTGCTCACTGTAATCGGCAACGATTATAGCCGACGCATATATCTTGTCGCTTTCCATGAAAGTGGCTATCCCGTCAGGTTCAACCGTAAACGGCGGCACTCCGTAATTGCCTACCAACGGATAAGTGAGAACCATTAATTGCCCGGCGTATGATGGATCCGTAAGGCTTTCAGGATAACCCATCATCGCCGTGTTGAACACCACCTCGCCAGCCACAGGGCTGTCATAGCCAAACGACTTACCTTGGAACTTCGTTCCGTCTTCCAAGACTAATGTTACGTTTCTCATTTTTTGTCGTGCTTTATAGATTTTGTGCATTGCAAGCATACGGCTTGCAATCCGCTTATTTTCCTTGAAAAAGCCCGAAGCCGACACAAAGGCCTGCCGCGGGCTATGGTGTTTATCAAAATTTTTGTTCGTATTTGTAAACGTCCTCAATATACTTCACAAAGGCTCGGTTGACTAACTTGACACCTCCCGGAGTTGGATAATTCCCAGTGAAATACCAATCACCCTTATGACCCGGTATCGCCTCATGCAACCCTTCTATCGATTGAAACACAAGCTCAACCGGAGTTGTCATGCCGTCAGGACGCAGTATCTCAACAATCTTCCGGTTAATTTCCTCAACTGTGAACGGTTTGTAGATGTCACGAACATAATTAACCATATTTTCTTTGGGTTTCTTCAACTCATCCTTACACTTATTATATGTGTCTTCAATGAGTTGGTACATTCCCTTTTCTTTCAACAGTTCGATAGTCGCACGGAATACGCAAAATTCTTCCAGGCTCGGCATATCTATTCCGTAATAATCGGGATAACGTATCTGCGGAGAACTGCTGACTATTACTATCTTCTTGGGATGCAAGCGGTCGAGTATCTTTAATATGCTTTCTTTCAATGTCGTTCCACGCACGATGCTGTCATCAATTATTACAAGGTTGTCCTTGTGCGGTTCCAATGACTCGTAAGTAACATCATAAACGTGTGACGCCAAATCGTTACGCGAAGCTCCTTCGGTTATGAAAGTGCGCAGCTTGATGTCTTTCCAAGCTATCTTCTCGCTCCTGACATATTGGTGCAACACCGAGCAAAGTTCTTCGTAAGAAGGTTTATGGTCCATTTCCATTATGGACTTTATTTTCTGCTCGTTAATGTAATGCTTGAAACCTCCCAGCATTCCATAAAAAGCCACTTCAGCTGTGTTGGGAATGAACGAGAACACCGTGTGGTCCATATCATAGTCCACAGCTTTAAGTATCGTAGGTGTGAGTTGTTCGCCAAGTTTCTTGCGCTCTTTATAAATGTCACGGTCTGAACCACGGCTGAAATAAATCCTTTCAAACGAACATTTTGCATCACCACGTTGTGCCAAAATACGTTCGGTAAAACTTTCCCCGTTCTTCCTTACGATTAAGGCACAGCCAGGATCTAACTCCTTGATTTCATTACATTCCAAATCAAACGTTGTTTGAAGCACCGGACGCTCACTGGCAACAACAACAATTTCATCATTCTTATACCAGAATGCCGGGCGTATTCCCCAAGGGTCGCGCATTGAGAACATTTCACCGCTGCCGGTTATTCCGCACATCACATAGCCTCCGTCGAAATCAGCCATCGTTGACTTTAAGACATTGCTCATCTTGATATTATCCTCAATGTAGCGTGTTATCTTTTGATCCCTCAAACCTTTAGCACGTCCGCCAATGAAATTGCGTTCAACTTCACGGTCAAGCCTATGCCCCATCAGTTCCAAAGTAATATAACTATCGCTGTATATTCTCGGCGACTGCCCCTGCCTTACAAGTTTGTCGAAAATTTCATCAATATTCGTCATATTGAAATTTCCGCACAGACACAAGTTTTTAGCTCTCCAGTTGTTCCTACGCAAAAAGGGATGTACATATGAAAGACCACTTTTACCTGTTGTGGAATAACGTAGATGCCCCATATACAATTCCCCAGCAAAAGGCAAATTTCTCTTTGCGTAATCAACGTCGGCTAACTGGTGGGCAGATAATCCCTTGAACTTTTTTTGCACATTGCCGAATATCTCGGTAATGGCATTTGAGCCCTCGGCACGTTCACGAAACATATATTCCGAACCTGGAACGGCGTCAAGATTGACACAAGCCATACCTGCTCCTTCCTGTCCCCTATTATGTTGCTTCTCCATCATGAGATAGAGCTTATTCAGTCCGAACATCCATGTTCCGTACTTCTGCTGATAGTAGTCCAATGGTTTGAGCAACCTCACCATCGCAATACCACATTCATGCTTCAATGGTTCCATCGTATGCAAATTTAAAAGCTCGCAATAAATCCTTTTACCAAAATGGCACACGGATATTACCACACGGCTTCCATTTATTAAAAATTACTCTACTGTTACTGATTTAGCAAGGTTTCTTGGCTGATCAACATTTTTACCCTTACACACAGCTATATGGTAAGCCAACAACTGCAAAGGTATAGTTGCCAGCAACGGCTCCAAACATTCGTGTGTGTCAGGCAATTCTATTGTCTCATCAACTATCTTATTTATCGTTTCATCACCTTTCGTAACTAAAGCTATTACTTTTCCCTTTCTTGCTTTTATTTCTTGAATGTTGCTTAACACCTTCTCATACATAGAATTACGTGTCGCTATTACTACCACAGGCATATCAGAGTCTATCAGGGCGATAGGGCCATGCTTCATTTCAGCAGCAGGATAGCCTTCAGCGTGTATGTAGCTGATTTCCTTCAGCTTTAATGCCCCCTCCATAGCAACCGGATAATTATAGCCACGCCCAAGGTACAAGAAATTACGTGCGTATGTGAATATTCTGCTCAATGAGGCAATCCGTTCATTAAGTTCCAAAGTCTCTTCTATTTTCTTAGGTATGAGGCTCAATTCCTTAACTATGGCATAATACATTTCATCCTCAATCAAACATTTTTCCTTAGCCAAAGCCAATGCAAGCATTGTCAAGACTGTAACTTGGCCTGTAAATGCCTTTGTCGAAGCCACACCTATTTCTGGCCCCACGTGTATATACGAACCGGTGTCGGTAGCACGAGGAATGCTCGAACCTATAACGTTACAAATTCCATAAATAAAAGCTCCACAGCTTTTTGCCAACTTAACAGCGGCCAAAGTGTCCGCAGTTTCCCCACTTTGGGATATGGCAATCACCACATCGTCTTTTTTTACGACAGGATGCCTATATCTAAATTCACTTGCGTATTCAACCTCTACAGGTATTCGGCAGAGATTTTCTATTATTTGCTTACCAATAAGGCCGGCGTGCCAAGACGTGCCACAACCAACTATGATTATTCGCTTTGCAGCCAATAATTGTTTTTTATAGTCGATTACGGCACTCAGTGTTACATTTGTGGCCTCAACATTCACGCGCCCCCTCATGCAATTAGTAAGGCATTCAGGCTGTTCGAATATCTCCTTAAGCATAAAATGAGGGAAACCACCCTTCTCAATCTGTCCCAAATCCAAATCAACGGTTTGGATTTTCGGGCACAGCTCACGGTTCAGTATGTTCACAACCTTAAGGTCTTCACCTTTTCTCATCACTGCAATACTGCCATCTTCAAGATAAACAACCTTGTCTGTGTACTCAACTATCGGACTTGCATCCGAAGCAAGAAAAAACTCATCTTTTCCGACACCAATCACTAACGGACTTTGCCGGCAAGCAGCGATTATCTGGTTGGGCTCACGTTTGTCAAGTAAAGCCACTGCGTATGCACCTATGACTTCATGCAAAGCCAGCTGCACTGACGTTAGAAGATCAAAATTCTTCTTCGTCTGTATATATTCTATCAACTGGACTAACACTTCCGTATCAGTATCTGAGCGGAATGTCAATCCCTTAGCCTGCAACTTTTTTTTCAGGTCCGCATAATTCTCAATTATGCCATTATGTATTATCGCAAGATTTTTTGATTCAGAATAATGCGGATGCGCGTTAATTGACGATGGCTCGCCATGAGTGGCCCACCGCGTATGTGCTATTCCGACAGTGCCGGACACGTCCTTATCCTTACAAAAATAATCAAGGTCGGCAACTTTTCCTTTTGTCTTGTAAACGCTCAGACCACCGCCAACATTAAGCAAAGCCGTCCCCGCACTGTCATATCCACGATACTCAAGACGGTTAAGCCCCTTTATCAGGATAGAATAAGCCTCTTTGTTACCAATATACCCAACAATGCCGCACATAAACCACGTTATCTTATCACGTTAACAACCAACGACGCCACAGAAGTAACAACACTCAGCACAGAAAACCAGATTGTAACACTGGAACCGATAGCTGAGTTCTGTGCCTGCACCTTGTTAGGCTCAACATAAACATAATCGTTCTGCTGAAGATAATAATACGGTGAGTTTATAATATTGGCATCATTAAGGTTCAATCTGTGAAACGACTTCATACCTGTAGAATCCTCACGTATGAGCAAGACGTTTTCACGCCTACCATAGATTGTCAAGTCACCGGCTCGTGCCAAGGCCTCAATTATACTGATTTTTTCTTGGTCTACGTTAAAAACACCGGGAGATTTCACCTCTCCGGCAATGGTTACTTTAAAGCTCGCCATTTTTACCGTCACAATCGGGTTCTCTGTCTTCGACATATATGGCAGGATTTTCTCCCTGATGTAACTTTCACACTGGCGTTTAGTCATACCGCCTACTTTCAACTGCCCTACTACCGGGAAATTGATAAATCCGTCATTGTCTACAAGGTAAGTCTGTAACGATCCGGCTCCAGTGTATAACGTACCTGTTGAATTAAGTGTATTGGTTACTGACAGGTTAAACGGCGTCGCTGCCTTCGGATCCGTTGTACTTACTGTAATTGTGAGCAAATCTTTAGGCATAATCCGGGCGTCAAACAATCCTTTTGAAGCGGAAACATTAACCGAGTCTGTGTTTTGGAAATACGCAATGTGTTTGCTGCTTGCGCAACTGCCCATCAAAATACACACCACGGCTCCAAACGCCGCATACAGGATTTTCTTCATAATCAAGTTTTATTGTAATGAAATCGTAAAACTTTGCAAAAATACTCTTATTTTCCGAGACTTACAAATATTTCAAAAATTAAATGACGAAAAAGCCCCTCTTGTTTGCTTTATAGCTTACAAGAGGGGCGTCAATCATTTAGAACTTAAAATAATTCTTTGCGTTGTAATAGCTGATGTCTTCAACCATCCTGTATAATGTTTCCTTGTCGTCGGGGAGCAATCCTTTCTCTACGTCGTTACCAAGAAGATTGCAGAGCAAACGACGGAAATATTCATGACGCGGATAAGAAAGGAACGAGCGGCTGTCTGTAAGCATACCAACAAAGCGACTAAGAAGGCCGAGCACTGACAATGCGTTCATCTGCCTTGTCATTCCGTCAAGCTGGTCGTTAAACCACCATCCGCTACCAAACTGTATCTTGCCTGGGCACGAGCCATCCTGGAAGTTCCCAAGCATCGTTGCTATCACTTCGTTTGCACACGGGTTCAACGTATATAATATGGTACGCGTTAATTTTCCTTCTGCGTTCAAGTGGTCGAGGAAGTGGCTCATGGCCTTGGCCGTATTGAACTCGCCGATTGAGTCAAAACCTGTATCCGGGCCAAGTTTCTTGAACATAAGACTATTGTTGTCGCGTATGGCACCGTAATGGTATTGTTGTGTCCAGTCGCTTTCATGGTCCATCTCTGCAAATACAGTCAACATACAATGCTTAAACTGGCGTATCTCAAGCTGCGAAAGGTCTTGCCCCCTCATGGCTTTCTCGAAGATAGTCTCTATCTGGCTGTCGGTGTACGGTTCATCATAGAACTCCTCTATTCCGTGGTCTGACAGACGGCAACCGTTCTCATTGAAGAAATCATGACGTTTTTGCAAAGCGTCTACCAAGTCTTGGAACTTTGAAATTGTAACCCCTGCAACTTCTCCCAGCTTAGTAACGTATTCAGCAAAATTCTTGGCGTTGTCAACGGCCATCGCCTTGTCAGGACGCCATGCCGGTATCATCTTTATCTCGAAGCCGCTCTCTTTTGTCTGCTTGTGGTACCTCAAGTCATCAACAGGGTCGTCCGTCGTGCAGACACATTCCACATTGTAATGACGCATGAAGCCGCGTGCTGTATAACCGGGCTGTTGTAGTTTTTCATTACACTCATCATAGATTTCCCTTGCCGTTTTCGGGCTCAGCAACTTATCAATGCCGAAAGCCGTTTTCAACTCAAGGTGAGTCCAATGGTAAAGAGGGTTGCGATATGTATAAGGAACCGTCTCAGCCCACTTCTCGAATTTCTCCCAGTCGCTTGTTTCCCTGCCGGTGCAATATTTCTCATCAACGCCGTTAGTGCGCATCGCACGCCACTTATAGTGGTCACCACCCAACCAAAGTTCTGTAATACTTTTAAATTTATGGTCATTAGCGACCATCTCCGGTATCAGATGGCAGTGATAATCAATGATAGGCATTTTTGCCGCATGATTATGAAATAAGTCCTGTGCTGTTTCCGTTTCCAACAGGAAATTTTCATCCATAAATTTCTTCATGATTGTTTTTCTTTTAAATAGTTAAGTTATATGCTGTAGTTCATTCTTTTAATTTATGCAAATATACGGCATTTTTTTTGATTTAAGACGATTTTAAGCTATATTTGCACAAAATAAAATACATAAACGATGTTAACCACCGCTCACACTACAAAAAAAAGAAACAACCGTGTCCTGTTGATATATACCGGCGGTACTATCGGTATGGGAAAAAATCCCGAAACCGGGGCACTGGAACCTCTCGACTTAAACCATTTGGTCAGTTGCCTGCCTGAGTTCTCAATGATTAAGACTGGCATAGAAACTTATCAATTCACCCAGCCGATTGACTCAAGCGATATGTCACCACGCCTTTGGTCACAATTGGTAAGGATTATCGCCGAACGATACGACCGTTACGACGGTTTCGTAATCCTGCACGGCACGGACACTATGGCATACACGGCCTCGGCATTATCATTCATGCTTGAAAACCTTACAAAACCTGTAATCCTGACAGGCAGCCAGCTGCCTATCAACCAGCTACGCACCGACGGAAAGGAAAACCTGATAACAAGCATAGAAATAGCATCGGCCGCGCACGATGACGGAACAGCCATTGTGCCGGAAGTGTGTATTTATTTCAGCGGGAAACTGTTGCGCGGCAACAGGGCCACAAAAAACAACGCAGACGGTTTCAATGCTTTTGAATCATTCAACTTTCCACATCTTGCCGAGGCGGGGGTAAACATTATTTACCATGAAGAATACATCCTTAAGCCTGATTTTGACAAACCAATGACGCCGCACACGGCGATAGACCCCAACGTCGTGGTGTTCTCGCTCTTCCCTGGACTGCAAGAGCAAATCATCCACCACGTACTCGATGCTCCGGAACTAAGATCGATTGTAATGAGGAGTTTCGGCAGTGGCAACGCCCCAAAGCGTCCGTGGCTCATAAGACTGCTGCAAAAAGCCAATCAGAAAGGCGTAACCATAGTCAACATTAGCCAGTGTCTCGCCGGCAGTGTAGAAATGTCGCGTTACGACACGGGCTACACGCTCAAGTCCACCGGTGTTATAAGCGGCTTTGACAGCACTGTTGAATGTGCTGTAACAAAACTGATGTGCCTGCAAGGACGTTTTACCGACAATAAACAGGTAAGGAACTATATGAGCAGGGCACTTTGCGGGGAAATTACGATTTGACAAAACAACATTTGACGCTTACCGCTTGTAAACCAATAATTACAATAAATAAAGGCCTGCTTGAAGGTAGGCCTTTATTTATTGTCTGCAAAAGATTAAGCCAAAATTCTACTTAAAATATAATAAAAAGGAGCGTTATTTTACGCCTATTCGATTAAATTATGTATTTTTGCAGTAAACAAAGCCAAAGGCTTATTATACGGCAAGTGACATAAGACTTCACAGTCGTAAAAATGCGATAGGCTTTTAATAATTAACTAACATATCAAAAAAAGCAAAAACATCATGGAACTGAAAGGAACAAAGACCGAGAAAAACCTGCAAGAGGCATTCGCAGGTGAGTCACAGGCACGCAACAAGTACACTTACTTTGCTTCAAAGGCAAGGAAAGACGGATACGAGCAGATCGCCGACCTGTTCGAGGAGACAGCACGCAACGAGAAAGAGCACGCTAAACTGTGGTTCAAGTATCTTGAGGGCGGCGACATCAAAGACACCGCAAGCAACCTTGAGGCAGCCGCCGCTGGCGAAAACTACGAGTGGACTGATATGTACGACCGTATGGCCAAGGAAGCCGAAGAGGAAGGTTTCAAAGAAATTGCAGCCAAATTCCGTATGGTGGCTGCCATCGAGAAATCTCACGAGGAGCGTTACCGCAAGCTGTTGAACAACGTAAACGAGGCCAAAGTGTTTTCAAAGGACGGCGAGTGCGTATGGGTATGCGCTAACTGCGGCCACATCGTTATCGGCAAGAAAGCCCCGAAGATCTGCCCCGTTTGTAATCATCCGCAGAGCTTCTTCCAGGTTAAAGCTGAGAACTATTAATTTACTTTGTTGTAAATAAAAAGAAAAAGACGGACGTGCTGTGTGTACGTCCGCCTTTCTTGTTTTGTAAACTTTAAACCTTAATAATACATATCTATTTCATATAAAGTTTCCCTACAAGAATTTAACAAATCTTCTCTTGATCGATCCCCTTGTTTTTCAGCCGCCTCATACCATTCACAAGCCTTGCGAAGATAATTTTGATATTTTACAGCATTTTTTACACTATTCTTTGATAATGCAGTGTATTTGCCCAACAATAATCACCCATCCAATTTTGCGCATAAACCTCTCCTGCATTTGCTGCTTCAAGATACAAACTGAGAGCTTTTTCTTTATTTTTCTTTACGCCTTTGCCTTGATCATAGCAGAAAGCCAAGAGACTTTTAGCTATAACATGGCCTTGCTCTGCCGACTTTGAGAACAATGACACAGCCTTTGAATAATCTTGTTTCACGCCTCCTTTTCCTAAAAAATAGCTTCCGCCCAAAATGTACTGACTATTTGCATATCCCTGCTCTGCAGGATTAGTCGCCCACTTTACTGCTTCAGAAAAATTGCCTTCTTGATAATATATATCAGCAAGCCTGTCCTGCGCATACAAATCTCCTTGCTCTGCTGATTTTGTCCACCAATAAACGGCAGTTGAAATATCCTGCTTCACGCCTTTACCATAGAAATAGCACTCGCCTAAATCATTGTAGGCCAGAAAATTCCCTCCTTTAGCCGCATTAGTAAGCCAATAAACTGCTTTGGAGTAATCTTTCTCCACCCCCTCTTCCATTATAATAACAATCAGCCAAAAGCACATGAGGTATATATGAAAAATGATTTTGTTCTACAGCTTTAGTCAATGTACTGCCTTTGAATAATCCAAAGGCAATTCAGTGCCCAAATAATACATTTCACCCAACCTCTTTTGCGCTAATGCATTGCCCTGTTCTGCCGCTTTTGTCAGCCAATATTCCGCTTTTTGAGCATTTTCGTATATATTAATATTACCTAATATCCTTTGTGCTTCTGAGTTTCCGGCTTCCGCAGATTTTGTCAACCAGTTTACAATCTGTAACGAATCCAGTTGTACTCCTTCACCTTCCATATAACAATAGAACAGCTCTAATTGTGCCTCGACATTTCCGCTTTCAGCCGCTTTCGTATAATAAGATACGGCCTTTGAATAATCTTGCTCAACACCTTTACCATAATAATAACTATTTCCCAGCGTGTTTTGAGCTGCAACATTACCTTGCTCTGCAGCTTTGGTAAACCAATATATTGCCTTTGATGAGTCTTGTGTAGCGTATTGGCCTTTGGCGTAAAAAACTCCCAACTTACGCTGAGCACAAGTGTCGCCACGCTCCGCCACCTTAGTCAACCAATATATGGCCTTTACTGTATCGCGCTGAGTGCCTTCGGCTGAATAGCAATTCCATAAATAATATTGAGCATCAGCGTTTCCACCGTCTGCCAATTTCGTAAACCACTGAATGGCTTTTGCATAATTTTGATTTAGCCCCTTACCCTTATAATAATTGAGGCCTAATTCAAACTGGGCCGTTGTATCACCGTTCTCTGCGGCCTTTACATACCAGTATTCATAATTTTGAATATCATTTTTCTTCAAATAATAGTCCCCGATAAAAATTTGCGCAGGAGTATAATTTTCTTCCGAAAGCTTCAGCATCTTTTTGCAGGCCTTAAGATAATCTTTATCAGACTTTCCAGACCCTTGCAAATCCAACAATATTTTATTATACTTATTTTCAAGTTTAGCCAAATCTTTTTCGCTCTTCACCGATTGAGATAAAGACGAAACACAAACGCCAAACATCAATGCAATGATGTTAACAACTAATAAAAAACGTCTCATAGTATTTCCTTTCCATTATAAAAAAACTTTTTCATTTAGCCTTGGCCTGTTTCTGCCAATATGCAGCTTCAGAATAACTTTGCCTGACACCGTGGCCTTTCAAATAGCATATACCTAAGTTGTACATGGCAGACAAATGTCCTTTTTCCGCAGCCCGTCTATACCATCGCACTGCCTTTGAATAATCTCTTTTTATTCCATGCCCACCTAAGTCGTAACACACACCTATGGCAAACTCGGCATTCACATCACCTTGTTCTACGGCTTTTTCAAACCAATATATGGCTTTTGGGAAGTCTCTTTTTATACCATAGCCGCCTTTGTGAAATAAATATCCAAGATTATAAAAGGCATTCGCATCACCATGCCCGGCAGCTTCAGTAAACCAAGTGACAGCCTTCGAGTAATCTTTTGGCGTTCCGGCATCAATTCCATAATAACGTCCGAGATTATTTTGCGCCTTCACATTGCCTTGTTCGGCGGCTTTCATATACCAATTAACTGCTCTTGATTTATCTTTTGCGACACCGTTGCCTAAAGAATAACATGAACCCAAGTTATTTTGAGCGTCAGCATATCCTTGCTTTGCCGACTTCTCAAACCATTGTACGGCTTTCTCGTAATCCTTCTTTACGCCGTTTCCCCAATAGAAGCAATTTGCCAATTTATATTGGGCTTCCGCATTACCAAGCCCGGCTGCGCTCGTATAATATTTTACAGCCTTACCATAATCTTTTGGCAGTCCACGGCCATGATAGCAGCAATCACCCAAACGGGTCATGGCGATGGCCGAGCCGTTGTTTGCCGCCTGCTCATACTTGCTTACCGCTTCTTTATAATTATTTGCCTTATAACAACTATCAGCATACGCGCAAGTGTACAAATTGACATCTTTCTGTGACGGCTCTGAACTGCAAGCTGACAGCCCATAACACAATGCAGCCACAGAAATCACATGAACGAAAGATTTTTCTATCTTTTTCATTTCCAAAAGGTCTAAGCCAGATTAAAAATGCTATCGAACTATAAATTACCTTGCACACTATTTCAGACTGTTTTCCAACAACTCATCGGTCGTTTATCCTCTTGGCCTTGAAAAACATCTCTGAAATAGCGCACAACTTGATAAGAATTAATTTGTGGCGTCCACTTAAATTAATCCTTATGACTTACTTATAAAGTTTCTTTTTTATCTTTATTTATTAGACAAAAACTCTTTCAACTTCTCTTTTACCACTTCCAAATCTTTGTCATGGTTACGCACAAGTTTCTTACTTGTTCCAAAATCCGAATAAGATATTATAACAAGGTTTATGCCGTGCTGTGGCAGTATATTCCGGCGGCGTTCGTCATAGTTTCTACGCTGTTCGCCACGCGAAACGCCACTTACGGTTGGCTTGTTATCAAACAATGGTACGGCTTCAGTGTGCTGACATTCGTGGTATTCAACAACAAGTTTCAATTCTTCATAATATGCGTCAACAGGGAGTTTTCGCCCTGTATCCCCTTTCAAGAAATCGAAACGGTGTTGGCGACTTGCCCTTAGTCCGAGAACTTCATCGCAAAGATTTATGACATATTCCTCGTCACGACCTTTCCGACTGCTGCCAGATTTCAACATATCCAACACATTTTTACTAAGGCCCAACTCCTCCAATTTTTTTATTCAAGTCTGTCATAATATCACATATTTAAATGGTTATACAAGTCGTTTATCACTTGATTTTCAGCTCCGTTGATTTTCTTACCTTTGGCGGCCTCATATCCGAGCTTCAGTTTTGCTTTTTCCACAGTGTTAAGATCCTCCGCGTCACTTACGCCAAGTCCTTTCAAGAACGACATTACTTTGGTAAGTGCATTATACCTGCATTGCGCAATGCCTTTACACTGGTATGTCAACTGCACCTTTTCATACAATTCATCTAAACTCATAATCATGATTTTGTTTTTCGCCTCCCATTAGGCTCCGATAAGGTTGGCAAGGTTAGTAAACGGAAAGTGTGGAGCCTGGTGCTTGCAATCTCATGGAGGCTCTGGTAAAACCTTTGGACGTTACAAACAACAACCCCACACTTGTATATTCCCGGCGGCAAGTTGCCGCATGGGAATACCAAGCAGTGAGCGTCGTAGCCGCATCCCCGTCCAAATTGAAATTTACCAGATTTCCATGAGGGAACGAAAGCATGACACTTTCACCGATATGTCTCGCCCTGTGCAAGGGCGTATGGTGCAAATATACGGATATTTTACCATAGTGACAAATTGTAGGGTTGTTTTTTATATAAAGTTTTGCGTAGGTTTTATTTTTCATTTTGCCGCGCCTCGTAAAACGCTGACTGTCAACTGGTTTGCAACAGGTATCCTTTTACGTTGCAAAAGGTATCCTTTCGCGCTGCCGTTTGTATCCTTTCGCATTGCGATAAGTATCGGTCTGGGGTTACGCCCGGCACCGGCGTATGCGCGCAAGGCCGCGACATGGCGTCATGAATTGCGCTTCAAGGCCTCCTCATAAATCTTGCGGACGCGCTCGCGAAGATACTGTGGCTTGATGACTTCAAGTGAACGGCTACGCGAAAGCAGCTCCATCACGAAGTCGTTGGTGATGCGCAGACGGAGGGAGATACGCAGTTCGTCGGGCGTGTCGGCAAGTATGCGTTGCGAATGGTGTATAGGGTCTGACTTGACAAATCGGCCGTCAAGGGCGTCATAGCGCAGTTCGATGTCCTCTACGGGCATAGCCGTGTCGTTCCACAAGCCGTAACAGTCGCGGAACAGTTCGGCCACATCAATATCGGTATGCCGCTTGAACGTGCACGTGTCGTCCACACGCAAGTTGCGTATGCGGTCGATGCCAAACGTCTTCATCACGCTGCCGTCGTATGCCAATAGGTACCAGCGGCGGTTTGACTCCTTAAGGTAATGCGGCAACACGCTGAACGGCTTTTCGGTGCAGTCGTTACGGTAGTTAACGTAAGTGAACGACACCGGGTGCAGATCACGGATGGCTTTCACCAAGGGCATTATCCACTCGCTGTAAACGGGGCGGTGATGCTCGGCGAGGACGAACGACGAGAGGTTGTTGTCGCTGCCGAGGGCGTTGAGAAGGTCGAAATTCATCATCAGCTCGGCTATCCGTTCGTCATATTCCATGTAATCCTCGCTAATGTAATATCCCTGCCGGGAACGGTCGAACCGTATTTCAACGCCGAAAAGGCTGTCGATGTCGGCTATGTCACGCTCAAGCGTGCGTGAGCTTATCGCCGCAGCGTCATACTATGTATCCATCTGCTCGTTGACAAACTTTAGCAGTTCGTCTTTGGGCACAAACTTTCCGCCGTGCCTCACTTTATTTAATATAAGGAGCAGCCTCCTTATTCCGTCTTTCTGTTTGCTCATGATATGTACGTTTCGCGTTTTTCATGCAAATATAAGAAGCGGTAACGACAAAACTTGTCGCCGGGCGTATTATTTTCAAAAAATAAGAATGAATGTCAGCAATTACTCTAAAATGCCATAAAACTACGTTTTGGTTAAATTACTTTAACGTCTATAACAACACGTTTTATTTGGTGCTTAAAGCGAATTTCGCTAACTTTGCATATTGGAAACGACAATAAAAAAACAAAATGGCATTACACTTTACAGGAATAATCATTGCTGCGGCGTGCTTTTTGGTAATCGGCCTGTTCCATCCGATAGTCGTAAAAACAGAATACCATACGGGCACACGCTACTGGTGGGCATTCCTCGTAGGTGGAGTGGCCTGCATTGCTGCGGCCCTGTTTGTGGCCGACGCCATAATATCCGCTGTGTTGGGCGTAATCGGGGCGTCGGCACTATGGTCGATAAAAGAGCTTTTTGAACAACGCGACAGGGTGCTGAAGGGATGGTTCCCGATGAATCCGAAACGAAAAGAAGAATACGATGAATAGTTGACAAGAGACAAGCAGACAAGTAGACAAGAGACAAGGGACGAGT
Source organism: uncultured Prevotella sp. (assembly GCA_944320285.1). Classification (GTDB taxonomy): domain Bacteria; phylum Bacteroidota; class Bacteroidia; order Bacteroidales; family Bacteroidaceae; genus Prevotella. Next base: position 48,452 of record CALUGX010000127.1, read on the forward strand.
TGACAAGCAGACAAGTTGACAAGGGATGAGTGGGCAAGTGACAAGACCAATATTCTTGTCTGCCCGTAACTGTGAACTTGTAAACCGAAATAACATGAAACTAACACTCCTACTCGTAGGCAAAACTGACGGCAAGCTGTACGCTGAAGCTATTGACGACTACGCCAAACGCATCGGGCATTACGTACCTATTAATATAAAGGTGATACCTGACTTGAAAAACAGTAAAAGCCTAAGCGAAAAACAACAAAAAGAAAAGGAAGGCGAACTAATCCTGAAAAGTATCGAAGCCAGAAACCTCGTAGTGCTGCTTGACGAACGTGGGAAAGAGATGCGCAGCGTGGAGCTTGCGGCATGGCTTGAAAACAAGCAACTCACAGGCCGGGATGTCACCTTCATTATCGGCGGGCCATACGGTTTTTCAGAAGCAGTGTATGCACGCTCAGATTTCAAGTTGTCGCTGTCACGCATGACGTTCTCACACCAGATGGTGAGACTTGTGTTCATCGAACAGATTTACCGTGCCTGCACAATAATCAAAAACGAACCTTACCACCATGAGTGACAACCGGCAACAAACAATGCCAAGGCATATATTCCTTTCTGTTTGTGATAATGAACATTTCAACTAAATAAATAACTACTAACACTAAATATATACAATGGAAAAAACATGGAGATGGTTTGGCAAGAACGACAAAATAACCCTTGCCATATTAAAGCAAATCGGCGTAGAGGGCATAGTAACGGCCCTGCACGACGTGCCTAACGGTGAAGTGTGGACGCGCGAGAAAATCCGCGACTTGCGCGAATACATAGAAAGTTACGGCATGAGATGGAGCGTAGTGGAAAGCCTGCCTGTGTGCGAAAGCATCAAGTATGCAGGGCCTGACCGCGACCAACTAATCGAGAATTACAAGGAGAGTCTGAAGAACCTCGGACTTGAGGGTGTTCACACCATCTGCTACAACTTCATGCCCGTACTCGACTGGGCACGCACAGACCTGGCACACCCCAACCCCGACGGCACAAGCAACCTTTATTTCAGCCACGCGCAGTTCGCTTACTTCGACTGCTGCATACTGAAACGCGAGGGAGCGGAAAATGACTACAGCGCAGAGGTGATGGCCGAGGTTGAAAAGCTGAAACAAACAATGACACCGGAGGACAACCACAAACTCGTGGAAAATATCATCGTGAAGACACAGGGCTTCGTAAACGGCAACATCACCGAGAACGACGAGCACCCCGTGGAACTTTTCCGCCAACTGCTCGACCTCTACAAAGGTATCACAAAGGAGCAACTCCGCGAAAATATGCGTTATTTCCTTGCCGCAATTATGCCCACGTGCAACGAATACGGGATGTATATGTGTGTACATCCAGACGACCCACCCTTCCCTATCCTCGGCCTACCTCGCATCGTGACTTGCGACGAGGATATTGAATGGTTCCTGAAAGCAGTAGACGACCCACACAATGGTCTTACCTTCTGTGCCGGCTCGCTGTCTGCCGGTGCGCATAATGACGTGCCCGCGCTTGCACGCAAATATGCCGACCGCACGTGGTTCGTACATATGCGCTCATGCAAAGTGTTCCCCAACGGTGACTTTACCGAAGCATCTCATCTCGGCGGACGAGCCGACCTCATCGAACTGGCACGCACCTTCGAGAAGGTGAATCCGAAGCTGCCCATGCGCGTTGACCACGGACCAAATATGCTTGGCGACGAAGACCGCGGCTACAATGCCGGATACACATTCCTCGGGCGTATGTTTGCAATGGGGCAGGTTCAGGGCATTCTCGCAACGGTAGACCGTGAGCTGGGCATTAAATAAATTAAAAATTAAGAGTTAATAATTAAGAAAAATACCATTGTCTTATAGGGCGCATCAGACTAATAAGTCACATTTGCCTTATTATAAAATTTAAACTGGAACAATGAACAGCTTATTCAACATCAAAGATTACGTAGTCGTAATCACTGGCGGTACGGGAGTACTTGGCCGAACAATAGCAAAATACCTCGCCTTAAACGGTGCACAGGTAATCATCCTTGGAAGAAAAGAAAATGTTGGTAAGGAAATCGTAGACGACATCGTCAAAGAAGGAGGCAAGGCCGAGTTCATGAAAACGGATGTGATGAACCAAGTTGCCGTGCAAAAAAACTGTGACGACATAATCGCCAAATACGGGCGCGTGGACACATTGCTCAATGCTGCAGGAGGCAATATGCCCGGTGCGGTAATATCCCCGGAAGGAAACATATTCGACTTAAAGGTTGAAGAGTTTCAAAAAGTACTCGACCTCAACCTCACAGGTACTGTAATACCTACGCAGATATTCCTCAAACCGATGGTTAAACAAGGCAAAGGCTCAATAATCAACTTCTCGTCTATGGCCGCTTTCCGCCCCATCACGCGCGTCTGCGGGTACGCAGCAGCAAAGGCTGGTATCAGCAACTTCACGGCTTTCATGGCCACAGAGTGCGCAAAGAAGTTCGGAGAGGGTATTCGTGTAAATGCTATCGCTCCCGGCTTCTTCATCACAGAACAGAACCGAACACTTCTGACAAACCCCGACGGGTCTTACACGCAGCGTGGCAATGACGTTATACACCAAACTCCTTACGGACGCATGGGAGCCCCGGAGGAACTTTGCGGCACTATCCATTACCTTATGAGCGACGCTGCTAAGTTCGTAACAGGAACTGTCGCCGTCGTTGACGGAGGTTTCAACGTCTACGCCATGTAAATGTACGCAAACCTTTACGTATTTTTCACACAGCAGAGGAGTACACTGTATTGAATAAAACTGTAATTTTGCAACCAGAAATAAGAAAAACAATTTTAGTAAACAAATCATGAAAAAATTACAAGCTCTAAACAAAAGGACTGCGCCTAAAAGCGTAATGCCGGAGAAAATCATTCAGTTTGGTGAAGGCAACTTCCTTCGTGCGTTTGTTGATTGGATCATCTACAACATGAACCAGAAGACAGATTTCAATGGCTCTGTTGTCGTTGTACAACCTATAGAAAAAGGTATGGTTGACTGGCTCAACGGTCAAGACTGCCTGTATCACGTCAACCTGCAAGGTCTTGACGAGGGACAGCCCGTAAACAGCTTGACACGTATCGACGTTATCAGCCGCGCCCTGAACCCTTATACACAAAATCAGGCATTCATGGCTCTCGCCGACCAGCCTGAAATACGTTTCGTTATCTCAAATACAACCGAGGCCGGCATAGCCTTCGACCCAAACTGCAAGCTCGACGACGCACCTGCAAGCTCATATCCAGGCAAGCTCGTTCAGTTGCTTTATCGTCGTTATCAGACATTTAACGGCGATCCTACCAAGGGACTCATCATCTTCCCATGCGAGCTTATATTCTTGAATGGACACGTTCTGAAGGACTGCATCTACAAATACATCGACCTGTGGAATCTCGGTGAAGACTTCAAAAAATGGTTTACCGACTGCTGCGGCGTTTACGCTACATTGGTTGACCGCATCGTTCCGGGCTTCCCACGCAAAGAAATTAAAGATATCCAGCAGAAGATTTGTTACGAAGACAACCTCGTAGTACAGGCTGAAATCTTCCATCTCTGGGTTATCGAAGCTCCTAAAGAGATAGCAGAAGAGTTCCCGGCAGACAAGGCAGGACTGCACGTTTTGTTTGTTCCGTCAGAAGAGCCCTACCATGAGCGTAAAGTTACACTACTCAACGGCCCGCATACTGTGCTGAGTCCGGTTGCATTCTTGAGCGGCATCAACATCGTTCGTGACGCTTGCAAAGACCCTGTTGTCGGCAAATATATCCACAAAGTACAGTTCGAGGAACTTATGGAAACCCTCAACCTGCCGAAAGACGAATTACAGAAGTTCGCAAGTGACGTTCTTGAAAGATTCATGAACCCGTATGTTGACCACCAGGTGACAAGCATTATGCTCAATTCATTCCCCAAATACCAGACCCGCGACCTTCCCGGCGTAAAGACATACTTGGAGCGCAAAGGCGAACTGCCACAGGGACTTGTGTTTGGTTTGGCTGCAATCATCACTTATTACAAGGGTGGAAAGCGCGCCGATGGAACAGAAATTGTACCAAACGACTCACAGGAGATCATGGACTTGCTGAAGAATTTGTGGGCTACCGGCGACACTCAGAAAGTCACTGATGGCGTACTTTCTGCTACACAAATCTGGGGCGAAGACCTTAACAACATTAAGGGCCTTAACGCTCTCGTAAAGAAAGATCTCGACCTCATCCAGGAAAAAGGTATGCTTGAGGCTGTTAAGACAATTCTCTAATATCCTTTTATAGGACAATAGCAAAAAGACAAGCAGGCAAAGGTCTTAAACTTTGTCTGCTTGTTTATTATATACACCAATCAAATCATATTCATGTCACTATCAAATGGAGAACATCAGCACTATTTTGCGACAATATGCCGAACGTTACGAAACGGAAGACTTCCTACCTTCAGATCCAAGTTGGTTTATGCACCAAGTTGACGGTAAAGAGAATAAAGAGACAACGGCGTTCATATCTTCATGCCTAAGTTATGGAAGCAGAAAACAATTCATGCCAAAAATCCAGTCGATACTGGACTATGCGCACAAAGATGTGTACAGATGGGTGGTTAACGGAGCGTTCGCAAGCGACATTCCCGATGACAACGACACTTGCTTCTACCGCCTTTACACCTGCCACACAATGCACTCTTTGCTCACCGCACTGCATCAGATGCTAACAGAATACGGCAGCATAGGGAACTATGTGAAGGCAAACTCAAGTGACGGCTTCACGGCTGTAAAAGCCATAACAGACTACTTTGCAAGCAAAAACATAGAAACTATCATCCCCAAAAACACCACATCCGCCTGTAAACGAATTTGTATGTTCTTACGCTGGATGGTAAGAGATAATTCACCTGTAGACCTTGGATTATGGAGCGATTACATTGATAAACGCACATTAATAATTCCGATGGATACTCACGTACTGCAAGAGGCCAACCACTTAGGACTGATTAACAGCAAAACAACATCAATGGCGGCTGCACGTAAACTAACTGCAAGACTTGCCGAAATCTTCCCCAACGACCCACTGAAAGGCGACTTCGCTCTGTTTGGATACGGAGTCAATAAATGATGACAACAAAAGAGGGTGTATCAAAGCGATCTGCACACAAAAGTTTTTTGGTTACTTTTGTATGCAGATCGCTTCTTGTTTATTAAACATTATCTATTCTTATGCGCAATATACCATTTCCTTGTAAACACAGCATACATCAATAATGAAGCAAACGAAAGTCCCAAAGCAAGCCTTGCCGTATAACCATCATAACAAGGCTGCATAAAAGAAGCGATAAATACTCCGGAATAAAGCCCAAACTCCCATGACAGGAAGAACGTACTCTGAGCCGTACCACGCCTGCAATGCGGGCTCAGCGTAATGAACAACGCCAAAAAACGCGTCCCTGTCAACCCAGCACCGCAACCCAATACCAACGGCATACATAATGTGGCGAACGTTCCACCAAGAAATAACATTAAGACTGAGATAAGAACAAGGAACACACCCGACATAGCCACCACAGAAGCTCCGGCATTAAGAAGCACAGTACGCTCAACTATCAAAGCAAGCAAAAGTCCAAAGGTGAGGAAAACAAAAAACTCTATCGTGCTGCCAACAAATAGGAGCATACCGACGGATGCCATGACAACCGCCAGATTGACAAAAAGCCACTTGCCCTGCGTAAGGAAAAAGCGGTCGGTAGATATATGGGGCACAATGTCTTCAGGAGCCTTGAACGGGAACTTAACAGACATGACAAGTGCTGCTGCAACAACACACAACGCCGCCGAAACCAACGTGACAGCCCTGAAAGCGAACCCCACGGCGTCAACATAACCACTCCCACCGGCGTCAATACCCACCGCTGCGACAAAACGCTCCCTATACCTGAACAAAGCCATTGCCAGCATAGGGCCGAACGCCAACGCAAAACGTGCCAACCAAGCCGCTGTCTGGTTGGCAACCGTTCGCCGGGGCGACAGGCAAGTATCTATCACCAATGTACTTGACAACACCATTTGAGCCAAGCCGAACACTGCGCCTTGCACAAAACGCACGGCAAACAGAACGAGCCATCCCGCTCCACCGTCAGCAGAAGCAAAAATGCGCAGCCTCAACCCTATGGGAGTTTCAACTGTCACAGTAAGATAAAACAAAGCGTATGAACACAACGCCAGTGCAATCAATGACGCTATGCAAACCATGTTGCGCCTGTAATGCTGCACAAGAAAAGAGCTGAAACAGCCTAATGCAAAAACACCTACACCTGGCACAGCCGCAACAGCTGCCACTTGAACGGGCGAATATGAAGGTGCTACACATTCCAGCAACATCGGCAGCAACGGCAGTTGTGCATACATTGCAACGGTGACCAGCAGGCACGAAACAAGCAACTTGTAATTCATAAAACGATTTTAGAAGTTAAGAATTAAGAAAATATCTAGGTCATGTGAATTTCACTACGACAGAAAAACATATTTTCCTAATCCTTAACTCTCAATTCTTAGATATTTTAATAAGATTCGCTTTCGTTGGGGAATGTATTATCCTTCACATCGGCAACATATCGCCCTATTGCGTCTGTCATCACAGTGTTAAGGTCGGCATAACGGCGTAAGAAACGCGGGCTGAATCCCTTGGTCATACCGAGCATATCTCCCACTACGAGTATCTGTCCGTCCGTGCCGCCACCCGCACCGATGCCTATCGTAGGCACGCTAAGCTCCTTTGTAACTTCGGCGGCAAGTTTTGCCGGAACTTTCTCCAACACAACGCTGAAGCACCCAGTCTCGTCCAGCAAGCGTGCGTCGGCCATCAACTTCTCAGCCTCAGCTTCTTCCTTGGCGCGCACGGCGTAAGTGCCGAACTTATTGATACTCTGCGGCGTCAACCCAAGATGCCCCATCACGGGGATACCTGCGTCGAGGATACCTTTCACGGTGTCTATTATCTCAGCGCCTCCCTCAAGTTTCAAGGCGTCACATCCGCTCTCTTTCATTATCTTCACGGCATTCTTAACACCTTCCTTGCGGTCTACCTGGTAACTGCCGAAAGGCATATCACATACCACGAGTGCACGCTTTACGCCATTCACCACGGCCTTGGCATGGTAAATCATTTGTTCCACAGTCATGGGCAGCGTGGTTGTGTTGCCTACCATCACGTTTGATGCAGAGTCTCCTATTAAGATGCCATCCACACCGGCACAGTCTACAATGCCCGCCGTGGTAAAATCGTATGATGTAAGCATTGAAATCTTTTCGCCTCGTTGTTTCATCTCTATGAAACGGTGAGTTGTAACTTTCCTTGTGTCACTAACTAAATATCCAGACATTTTTTTCGTTTTAAAATTCAATCCATAAACAGAAAAACAGTCGTTACCGCTCCCATTATGAATTGTGAATTACAAAAAATCTTTTATCACCTTGTCACAATATGGTCTGATGTCCTCCTCTGCGTTGGTCGTAGCCAGCCCTACAACAGTCATTCCGGCCGCACGCCCTGCACGCAAACCATTGAAACTGTCCTCAAACACTACACACTCTCTCGGCTCAAGACCGAACAGCGCAGCACCTTTCAGGTAACAATCCGGATCCGGTTTGCTGCGCTCAAAGTCCTCAGCCGTAAGTATGGCGTCAAACAGTTGTCTAAATTCGTCATGAGCTGCATATACGGCTTCCATCTTTACCTTGTTTGAACTCGTCACCACAGCTGTCTTCACGCCACCGACCCGCAGCCTTGTAATAAAATCAAGAAAACCAGGCACATACTCAAACTTCATGCTACGCTCAAACTCATCAAGCCGAGCCACAATCTTCGCCTGTTCCTCTTCCATACCTGCGAAATATTTGTCGAAAATTTGCACCAGCGTTTGCCCTTTAATCTTATTCTCAAGCCCAGGTTCTTCGGGGTGATAGAACCGGCATTGGTTACCCCAGAATACGGAATACTGGCTCTCGGTGTCGAACACGACCCCGTCCAAATCAAACAAGGCCGCACGTATATTATCTTCTAATACCATATTATAATATTGTCAATGCCCATGAACGGCGGTGCAAAATTAATCATTTTGTTCAACATAACGTAACTTACCGTAAGTTTTCCATCATTTCCCGCTATTTTTTTAATTGGAATAAAAAATCAAATTTCATCTAAAACAGTTGTTTGGGTAGCAAAATGTCATTAAAAAATATCGGTAAAAAATCATTGAAACAGGCTTTTTCTGATGTGTCTTGGCTGTCATGCGTACCGTTTGATAGCTTATTATGGTGCGTAAGAAGCCTTTTATGTTGCAAAAGGATACGTTTTACACTGCGATTGATGTTTTTTGCCAAACTTTTCGATGTATATAAAACCCTTAATCATTGTCTTTAAAATACTAAAGAACGTATCCGCAACCAGAGACCTCTGCAAAACTTCCTCGCTTTCTATGAGGAAGTTTTGCAGAAGTCTCAATATATGGAATAATTCTGTTACCTATTGGCGATTTATTTGCGCCTCGTCATGGAGACTGCTTACGGTTTGTTACATTTTAATGGTTTTTATTTACTGTTTTCATTTGCTTTCGACAAGTTTGCAAGAGGCATCCTTTTACCATGTGAAAGATAGTCTTTCAAAAGATGAAAGGCCATATCTTGCAGACTGAAAGGACGCTGTTTGAAAATGTAACTATCACCGTGCCTCTCAAAATAATTCCGCCAACGGGTATTCTATTGGACATTGTACGTTAACATTTTGACACGGTTTTAAAGGGATGAAATAAGTTTAAATCACTTCATTACTTTTATTCAGTGTTCATTTTTTATTCATGACTTATTCTTATTTCATCCCCTCATCGTGAAGATGCGGTAAAGATATGTGATATTTTACGGCCATCAGACGCACAACAACAACAACCAAGAAACTGATTATTACAGTAACTTCAACGTTCGCATCCAATACATGACAAACGTAATAAGCCAAACCACCGACAATGCAAGCTATGGCGTAAATCTCCTTTCGGAAAATCAGGGGCACCTCGTTTATTAACACATCACGGATCACTCCGCCCGCAGCTCCGGTAATACAACCCATTATTATGGCCACCCAGAACGGGAAACCTTCATACAGCGTCTTCTGCAATCCGGCAACTGTGAATAATGCCAAGCCGAGAGTATCGAACAAGAACCATGTGTTCGTAAATTTCACTATAAGTTTCTTGAATGCTATCACAGTCAGTAAGGCGGCAGCCGTACAAATCATATACACAGAGTTAGTCATCCAAAACGGTGTAACGCCAAGCATGACATCCCTTATTGTTCCACCGCCAATAGCCGTAGCCAACCCGACAACGTAACCGCCAAACCAATCAAAATCCTTTGACGCAGCCCAGCGGATTCCGGAAATTGCGAAAGCGAATGTACCAAGAAACTCGATAACAAGCTGTATCGTCTCCATCAGCTTACCACATTTTCAGGTGAGCCGCAGGCAAAGGCCTTGACATTAGCAGCAGCCACGGCAATAAGACGTTTACGGGCTGCTGTCGTTGCCCATGCTATATGCGGTGTGATGTATACGTTCGGAACGGCAAACAGGGGGTTGTCTGCCAATGGTGGTTCATCCAGCATTACGTCAGCTCCATATCCTCCAAGCTGTCCGGTTTCAAGGGCAGCAGCAATGTCGTTCTCGTTGACAAGTCCGCCACGCCCGGTGTTCACCAGCAACGCCCCCGGTTTCATGCGCCCGATTGTAGTCTTGTTTATCATTTCGTGCGTTTTGGCCGTAAGCGGACAATGAAGCGTCAATATGTCACTAATGCCAAGCAAACCATTAAATGTAGTTTTCTGTATCCCCGCCGGAAGGTCGGCTGAGTTTTTGCTTGTACAAGCGAATACATCCATGCCAAATTCACGGGCTATGCAAGCGACTTTATAGCCAATATTACCCAAGCCTACAACTCCAAGCGTGCGCCCCGCCAGTTCGTCAAGAGGTGTATCCCAATAACAAAAGTCCGCAGCCCCACTCCATTTACCATCACGATTCTCACGGGCGTAATGCTCTACGCGGTTAGTCATGTTGAGAATATGGGCAAAAGTCATTTGTACCACACTATTTGTACTATATGCTGGCACATTAGTTACCACGACGCCTCGCGTCCTTGCTGCGTCGATGTCAACAACATTGTAGCCCGTGGCCAGAACTCCGACATATTTCAGTTTTGTAAGGTTTGACAAGACATCTTCTGTAATTAAAACTTTGTTCGTCAATATTACGTCAGCGTCTTGTGCCCTTAGCACCACATCACCGGCCTCGGTACGGTCGTAAACAGTCACCTCCCCACATTCTTCAAGCGCGTGCCATGACAAGTCGCCAGGATTCACGCTGTAGCCATCCAATACAACAATCTTCATAGATTTAAAAATATTTATAAGTTAGGAAATTATAATTATAGAAGAAAACCAGCATCTTCTGTTTACTTTTAATTCACTTTTCATACCTTTTTCCCCAGCAAGTCAGCATTCGTTGATATAACTTCTCTTCGGCAGGCGAATGCTGTGCGCGCCATATACGTTCCTCTTTCAGGGCGTCAGGAAGATACTGCTGCTGAACAAAATTGTCAGGATAATCATGGGCGTACTTGTAACCATCATGATACCCTAAGTCAACCATCAGTTTTGTCGGTGCGTTGCGCAGGTGCAAAGGTACAGGCTGGTTGCCGGTTTTTCTCACTAAGGCCAACGCTTCGGCTATGCCGTTATACGCAGAATTACTCTTTGCGCTTGTCGCCAAGTAGACCGTTGCTTCTGCCAGTGGTATGCGTCCTTCGGGCCATCCTATCTTACTAACAGCGTCAAACGCAGCATTGGCAAGCAACAAAGCGTTAGGGTTTGCCAATCCCACGTCTTCAGCGGCACTTATAACCAACCGTCTTGCTATGAACTTCGGGTCTTCTCCTCCCTCAATCATTCTTGCCAGCCAATACAATGCTGCGTCAGGGTCGGAGCCCCTAATGCTCTTTATGAATGCTGAAACTATGTCATAATGCATTTCCCCATCTTTGTCGTAAGCCAACGGGGTCTGCTGCAAGCATTCCTCCACCGCCTCGTCTGTTATCTCCACAGGCCCACCGTCAACCGCGTTCACCACAAGTTCAAGCGTATTTAGCAACTTGCGAGCGTCACCACCACTATATCTCAACAGTGCTCCAGTCTCTTTCAAGCGTATGTCGAGTTTTTTCAACTCAACGTCCTGTGTTACAGCACGATGCAACAATCCAAGCAAATCATCTTTGTCTAACGGTTTAAGTACATACAACTGACAACGCGACAACAACGGTCTTATCACCTCAAACGATGGATTCTCCGTCGTTGCACCGATAAGTGTTACGACACCTTGTTCCACAGCCGCCAAGAGAGAGTCTTGCTGGCTTTTGCTGAAACGGTGAATTTCGTCGATGAATAATATAGGTGCATTGCTGTTAAAGAAACCTGAACGTTTGGCCTTGTCGATAACTTCTCTTACGTCTTTCACACCGCTTGAAACTGCACTTAACGTATAAAACGGCACTTTCAATTCGTTAGCTACAATCAATGCCAACGTAGTCTTGCCGACACCCGGAGGACCCCATAATATAAATGACACCACCCTGCCAGACATTATCATGCTGCGCAAGACGGAACCTTCGCCCACAAGATGCTTTTGCCCAACATATTCGTCGAGTGTTGCGGGCCGTAACCTTTCAGCCAACGGTTTAACCATAATGATATTGCAAAATTAAGAAATATATCGTATTACACAAAAATTATCACTCAAAAACTTGTCGTTAACAGATAATGTATTACTTTTGCAACACCCATATCTAAACCACATCATTGCAAGGCATGAAAATAACCATACTACAGATGGACATCAAATGGGCACGCCCGTTGGACAACATCACCGAGGCCGAAGCCATGATAGCCACCGCCCCGCAAACGGATCTTTATGTTCTTCCTGAGATGTGGGCCACTGGGTTTGCCGCCACCAGTCCGGCTATGGCCTGCCACGAAGCCCCACTGCAATGGATGCAGCGGACAGCTAACAATCTTGGTGCAGCCGTCTGTGGAGGCATCGTTGTGAGAGAGACAGATGGAACATTCCGCAACAGACTCTGCTTCGTGTCACCATGCGGGCACATAACACATTACGACAAGCGACACCTGTTCACCTACGGCGGCGAACATCTGCATTACACCCCTGGCAGCCGTCGTGTAATAGCCACGTACGGCGGGCTCAGGTTCCTGCTGCTAATGTGCTACGATCTGCGCTTCCCTGTATGGGCACGTTACCGTGGCGACTACGACGCAATCATCATCGCCGCAAACTGGCCCGAAAGTCGCCAAGGCGCATGGCGGACATTGCTACGGGCGAGAGCAATTGAAAACCAATGTTATGTAATCGGAGCCAATCGTACAGGAAGCGACCCTGTCTGCAAATATGCTGGGCAAAGTGCCATAATTGATCCAAAGGGTGATACGTTGGCCGAAGCAGAAGGCCCATCACAACAATGTCTCACGGCCGACATCAGTGCAGAATGCTTACTGGTGGCAAGGAAGAAGTTTCCTGTACTCAAAGATCGTGATACCATAAGTAATAGTAATATAGAATAATAAGGTTATACGTTTTTTACAGTTATGCAATCTTTTTTTTTGGGGGGGGATATGTCGAATGGCGCCACCTCGCAATCGTAAGAGCACATAGCCATAACACTGAAACATAATAAACAGGATATATGAAAATCAACGACAAAAAATCACTCACGCTAAAAACGCTCAACAAGAGCAACGTCTGGGATTTGCAGGAGAGCGACATCCTAAGAATGCTTGAAGCTGCCGGCAAGGACGCCGATGCAAAAGACAATATTCGGCATTACACCGATATTATAAAGAGCGCATTCGAAGTTGAAACGCTCACGGCTGATCGTCCCGAAATAGTGAATAAATACGAAGACCGTGGCTTTACGACCGGCACAATGCGTACAGCCGAAGGCCACGAGGCACACATAGCGTTGAAGAAACGCCCGATAATGCGCGTAACAGACTTGACATACGAAAACATACGGCACATCACGGCTGAAAAGCTCGTGGAAGTACTGGATCGCAACTTCGGCGGAGGATGGGAATCACTCTCACAGAGCATACAAGACATCATCTTGACCGGCTTTGACATTAGCACCACCACACTGCCCAAGGATCGCTTGCACAAACCTGGAGGAATGTATGAGAAGAAGTTGGCCGACGGTTACGCAGTACTTGAAATAGCCAAGGGAGCATGGACGGAGGCCATCTTCGCCAAACTAAAGCCTGAAACAGAAAAGCCGCACATCAAGTATACCGATGACGACACTCGTAAATATGATGGTGACGAAGAGGAAGAAGACCTACCTGAAGAACGCGACACTTACGGAGATGAAGAAGAAGACGACTTCGACGACGACAAGTTAACCGAAGAAAGCTATCGCACCACTATTGAGGAAAATCCTGAAGACCTTGACCTCGCAGCCGAAGATGTTGCCGAGGACGATGACTATTAACGACAACACTGTCGCCGACATACGGCGTAAACATTCAAACACACGATTTTTCAACCGTTGCCCGCAGGGAGAGACTCCAGCCCGGCAGACAACGGTTTTCTCATTAAGCCATTACGTATGCGGATTGAACACGCGTATAACCGAGTTGCTCAGTTGTATCAAGTCATTTTCAACATACTGAAACAAAAATTTGTATTGATTGTCAATCTCAATACATAACCGATTTCCATTACCATCCGTTTTGCCATAATAATTTTATTATTTAATTAAACCGGATTTATCCTAATATTAGGGCAACCGGATTTATTTGATTCTATGACAAACCACCATTTTTTACAGCCATAAATATTTATGACAAAAGCGAATTTACAAAACATTAACACACAAGTATTAATGGCAATTAGTTTAGGATACTTATATAGAAAAACAAGGCGTAGGCAATAAAATAAGGAGATCTATATAATAGGAACATCTGAAAGCGATAAAATAAAATGGCGACAAGCTGCTTGATATTCAAGCAGCTTGTCAATATGCCATAAACGGCATTGCGAAAGAACACAATTCGCAGTGCAAACTGTGCCCTTTTACAATGGTAAAAAGTACCTTACTGTTATTCTGGTAGTCATCATAAAGTGTGAGTGGAGATGTATGTCTGCACGGCATCGGCGCACCTTTCGCCGTCAACAGCGGCCGAGACTATGCCGCCTGCGTAGCCTGCGCCCTCGCCACAGGGGAAGAGACCAGACAGACGAATATGCTGCAGAGACACCGGGTTGCGCAGTATGCGCACTGGAGCAGATGTGCGCGTCTCGGCAGCTACGAGTACGGCGTCGTTGGTGAGAAAGCCACGACTCATGCGTCCAAAGGTCTCAAAGGCTTGTTGCAGACGCCTAACCACTGCCTGCGGCAGCCAGAAATGGAGAGGACTGGAGATTAGTCCAGGCGCATAAGAACTGCGGGGCAGGTCGTAACTAAGACGCGAGCGGATAAAGTCTGCCATACGCTGGGCGGGTGCAGTCTGACGCATATTGCCTTGCTGCCAGCAGTCATGCTCAATGCGCTCCTGAAAAGCCATCATGCAGAGGGCGTCGTCCGGGGCACCGCCGGAGTCTTCGGGGCGCACCTCAACTACCATGCCGCTATTAGACCATTGCGAGCCACGGTTGCTGGGACTCATACCATTGACAACAATCTGCCCAGGGCCTGTAGCAGCTGGGATGACAAAGCCTCCGGGACACATACAGAATGAATATACACCGCGCCCGGATACTTGCGTTACAAAGCTGTATTCGGCTGCCGGCAACCAACGGCCGCGTCCGTGGGGGCTGTGATATTGTATGCGATCAATGAGTTCGGCGGGATGCTCCAAGCGTACGCCTACGGCCAAGGCCTTGGGCTCCATCTCTATACCGGCAGTGTGAAGATAGCGGTAGACATCGCGTGCTGAATGTCCCGTGGCAAGAATCACCGGCCCGCGGAACTCGCGCTCTGTCCCCGTTGTTAAATCGATTGACAAGATGCCCGCCACGCTATCACCCTCGGTTATTAACGCGGTCATTTTCGTACAAAAGTGCACTTCACCTCCGCAGCGGATTATCGTCCCCCGCATATTCTCTATGACACGTGGCAGCTTGTCGGTTCCTATGTGAGGATGAGCGTCGGCAAGGATAGTAGTAGAGGCCCCATGTTGGCAAAGCACATTGAGGATTTTACGCGTGTCGCCGCGCTTCTTGCTACGAGTATAGAGTTTCCCGTCTGAATAAGCCCCGGCCCCGCCTTCACCAAAGCAGTAGTTGCTTTCGGCATCTACTTTCTGCGTTTTCGTTATCGCAGCTATGTCTTTTTTGCGCTCGTGCACATCCTTGCCGCGCTCTATCACTATGGGACGTAACCCTAATTCGATAAGACGCAATGCGGCGAACAAGCCGCCAGGACCAGCTCCTACCACCACCACGTCCTGCGCCTGGGACACATCGCGGTAAACTGTGGGTTCATATTCGTCGTCTTCGGGCGTCTCATTTATATACACACGCACTTTTAGGTTGACATAAACCGTGCGCTGGCGGGCGTCTATGCTCCGCTTCAAAATTCGCACAGCAGTTATTGTGCGAAAGTCAACCCCTTTTTCACGTGAGACGTATTCTTTTATCGTCTGCTCGCAGGCTGCCTGCTGCGGTAGCAAGCGTAACTGATATTCGTATGTCATTTTTTATTGTTTAACGATTATGTACAGGTTGTGAGATTTTACGGTTATGAGATTAAAGCGTTCAGCCGTATTAACCTCACAACAGAAGAACCATACATCCGTAATACCTTATAACATTTTAGTCATATTTCGTGCAAAATTAGCAATTTAGTGTAAATTTATATTGCAATAATGAGTATTTTTGTTATATTTGTCGGCAATTTTAACAGAGAATAAGCCCCGTTTGTATCGTGGCTCTCGAAATTTACAATCAAAAAATGAAAGTATTAAAGTTTGGAGGAACATCCGTAGGTTCCGTGAAAAGCATCTTGTGCTTAAAGAGAATTGTTGAGAAAGAGGCTAAGAAACAGCCTGTGATAGTAGTGGTGAGCGCGCTCGGAGGCATTACCGACAAACTGCTGGCCACGGCGCAAATGGCTCTCAAAGGTGATGAGCGTTACAAGGCAGAGTTTGACGAGATGGTGAAACGTCACCACAAGATGATTGACACGGTTATCAACGACACCAAACGGCGAGAGGACGTGTTCAATGCTGTAGACGCACTGTTCGACCAACTGAAGAGCATTTATTATGGTGTCTACCTAATCCATGACCTTAGCAAAAAGACCCAGGATGCCGTAGTGAGTTACGGTGAGCGCTTAAGTTCGAACATCGTAGCCGCCTTGATAAAGAACGCCAAATTGTTCGACGCGAGAGATTTTATCCAAACTGAATACAAAGGCTGCAAACACGTACTTGACAGTGAACTGACCAGCAGGCTCGTAATCGGAACGTTTGCCGAACTATCGCGCATTTCGGTTGTGCCGGGATTTATCAGTCGCGACAAGAACACTGGCGAGACGACCAACCTCGGACGTGGAGGAAGCGATTACACAGCTGCCATCATAGCGGCTGCGCTTGACGCCGAAGTACTGGAAATATGGACCGACGTCGACGGATTTATGACGGCAGATCCGCGCGTTATTCGCACAGCATATACAATCAGTGAACTAAGCTATAAGGAGGCGATGGAGCTTTGCAACTTCGGCGCAAAGGTAATCTACCCACCTACGATATACCCTGTGTGTGTGAAGAACATACCAATAAAGGTGAAAAACACGTTCAACCCAAACGCCACAGGCACTATCATAAAAGAAAAAACAGACAACGACCAAAGGGCCATCAAGGGAATATCGAGCATCAGCGACACTACGCTCATAACGGTAACGGGCCTGTCGATGGTAGGAGTCATCGGAGTGAACCGCCGCATATTCACAGCACTTGCGGATAACGGTATCTCAGTATTCCTCGTCAGCCAAGCCTCGTCTGAGAACTCCACGTCAATCGGCGTGAAAGACACCGACGCCGCAGAAGCGGTAAGCGTGCTTAACGAGGAGTTTTCAAAGGAGATAGAGACAGGAGCAATGTTTCCCATGCATGCCGAAAGCGGCCTGGCCACAATCGCCATAGTAGGTGAAAACATGAAGCACACACCAGGCATAGCAGGAAAGCTCTTCGGCACACTTGGCAGAAGCGGCATCAGTGTAATAGCCTGTGCGCAAGGTGCATCAGAGACGAACATCTCGTTCGTCATCAACGGAATGTATTTGCGGAAGTCACTCAACGTGTTGCATGATTCGTTCTTCCTCTCAGAATACAACGTGCTCAACCTTTTCATCTGCGGTGTTGGCACTGTGGGAAATAAACTGATAGAACAAATCAAATCGCAATACGAAGAACTGAAACAGAACAGAAGGCTAAAGCTCAACGTGGTAGGCATTGCCAGCAGCCACAACGCAATATTCAACCGTGACGGATTGGACTTGGACAACTACCGTGAACTGCTGAAGCAATCAGAAGCAAGCGACACCGCGAGGCTGCGTCGTGAAGTTATAGGCATGAACATATTTAACAGCGTGTTCGTTGACTGTACGGCAAGCCACGAAGTGTCAGCTTTATATCAAGACTTTCTCGAACACAACATATCAGTAATTGCAGCAAACAAAATTGCCGCGTCATCAGACTATGGCAGCTATATAAAACTCAAACGCACGGCATTGGCACGCGGAGTAAAGTTCCGTTTTGAAACAAATGTAGGTGCCGGGCTGCCAATCATCGGAACTATCAACGACCTGCGCAACTCCGGAGATAAGATATTGAAAATCGAAGCAGTGCTCAGCGGTACGCTTAACTTTATCTTCAACGAGTTGTCAGAAAGCGTTACGTTTTCTGAGGCGGTGAGACGTGCAAAGGAGCAAGGCTACAGCGAACCGGACCCGCGCATAGACCTCAGCGGCACGGATGTGGTTAGAAAATTGATAATACTTACTCGCGAGGCAGGATATAAGATAGAACAAGAGGACGTAAAGAAACATTTGTTCGTACCCGACGATTATTTCAAAGGTTCAATAGAAGACTTTTGGGCAAAACTGCCGCAACTTGACGATGACTTCGAGACTCGCCGTAAACACTTGGAAGAGCAAGACAGCAGATGGCGGTTCGTGGCAAAAATGGAAATGGGAAAGGCCTCCGTATCTTTGCAAGAAGTCAGCAAAGGCCATCCGTTTTACACTCTTGAAGGCTCTAACAATATCGTAATGCTGACAACAGAACGTTATAAGGAATATCCGATGCTCATCCAAGGCTACGGAGCAGGAGCCAGTGTAACGGCCGCCGGAGTGTTTGCCAATATTATGAGTATAGCCAATATATAATAATTAAAGCAAAAGGCAGACAGTAAACAAACGCCAGTCATGGGATAAAGCATAACGGCAATAGCGTCTAAACGCCTTATCCATTATGCAAATAATCATTTAAGCACTCAAAATGAAACATATCATCATACTCGGTGACGGTATGGCCGACCACCTGATAGAACGCTTGGGCGGGAAAACACCTTTACAATACGCCAATACCCCCGGCATGGACTTCATCGCACGCAACGGCAAAACAGGACGGCTGGCAACAATACCCGAAGGCTTCCAGCCCGGCAGCGAGGTTGCCAACACGGCCATACTCGGCTATGACTTAAACAAAGTCTACGAAGGACGTGGCCCGCTCGAAGCTGCAAGCATCGGCTACGACATGGCCGAAGACGACCTCGCACTGCGTTGCAACATAATAACCCTCAACGGCGGTGTGATAAAAAACCACCACGGAGGACACATGACGACGGAGCAAGGCGACGTACTAATCAAAAGGTTGAACGAAGCATTGGGTGGTGAAGGTGTGAAATTTTACACCGGGACGCAATACCGCCACCTGCTGATAATTAATCGTGGCAACAAACACATCACCTGCGCACCGCCTCACGATCATCCCAACGAACCCTGGAAAGAACTACTCGTAAAGCCTGAGGCGGGCTGGGAAGACAAGAATGACAATCAGCACATGACTGCCGGCGAGACTGCCGACCTGATAAACAGCCTAATCATTAAGTCGCAAGAAATACTTAACGACACCGAGGCTGGAACCAACGACCGTGACATCCTTAGCGTATGGCCGTGGGGAGGCGGATACCGCCCTGCCATGAAGACGCTGACTGAAGTTTATCCGCAAATAAAATCAGGCGCGGTGATTTCCGCAGTAGATTTAATCAAGGGCATCGGACACTACGCCGGCCTTAAGGTTATCAACGTTGCCGGAGCTACGGGACTGGCCGACACAAACTATGAGGGGAAGACAGAGGCCGCACTTACCGCTCTAAAGACATCCGACTTTGTGTTCCTGCACATAGAAGCGAGCGACGAAGCCGGACACGACGGCGACTTAGAACTAAAGCTCAAGACCATAGAAAACCTCGACAAACGCGTGGTAAGCCCGATATGTGAAGCATTGCAGTCGTGGCAGGGCGAGCCTGTAAGCGTTGCGCTCCTGCCGGATCACCCCACCCCTGTAGAGGTAAGGACGCACGTTGACGAACCTGTGCCTTTCGCCATCTGGCACAAAGGCATAACCCCCGACGGCGTAGAGGCATTCGACGAGGTGAGCTGCGTCAGCGGCAGTTACGGATTACTACGCCTTGGAGAATTCATGAGAGAGTTCATGAATGCTTAAATCATACCAAGTAATTAAACAAAAATCAAAGAATAATACAGACAATGAAATACTACAGCACGAATCACAACACCCGGCCTACGAGCTTGGCTGCGGCCGTCACCACCGGGCTTGCTCCGGACAGTGGCTTATATATGCCCGAACAGATAAGGCCGCTACCCGAAGATTTCTTCAATGACATACAAGATATGACATTCCGGCAAATTGCCTGCCGCGTGGCCGAAAACTTCTTCGGCGACGACATCAGCAAAGACGACTTGCACAACATTGTGTGTGACACGCTGGCTTTTGACTGTCCGGTTGTAAATGTTGGCGGCAATATCTGGAGCTTGGAACTGTTCCACGGACCAACACTTGCATTCAAGGATGTCGGCGCACGTTTCATGGCACGTATGCTGGCGTATTTTTCAAAAAGCGAACCCGACACAGGCACGGTCGGTAACGTAAACGTGCTCGTGGCCACAAGCGGCGACACCGGCTCCGCCGTGGCCAACGGCTTCCTCGGCGTAAACGGCGTACACGTATTCGTGTTGTACCCTAAAGGGAAAGTCAGCCCGATACAAGAATGCCAGTTCACCACGCTTGGCCGTAATATCACCGCACTGGAAGTAGACGGCACATTCGACGATTGCCAGGCTCTCGTCAAGGACGCTTTCGCCGACGACGAATTGAATGGAAAATTGCGCCTGACATCAGCCAACTCAATAAACGTGGCCCGCTTCCTGCCGCAATCATTCTATTATTTCAACGCTTACGCACGGATGAAAGAGCGTGGCCTTGCCGGTAACTTGGTAATATGCGTGCCGAGCGGTAACTTCGGCAACATCACTGCCGGCCTGTTCGCCCACCGCATGGGGCTGCCCGTAAAACGATTTATCGCAGCCAACAACGCAAACGACGTGTTCCTGCAATACCTCAATACTGGACAATACTCACCGCGTCCAAGCGTCAGAACAGTGGCTAACGCTATGGACGTAGGTGCGCCGAGCAACTTCGCACGCATACTCGATATGTTCGGCAATTCACATGAAGACATCTGCAAGATAATCAGCGGTGCGGCTTACACCGACGGCGAAATCGTCAACGCCATAGCAGACTGCCACAATCAATACGGATACACGCTCGACCCCCACGGTGCGTGCGGATGGCTTGCGCTGCGCGACAACCTGAGCGAAGACGAGACAGGCGTATTCCTCGAAACGGCGCATCCTGCAAAATTCAAAGACACCGTGGAACGGGCAACAGGCGAAAACTTGGCGATGCCTGAACGTCTTGAGGCGTTTACCCGCGGCGAGAAACAATCCATAGCCATGACTACAGAGTTCTCCGACTTCAAGCGTTATCTCTTGAACAATGCCGAATGACACAAACTCCATAAAAATATCACATTGAAAAATAAAATCGAAAACCGCTGACACTTTGATTTTCAATGACGCTCTACAACGGCCTTATTTCTGGAAATAAATCTTTTGGACGGAAATAAGACCGTTTTTCGTGTGCAAATTTAACTCCCTGATATTGTAGCATTTGAATGCTACAACAAACGATGTGTGCAATATCAATGCCCCTTTCCTGCCTTAAAAGGCATCACTGACACCATTAAAGGGCACCTTTACCATTCGTAATGATGCCCCTTACTATCTTTAAAAGCCGTCATTACAGTCCTTTTCAACGGTCTTTACTACCTTTAAAGACCGTCATAAAGTGGCCAAATGACGGTTATCGCGAGTAAAAAGGGCGGTTACGGCCATTCACATTTTCTATTTCAACAAAAAAGACAGACATTCCCGAATTGACACACTGCTATATAAAAGCCAATAAAAGATGACAAAAAGGAAGTTGGGTCTTGTCGCTCAGTTTCTACAGAAGCACTGCTTTAAACCACGATTCAAGCACAAAACAATCAAGCAAAAAGTTAACACATCAGATAAGATGGAGACATTTCAGAGATAATTTATTTTGAAATTCGCCCGAAAATGACTACTTTTGCCAGTGGAATGCAGTGCCACGGTCTGTCGCCGGCGTCGCTAAAGGCGCGGGAGGAAAGTCCGGGCAGCACAGGACGCTCCACTTCTGAAAATGGAAGCTGTCGGTGACGGCAGGATTAGGCAGAAGAAAACAACCGCCTGCACTATGTTGCGGGTAAGGGTGAGAAGGTGGTGTAAGAGACCACCGGCCGTCAGGCGACTGGCGGGCCGTGCCGTCTGGAGGCTGCAAGTTCATGTAAACCGTCGTCCGAGGGTTGTCCGCCCGATTTTCACAACGACGGAGGGTAGAACGCTTGAGCCATGAAGTGATTTATGGCGTAGATAAATGACAGGCACCGCTTCGACGGAACAGAACCCGGCTTACAGGGGCACTGCATTCTTTTTAAAGACGCGGGGCAAGTATTGGATTTAATTCCACGTTTTCCACACTCGGCAGAATAAGTAAAAACTAACCTTATCTCCTGCTTAATCAAAACCTTGAATTTCATGAAAAAGCAAATATCCGAAATCATCAACTTTTTTAAAGTGGGCATCTGGCACGTAAAGCGGTGCGACGTGTCGCCTTGGCTTTACTTCATCTACGGCGTTGTAAAAAAGCTGCTGCTGGCCATAGAGCGCGCCACAACAAAGCGGATGATTAACTCTGCGTCGGCCCTAACCTACTCCACCCTGCTCGCCATCGTGCCGATAATGGCCGTGGTTTTCGCCATAGCACGCGGCTTCGGGTACAACAGATACATCGAGGAATGGTTCCGCGAGGCGTTGGCCAGCCAGCCACAGGCAGCTGAAATAATAATCGGTTTTGTCAATTCATACTTAGTGCACACCAAGAGCGGCGTGTTCCTCGGTATAGGTCTTATATTCATGCTTTGGACTGTGATTATGTTGATCAACAACATAGAATTGACATTCAACTACATCTGGCAGGTAAAAAAGCCGCGAAGCCTTTTCCGTACGATAACCGACTATATGGCGATGTTTCTACTCGCACCGATGATAATCGTAATAACGTCGGGTATCTCCATTTTCGTGGCTACCATCTCCGACAGCATTGAAGGCTACGCACTGCTCGCCCCCGTAATGCGGTTCTTTATCGACTTGCTGCCCTACATATTCATGTCTGCCGTGTTCGTAGCCCTATATGTCTTCATGCCTAACACAAAAGTGAAGTTCAGCTGTGCAGTGGTGCCAGGCATCCTGGCCGGCGTAGCCATGCAAGGCTTGCAACTCGTCTACATACATTCACAGATATGGGTGAGCAGTTACAACGCCATTTACGGCTCGTTCGCCGCCCTGCCGCTGTTCATGCTGTGGGTGCAGATATCGTGGACGATATGTCTGTTTGGCGCCGAACTATGCTATACGAGCCAAAACCTCGAAGATTACGCCTTCAGAGCCATCACAGAGGACATTAGCCACCGTTACAGGTTGATGCTGAGCGTGATGCTGGCCGGCCTGATATGTAAACGCTTCGAGGATGGAGGACGCCCGTACACCGCACTTGAACTGAAATTAGAAACGGGCATACCCGTCAGGATTGTCAACGACTTGCTGTATGACTTAACACGGGTGCACATAATCATTGAAGTGACAAGCGACGAAAAGGGAGAGATAAGTTGTTACCAACCGGCCGAACCCACATCACGACTTAGCGTGGGACTGCTGATAGACAGGCTTGAGTCACAGGGCAAATGGGCTCTTGAGCTTGACCTGCACAAGTTGGGCTCTAACAGCTGGAAACACATCATAAAATCCCGCTCTGACTATCTTGACAGCCAACGCGGGATACTTTTAAAAGACATATTTTAGTGAGGAGTTGATGATTAAGAGTTAAGAGTTTAATGGTAAGGCAAATTAATTCTTCACTCTTAACTTTTTTAGTCCTTATATGACAATACTGCTTCAATGTATTCCTCGACATCTGCATTATACATCCTTTTAATTTTTATATTGTCAACCAAACGCATAACCGCGTAATACAGCAGGGCAAGCACAACACCAAAGGCCACCCCGAAAAGAAGCAATGTGGTGCCGTCGCCGAAATAAGACAATATTATAACAGGCATGACAAGCAGAATGCCGGGAATTACAAGATTCTTTTTACGCTCTTCGTCACGGTCGAGGATGCGCTGCTTGTCGTAAGTATAGTCTTTCACTTCGGCTTCTGTGGTGTTATAATCTTTAGGTTCGGGAAAACCGGCGACGCCCTTGTTGCGCTCCATCTTTTCAATAACAGTGTGTTCCCAATCAGCAACTGATTTCTTATCCATAAATCACATTAATTTTTATTATCGGGCAAAGATAACGTAAATCAAATGAAATGCAAAATAATTGCACACGAAACGGGCTTTTAAAATGTCTAAAAATGAAATAAATTTGGATGGCATGAAAATAATTGCTACTTTTGTGCCAAAATTAAAAACACATTAAAACCTTACGGATTATGAATTTACCAGATTTCATGTCATACTCCAATAAATTCACTGCAAGTGACTTTATTGAAAAAATCTCAAAGATAGCCAAAAGGGCCGGAGCGAAGTTAGTGTATGCAGCGTTCGTTCTTTATTATACGTTGCAAAGCGACAAGATTTCAATCAAGGACAAAGCCATTATCGTTGGCGCACTGGGTTATCTTATCAGTCCGCTCGACGTCATACCCGACGCAATCCCCATAGCCGGCCTCGGCGATGACCTTGCCGTGCTGGTGTATGTGCTCAACAAGGTGTGGGGCAATGTGTCTGACGACATCAAGGAAAAGTCAAAAGCCAAGTTGTCAAAATGGTTTGACGAAGACGAGATTAAGGAGATAGATACATTGTTCGACAAAGAATAACAGGAAATAGCGATGATTATAAATTTTGAAGAGATTGCCGAGAGCAGCGTGATTGCTTTCAAAGGAGGCAAAGGCGAACTGCTGTCACGAAATTACGACGACGGCAAATGCAAAATAATGATGAGCTGCCTGAAACCCGGAGCGTCTTCGGGACTACACACACATGAAGGTAATTGTGAAATAGTTTATGTGATTAGCGGTGTAGCGACATTCCATTATGACGGAAATACAGAAACCACCAGAGCCGGCCAAGTGCATTACTGTCCTGAAGGGCATTCGCATTATATGGAAAACAATACAAACGAGGATTTGCGTTACCTCGCAATCGTTCCTGTGCACCAAGTAGCGACAAAATGAAAAAGCAAGCAGTCAAGAATAACAACAAGATGCAGCGCAAAGAAGAATGTCTGACATACAACGTTGCCGTACAAAGGCCTCTGCTTGAATTTCTGTTGGAAAACATAAAGGGCAAGAGTCAGACTAAAATCAAAGCTACGCTCAAAGGACGCGGTGTCAAGGTTGACGGCAAGACAGTAACACAATTCGACTTTGCCTTGCAACCGGGCATGAAAGTTAGTGTTAACAAGAGTAAACGTGACGACAACACATTGAAAAGCCGGTATGTAAAGATTGTTTATGAAGATAGGTATCTCGTAGTAATTGAAAAGAACATCGGCGTATTGTCAATGGCAGCCGGGCACAGTTCGCTTAACGTGAAATCCATATTGGATGATTATTTCCATAAAAGCCACCAACGCTGTACGGCCCACGTTGTTCACCGTCTTGACCGTGACACCAGCGGACTTATGGTATATGCAAAAGATATGGAGACCGAACAGGTATTGGAACATAATTGGCATGAGATAGTTTACGACAGGCGTTACGTAGCCGTGGTCAGTGGTGAAATGGAAAAAGACGGAGGAACTATAACCAACTGGCTCAATGATAATAAAGCCTATATAACTTATTCATCGCCGGTTGACAACGGAGGCAAATATGCTGTCACCCATTTTCATACCTTGGCCAGGACGACAGATCACAGCCTCGTAGAATACAAACTTGAGACCGGACGTAAGAACCAAATCCGCGTTCATTCGGCAGATATGGGACATCCTGTATGCGGAGACATAAAATACGGTAACGGAGACAATCCGCTTAACCGCCTCTGCCTCCACGCATATCTGTTATGCTTCTATCATCCTGTGACAGGAGAACAAATGGAGTTTGAAACACCCATACCCACTACATTCAAACGGTTGTTCAAATAACAGCAGAAGCATATTGTTCAACAATAAAACAAAGAAATGAAATGATGGAAAATATTGCATATTACATATTCTGCATTGTCGCTTTCATTATTGCTGTGGTCGTGCTCAAAAAAGTGGCAGGCTGTCTGCTGAAAACAGTTTTGATTGGAGGAATTATAGCTTTGCTCTTTGCAATTTATTATCTGTATTTTAAGGGATAAAAAATGCAATTTTTACATTTATTCATAAATACGCCTTGCTTAACCGCCATAATGGTTAAAGCAAGGCGTAATTGCTGTTATGACATTTCAAACAAATGTAAAATTATATCCGTTTCACACTAAGAGCCGTTAACGGTGATATTTTTTGTGTTAAAAGAGGACAAATATGTAAGACAAAATGACAGATTAACAAATATTGCGTCTAAATTTGCACTCACCATAAACAGAATGAAAGTATCAATTTTAAATAAACAATGAATATGAAAAAGTTATCCAACTATTTCGTTTATGCGTTCTGCATCATTGCAGTGGCGTTTTCCGCAGGAGCTTTTATCAAAGCGAACGCTAAAACCAACAACCTGCCGGCAGCACAACCGGTAGACTTGACTTATGCTGCAGAGAAAGCATTACCAGCCGTTGTGCACATTAAGTATTTACAGAACAGCAAAATACAGACTGTAGAAATGGATCCGGGACCTTGGGGCTTTGACCCGTTTGAGTTTTTCTTTGGTAACCCCGGTAACGGAGGTAGACAACAACGCAAAATACAAACCCCGAAGAAAGAGGGCTCCGGTTCAGGTGTCATTATATCTTCTGACGGATATATTGTAACCAACCACCATGTAGTAGACGGAGCTGACGAACTGACAGTAACGCTTGATGACAACCGTGAATTTTCGGCACGCATCATCGGAACCGATAAGACTACGGACCTTGCACTCATAAAGATTGACGGCAACAACTTGCCGGCCATCACCATTGGCGACAGTAACAACCTTAAAGTAGGTGAATGGGTTTTGGCTGTAGGCAATCCGTTCAACCTTAAATCTACAGTTACTGCAGGCATTGTAAGTGCTAAAGCTCGTTCAATAGGTGCCAACAGTATAGAAGCGTTTATCCAAACAGACGCCGCCATTAACCCTGGCAATTCAGGCGGAGCACTTGTCAACACCAAAGGTGAACTTGTTGGAATCAACGCAATGCTCGTGTCACAAACAGGAAGTTTTACCGGATACGGATTTGCAATACCTACAACCATAATGAATAAAGTCGTTGCAGACCTGAAACAATATGGAACGGTCCAAAGGGCCATGATTGGCGTAAGTGGTACTGATGTCAACAAATACTTTGACATGATGAAAGAAGAAGGTAAGGATGTTGACCTCGGAACAATGGAAGGCACTTATATCGACTCTGTAGAAGATGGAAGTGCAGGTGCTGAAGCCGGACTGCAAAAGGGTGACGTCATTACTGCTATAGACGGAAAGAAAATCACAAAAATGGCCGAACTCCAAGAATACCTTGCAAACAAACGTCCTGGTGATAAGGTGACGATAACTTACTTGCGTGACAAGAAGAAAAAGACTGCCACACTTACGCTCAAGAACCAACAGGGCAACACAAATGTTGTAAAACATGCAGACCTTGACGTTCTCGGTGGCAACTTCCGTGAAATAAACGACTCCGAAAAACAGCAGCTTAACATAAACACCGGTCTTGTTGTAATAAAAGTCAACAACGGAGTACTTAAAGACGCCGGCATCACAAAGGGCTTCATTATCCAGAAAGTCAATGATGAGCCGATGAGCACCATTTCTGACCTGCAGAAGGCTGTAAAAGACGCTTCAACAAGCAAAGATCCTGTGCTTTACATCCAAGGAATTTATCCCACTGGTAAGAAAGCATATTTTGCCGTACCTTTGCAAGACCAATAATATAAGGTAAAATATTTTTTTAAACAATATAAAGTCTCGCGTACTTCAATTTATAAAATGTACGTGAGACTTTTATATTATGAACATTTTAATTCTTTTTTCAAGAAAATATCAAAAAACATTTGTTATTTAAATAAAAAACGATTAAATTTGCAAATACTTTAAATTTATATGCTAATGAGACAACTGAAAATCACAAAATCAATTACCAACAGGGAAAGCGACTCGTTGGATAAATATCTACAAGAAATAGGTCACGAAGAGCTTATTAGTGTAGAAGAAGAAGTAGAGTTGGCTCAACGTATAAAAAAAGGAGACCGAAAGGCTCTTGAAAAACTAACAAAAGCCAATTTGCGTTTTGTCGTTTCCGTGGCAAAGCAATATCAAAATCAAGGCCTTAGTTTACCCGACTTGATAAACGAGGGCAACTTGGGGTTGATTAAAGCCGCCGAGAAGTTTGACGAGACCAGAGGATTCAAATTCATATCATACGCTGTTTGGTGGATTAGGCAAAGCATTTTACAAGCCATTGCCGAACAGAGCCGTATAGTGCGTTTGCCGCTTAATCAAGTTGGCTCGGTAAACAAAATCAACCGTGTATTAAACAAATTCGAGCAAGAACATGAACGCAGGCCCAGCATTGACGAAATAGCCGACAACGTTGACATTCCACAAGAAAAGATAGAAGAGGCAATGAAGGTTAACAGCCGTCATGTTTCTGTTGACGCTCCATTTGCTGACGGCGAGGACAACAGCCTTCTTGATGTACTGCCCAACAATGATTCACCAATGGCAGACAAAAAACTTGTTTTGGAGTCATTACGCGAAGAAATAAACAGAGCCTTGCAAACTTTGAACGAACGTGAACGCAATATAATCGAAGCCTTTTTCGGAATAAACCAACCCGAAATGACTCTCGAAGAGATTGGCGACAAGTATGGTTTAACAAGGGAACGTGTGCGACAAATCAAAGAAAAAGCCATCAGAAGGCTTCGCCACAATACCCAAAACAAGTTACTCAAGTCATATCTCGGCCAGTAACAATATAAAATCAACATCATCAAATAACTACAAAATTAAGACATGAAATTGTCAAAAACAACATTTGCAATCATCATATTCGCCATGATTGGCGGTTGTTTCATCAAGGCTACGGCAAAAATCAAATGCGTTCCCAAGATATACGCTTTCGGTTTTGCAGCATCTTTCAATGATTCAACGGTATATTTTACCGACATTCAAGAGATTGACAGTGCATGGATAAATGATAAAAACGGCTTTCTTATAAGTCGCGACAATTATTCCTACCAATTAAAAAACTATCTCAGCGGTATTGGTCTTGAACATCGTACCTGTATAATAAGTTTCGCTCTTGAACGTAAGGATATAGAAAAGAAATATCAAAAGATGAAAAATAAATACGTAAAAGCGGGGAACTTCTTGATAAAAGGCATTAACGATAGTGATTTCCATTTTAGTGCTATCAAGCCTGATAATTACTTGTTAGAAAACAACAAATAAGAAACCAGCACCAGTACGCTTTTATAAAATAGGGTGATGAACATACAAAATTGTTCATCACCCTATTTTTCTATTGCACAACCTTGAAGCGTATCCTGAACGAATGTTTCTCTTCATCCCAGTTAGTGCCGAGCATCTCAAACCTGCCAATCTGTGATGTGGAACGCACATGCTTCCCGATACACGGGCAAACATCATAATCTCCAATGCGTACTAATCGCAGAGTGTCAGAAGCATCATCAGGCAACTTATCCAACGAAACGCCTTCGGGAACATTATCACGTGTTACAAACTCAAATGTTACCGGCAAGTCCTCTTCAATAAGTTCATTCATGCGTTTCTCGATAGCCTTTTCTTCCTGACGCGACGGTTTGTGGTCGAGAATGTAACTTATTTTACTTTTCTTCCGTTCAATATGTGCATTGCTTGAACGTTCACACCCAAACATCTTTATCATTGTCTGGTTTAGCAAGTGTTCAGCCGTATGCGCAGGTGGAAATTCTTCTTTATTATGGGCGTTAAGACTGTAATTATCTTCCATCAGTACCATGAGATTTTCTTGAAAATCGTTTCAAATAATAAATTTATATACTTTGCAGCCATTAGCACTTACATTCACCTTGACATTGCCGTCAGTTTTAAGTTCCATAGACTCCGGATGCCCTGTTGAGAGCAGGTCGATTGCTTTAACAGTCGTCTCAGGTAACCCAAGGACGTCAAAAGCATGGGCTGGAATATGCACTTCACATTCTACGTCAACGTCCGAAAAATTGGCGACAACGAAAATAACTTCATCCCCGTATTTACGCAAAAAAGCATAATGCCTGTCAGGATTGAAGCCGTAACTTCCGTTGTTGGCATACATGAGATCAAAGAATTGACCGTCACTCACCGCCTTCTCGCTCACTGCTACGTTGAGCAGTTTAGTGTAAAACTTTTCCAACGCCTTTTCATTCGGCGTCAGCTTTTTACGGTCTACGTAGCCACTATATAACGAATTAACCGTCCAATAATCAAAGATTGTCGTGCGGCCGTCACGCCCACTGAAGCCTTCCTTGTCCATTCCGCGCTCGCCAAATTCCTGACCTGCGTAAAGCATGAAAGGATTTTTATACATCAACGCACTTACCGCCAGCGCCGGCAATCCACGCTTGGCGTCGCCGGCCAAAAAGTCACTGGCCAAACGCACCTCATCATGATTTTCAAGGAAATACAACATACGGTCCTTTATATCATCTACTGCCTGCCACTGCCACGTAATCGCCGACGCTGCACAGGTTCCGCGCATTACACCACACAGACAATCATACATTCCAACCTTATCATAAAGGTAATCGAAACCGGCAGCCACATAGCTCCTGTACAGCGCGGGATTATACACTTCACCAATAAACAGCAACTCAGGGCAGCAAGACTTAACCTCGGCTATAGCCCAGTTCCAAAACTCTACCGGAACCATCTCTGCCATGTCGCAACGGAAACCGTCAATACCCTTACCCGCCCAGAATTTAAGTATAGCAACCATCTTCGCCCATGTGTCAGGCCTTGGCGTAAAATGACACGACCGTCCGCCGGCGTCGCAATAATCAACGCCGTAATTTAACTTTACCGTCTCATACCAGTCGTTCACGCCGGGGTGACTGTCAAAATGGTCGTTGCCGGTTGCCTTAGCCGGAAACTCAGAATACGGCAACCCTGTTTCGTCGTTCAGGTCGAAATAAGGCTCAAACGGCAAATCAACGCAATAATAAAAGTTGTTTTTCGTTGAGAAGCCCATCCGCTTATCGTCAGCCTCTCCAAGATCGTTGACACCTTCAGGCTTTGCCACCGACTTGTATTGCCTTGCCACATGATTGGGCACAAAGTCAATTATGACCTTCATCCCAGCCTTATGCGTCCTGCCGACAAGTGCCTCAAACTCCGCCATCCTCTTATTCACGTCATCGGCCAAGTCTGGGTCTATATCGTAATAATCCGTTATGGCGTAGGGCGAGCCGGCGTTGCCTTTCACAACTGCCGGATGTTGACGCGGAATGCCGTAAGCCGAATAGTCAGTCTTATTTGCGTGGCGTATGATTCCTGTGTACCATACGTGCGTTACACCGAGTTTCCTTATCCTGCGCAATATCGAGGCATCGAAAAAGCTCATTTTACCGCACCCGTTTTCAGCCAGCGTGCCGTTCTCCTTCCGCACCATCGAGCGATTGCCGAAGAGACGCGTCATTACCTGGTAAATTATTATCTTATCGTTCATGGTAATTTGTTTAGCAGATAAGTTCACAGTGACAAGCAGACGAATTTTCAACAGACAAGTGACAAGCTAATGAGTAGACAAGGAGATTTGTTTTGCCACTTGTCTACAGTCTGCTTGTCACTTGTCTGCAATAATTAAGCTATTCCGTGGGCTGCAACATTCTTGTCTATGCGACCTATCATGCCCTGCAAGGCCTTGCCAGGGCCGCACTCTGTGAAGTCATCCGCCCCGTCGGCTATCATTGACTGCACACATTTTGTCCACTTAACCGAACTTGTAAGTTGGGCTATGAGGTTAGTTTTAATCTCAGCCGGGTCTGTATGAGGTAAACCGTCAACATTCTGGTAAACGGGACATTTCGGTGTGCTGAACTCCGTTTTCTCGATAGCGGCCTGCAATTCATCCTTTGCGGGTTGCATCAGCGGAGAGTGGAACGCTCCGCCAACCTTCAGTGGCAGTGCACGCTTTGCACCTGCGGCCTTGAGCTTCTCGCAGGCTTCGTTGATAGCCTCCACGTTACCGCTAATAACAAGCTGTCCGGGACAGTTGAAATTTGCCGGCACGCACACATGACCTTC
>CALUGX010000128.1 GCA_944320285.1 uncultured Prevotella sp.
TCCACAGCGCCGAGCCGTGGCTCTACGAGGAATGCCTGCGCGAGAACATCCGGGCACGGGTGGAGGCTTATTATAATGAACAGAAAAAATAATATGAATG
This sequence comes from uncultured Prevotella sp., assembly GCA_944320285.1. Classification (GTDB taxonomy): domain Bacteria; phylum Bacteroidota; class Bacteroidia; order Bacteroidales; family Bacteroidaceae; genus Prevotella. The sequence goes on from CALUGX010000128.1 coordinate 101, forward strand.
TCCGCAAAGCGGGCATTCATCAGTAGTTAAAGTAGTTAATCGCTCCATGCGGTCGCTAAGAAGTTAAAGACATTTGCCTTATTGACAGAGTCCACTAAAAAGAGGATAGGGTGATTGCGGGCATTCATTAAAAATAAAATGACATAATATATGAAGAAAACAGAATATTTACAGCAATATTAAAGCGGATGTGTACTTTCGTTACACCGGCACGGTCGGCTATGATAGCCCCGTCACCAATCGAACAATTATTATTGTAATAACACAAACGTTCTATTTTGTTTTATATCTGTTTGAGATATTTGGCTGTTTCTGTGTTTTGAAATGAAAAAGCCATATCAACACAGAGAGTGTTGATATGGCTTTTTGTGATAATGCTATATCTTAGTCGATATTTTATTCGCCTTTTTCCATTTTTGCCTTCAGTTCGGCGAGTGCATCAATGTCACCTAAGGTTGTTCCTGCTGCAACGTTGTTGATTGTAGGAGTTTCTTCCTTCTTTACTTTCTTGTTGCGCGGTGCCTTCTTAGGTTCTTCTTTGGCATCCTCAAATGTACGGCTGTGAGAAAGAATTATTCGTTTTGTTTCTTTTACAAACTCAATAACCTTGAATGGCAATTCTTCTCCAAGTTGTGCTTGACTGCCGTCTTCTTTAACAAGATGTTTGGGAGTCGCGAAGCCTTCACCTCCTTCGTTAAGTGCAATAACCGCACCTTTATCCATAATTTCGGTTATCTTACCGTTGTGGATTGAACCAGTGGTGTAAATCGTTTCGTAAGTGTCCCAAGGATTTTCCTCAAGCTGCTTGTGTCCAAGGCTCAGCCTACGGTTCTCTTTGTCTATTTCGAGAACGACAACATCAATGTCAGCTCCGACTTGGGTAAACTCAGAAGGATGCTTAACCTTCTTTGTCCAAGACAAGTCGCTGATATGGATAAGTCCGTCTACGCCCTCTTCAAGCTCTACGAAAATACCGAAGTTGGTGAAGTTACGAACTTTAGCAGTGTGCTTACTGCCGATGGGATATTTAACCTCGATTGTTTCCCAAGGATCTTCCTTAAGCTGTTTGATGCCCAACGACATCTTGCGCTCTTCACGGTCGAGAGTGAGGATTACAGCTTCAACCTCGTCTCCAACGTGCATGAACTCTTGTGCACTACGTAAATGCTGGCTCCAGCTCATTTCTGAAACGTGGATAAGTCCTTCTACACCCGGAGCAATTTCAACGAATGCGCCGTAATCGGCAATGACAACAACTTTACCTTTAACATGGTCGCCAACTTTGAGGTTGGGATCAAGAGCGTCCCAAGGATGGGGAGTAAGTTGTTTCAAGCCAAGGGCGATACGCTTCTTCTCGTTATCAAAGTCGAGGATAACAACGTTTATCTTCTGATCCAATGCTACAACCTCGTGCGGATCGCTTACGCGGCCCCATGAAAGGTCTGTGATATGGATGAGTCCGTCTACGCCGCCAAGGTCAACAAATACACCGTATGATGTGATATTTTTGACTGTACCTTCAAGAATTTGTCCTTTCTCAAGTTTGCTGATGATTTCCCTCTTTTGTGCTTCAAGTTCAGCTTCGATAAGGGCTTTATGTGAAACGACAACATTACGGAATTCTTGATTGATCTTAACGACTTTAAACTCCATTGTCTTGCCGACAAATACGTCATAGTCACGTATGGGGTGAACGTCAATCTGGCTTCCGGGAAGGAATGCTTCGATTCCGAATACATCAACAATCATGCCACCTTTAGTGCGACATTTGATGTATCCCTGTATAACCTCTTCATTTGCAAGGGCGGCGTTAACGCGCTCCCAGCTCTTGCTCAAGCGTGCCTTCTTGTGTGAAAGCAACAGTTGTCCTTTTTTGTCCTCTTGGTTTTCAACATACACCTCTACAGTGTCTCCAACTTTGAGGTCGGGATTGTAACGGAATTCGCTGGCTGGAATTATACCGTCGCTTTTGTAGCCGATGTTAACGACTACTTCTTTCTTGTCAATGGAAATTACGGTTCCGTCAACAACTTGGTGTTCGCTAACCTTGTTAAGGGTTTCATCGTAAGCCTTTTCGAGTTCTTCTTTGCTTACGTTTGCGTTGCTTCCATTTTCAAACTCGTCCCAGTTGAAATCTGCCAATGGTTGCACGTTCTTTAAATCTGACATAATTTAATGATTAATTATTAATTAATAAAGTTTGACTTTATGTTATAAAAATCGGGTGCAAAGGTACAACCTTTGTCCTCTCTAAAATGATTTTTGTTTGTGTTTTTTCTTATAAAACAGTGTATTTATGTTTTATTAACGTTTTATTTTGCTTCATCAGTGGTTGCGCCTCTTAAAATAATGCTTGTAGCACCTATTGTAAAAAGCGTGCCGTCGTAAATAATCCGTCGTTCACGATCCCCTAATATTTCATTGTCCACAAATGTGCCGGTGTTGCTTGGCCCGTCGCGGAGTGTATATACCAAGCCCCCCTTCTTGTTTTTTGCAACATTTATGACACAGTGGTTTATGTCAATACTTGGGTCGTTGGTTTCTATCGGAAGTGTTGTCTTGCTGCCTTTCATGTAACGGCCAATAGTATTGTCACCCAATTTTAATGGTAAAACCTGTTTATAATGGAAAACGTTTTCAATGACAACAATCGCTCCATAGCCGTTGTCTTCGGTATGTTCGTTGAGGTTTTCCTCTTTTTGTGTTTCGCGAAGTTTGGATTTCCCTATTTTAATGCCGAATTGTTTTCCACAATTAGGGCATACGAAAATCAATGATTGGCCTGTTTGGTAGTTGGTTTCGTCGAATGTGATATATTCGTCACATTTCGGACATCTTACTCTTTTCATATCAATTTTTTACTTGATAAACCCAAGCGTCGTAAAAATTTTCGTTACCTTGTAACTCGTTTAGTGCGTTGAAAGCCTCTTGTTGTGTCGCATAATGTCCGTAGGTGACTTTTATTGACTTATTATTTTCAGTCAACACGTTAGCTTCGTCGTAGCCTTTTTGTTTCAGTTCATCAACAAAGGCGTTTGCATTATCTTTTGTTACTTTGCTTGCAAGTACGAGACAAAAGTATTCTTTATTGTGTTGTACCTTTTTAATTGTAACATCAACTTTTATCGTGTCAGTATCCGGTTCTGTTTTTGCCTTGCTCGCTGAACCTTTGTCAGCTGTATTCAGCTTATACGTGTTCATGTGGTTCATATGCTTCACGCTTTCGTGTCCATTTTGCAACAGTTGCTGAAGTAGCATATTATCCATATTGCTTGTTATCATATTGTCTTGTTCATTGACAGGTGTCCCCATCACGAAAAATAAGAATACGGCAATGACGGCTGCCACTAAGTTTCTTATAGCACTTGTTCTTAATTGTTCATTTTTATTTTCATCGCTAATGTTCTTATTATCAACAGCTTTCCCCTTGTCGCCGGATGTGATATTCACAATTTTCGCACCTTCAACAGTCCCGTTATTCGTGAGCTTATTGCTTTCATTAGAGATTTGTTCAAGAGTTTTCATCTCAAACGAGCTAAGGCTGTATAAATCAGGTGTCAGTATCCCGGCTTCACAAGGTGTAAACTCAATGTTGCCGTCGTTGTTAAGGTATAAAGTACCAATGTCGTTCAACTCATAAGAACCGTGGTTGGCAATATGTTGCAACAATTCCTCAACTTCTCTTTCAATGCGGTTGCACGCTTCAGGATAACTTATGTCGTAAGTCTCTGTGTATGACTGTGCTAATAGAGAATCGTTGATGTTTAACTTAGGGTTAAATCCTAATGTTCGGTATGGTGGGATAAACATATTGTCATTATCATCATACCAAGCTCCCACGTGGCTTGCTACAAAGCCGCCGAGGTTTGGTACAATAACACAATCGCTTTTCAGAAGCAGGTGCTCAATATGTTTTTCCAATTCAATCACGTATGCAAAAGTACTGGATTTTATTTGAAAAAACAAATTTGGCGCAAAAAAACAGGCACAAATGGCGTATTTCTGATATTATTTTATACTTTTGCACGCAAAATAAGTATTTTTATATGGAATACGTAAAGACTGATATTGAGGGTGTTTATATCATTACCCCGAAAGTTTTTGAAGATGCGAGAGGCTATTTTTTTGAAGCATTCAAAAACGATGAGTTCAAGGAAAATATAGGTAATGTGGACTTTATCCAAGATAATGAGTCAAAGTCGAGCCGTGGCGTTTTGCGCGGACTTCATTATCAGAAAGGAGAATATTCTCAGGCAAAGCTTGTCCGTGTCATCAAGGGATGTGTGCTTGACGTCGCTGTTGACTTGCGCAAAAGTTCGCCTACGTTCGGCCGTCATGTAATGGTTGAACTTAGCGATGAGAATAAAAAGCAGTTTTTTATTCCGAGGGGCTTCGCTCATGGTTTTCTTGTGTTGAGCGAAGAAGCAGTTTTTACATATAAAGTTGATAATTTGTACGCTCCGAGCCACGAGGCGTCAATCCGTTTTGATGATGCCGATCTTGGTATCGATTGGCCGATGGATGCGGCTGAAATTTTGACCAGTAAAAAGGATTTGGAGGCACTGCCATTCAATAAAGCCGAATATTTTGATTAATTGTAATAAATAATTATGAATATAGCGATTGTAGGAACCGGATATGTAGGCTTGGTGTCAGGAGCTTGTTTTGCCGAAACAGGGGCGACAGTTACTTGTGTAGATGTTGACGAAAAGAAAATAGAAGGGCTGAGACGTGGTGAAATACCCATTTATGAGCCGGGGCTTGACGAACTTGTCTTGAAAAATGTCAAAGCCGGTCGTCTTAAGTTTACAACGTCTTTGCCCGATGTCATAAATGATCAAGAGGTGATATTTACTGCAGTTGGTACGCCGCCGGATGAGGATGGTAGTGCGGACTTAAAATATGTCATCCAAGTTGCCAAGACCATTGGTGAGAACATCAACCGTTACCTGATTGTTGTGACAAAAAGTACAGTTCCGGTTGGAACGTCGTTGAAAATTCATGACACAATCACCGCAGAACTTAAGAAGCGTGGTGTAAATGTGGAGTTTGATGTTGCAAGCAATCCCGAATTTTTGAAAGAAGGCAACGCCATAAAAGATTTCATGAGCCCGGACCGCGTTGTCATCGGTGTCAACAGTGAACGTGCAAAGAAAACGCTAACCAAACTTTACAGGCCTTTTCTGATAAATAATTTCCGTGTTATTTTCATGGATATTCCAAGTGCAGAGATGACGAAGTACGCCGCAAATTCGATGCTCGCCACCAGGATAAGTTTCATGAATGACATTGCAAACCTATGCGAACTTGTCGGTGCTGACGTCGATAAGGTCAGGGCGGGCATCGGTTCGGACACGAGAATAGGGCGTAAGTTCCTTTACGCAGGCTGCGGTTATGGCGGTTCGTGCTTTCCGAAGGACGTCAAGGCTCTTATAAAGACTGCTGATGACAACGGATATTCATTGGAGGTACTTAAGGCTGTTGAACGTGTCAACGAGAAACAAAAGACAGTGTTGGTTAAAAAACTCGTCACAGCCTTTGGTGGTGAGTCTCTTTCTGGCAAGCGTATAGCGTTATGGGGCTTGGCTTTCAAGCCTGAGACTGATGATATGCGTGAATCAACGGCACTCGTGGTGATACGCGAGTTGTTAAAAGCCGGGTGTGTCATAAATGTGTACGACCCTGAAGCCATGAACGAATGCCGCCGCATCATTGGCGACAAGGTTGTCTTTTGTAATGATATGTATGAGGCTGTTGATAATGCTGAAGCGTTGATGCTGCTTACCGAGTGGAAAGAATTTCGTCTGCCTGACTGGGCGCGTGTGGGTAAGTTGATGCACCGTAAGTTAGTGCTTGACGGCAGGAATATATACGATAAGGACGATTTGGCCGAACTTGGTTTTGAGTATCATTGTATAGGAAAATGACAAATAAAGGCACATTCTGTATTCTTTCCGTTGTCTTTGCGGTAACATTGTTTTTTGGTTGTGGCAATTCAAACAAACGGCCAGAAGCGCCTGTCGAGGATTTGAATGCCAAGGCCATGCTTGCCGGAATATGGATTGATGCGGATGAAGAGAACGTTGTGTTCAAAATTAAAGGTGACACGATTTATTATCCGGACTCTACAACCCAGCCTGTCAAGTTTCGGATAGTGCAAGACACGATGGTGCTTATGGGCAGCACAGTGTCGAAATATCCCATTACGCATAAATCTGAACATTTGTTTGAGTTTAAGAACCAAGCTGGTGACATCGTAAAGTTGGTAAAAAGTGAAGAGCCTAACGATTCGCTTTATTTTGTCCGCCACCGTCCCATCGTGCTTAATCAAGGGAAAGTGATTAAAAGCGACACCGTAGTGACATATTCAGGACATAAATACCACAGTTACGTCCAAGTGAACCCTACAACATTCAAAGTGTACAGATCGTTTTACAACGCTGAAGGTATGGAGATTGAAAATATCTATTACGACAACATCATCCATGTCAGCTTGTTCAAAGGTGCGACAAAGTTGTTTTCAAAAGATTTCAGAAAGAATGATTTTGTAAAGGCTGTGCCCTCGTCGATGTTGAAGCAATGCGTTTTGAGTGATATACGTTTGTCTGAGACAGACGCTGATGGCTTTCATTATATCACGCAACTTGCCATTCCTGACAGTCCCAGCAGCTTTGTTGTGGAGTTGGTTATCACATTTAATGGCAGTTTCAACATTAAGCGTTTTGAAGGGATGTCCTGAAACCAAAGCAAAATAGTGAATATAAAATAATATGAATGTCTGCAAAGCCCTCATTCATCAGTAGTTGAAGACAAATGCCTTGTAAGTTTACAACCGGTAACGGTAGCAGGGCTGTTTGCAGATATTCATTAAAATAAAACCGATGCCCATACAAAAGGGTGGAGGTTTTATTTTATATTCACTATTCTCCGTCTAAATAGCGGATGTATCAAAATACCATAATATCCATTTCTGAAGATTGCTTCATTTGGCAATCGTGTCAACACACTAAGTAGTGGTGCATAATAATTGAGTATCAATAAAATGTGTTTTCGCAAAATATGCAGCCATCATGAATTTATGTTCACACAACGGCTGCGGATTACAATATTGATGCGCTCCTGATGCAATTTTTGAATATTGTCATTTGTTAATCAAAACTGGCATTTTTGTGTCATTTGTATATTTGGTATTTGTATGCAAAAATCAGTAAAATAGAATTCTTACAAGGCTTAAATAGCCTTTAAAGTCATGAAATATGGCAGTTAGCAACGCAAAAGGAGGCATATTATAAGATGAAAAGGCATCTTTTGCATGACTTTTTGTCCCTGAAAACGCAACAGAAACGATGTTTTGCTGCGATGGATATGTGATTTACAGCCGGCGAGTACCATAGAAAAGATATTAAATCGGCGCATTTTATTGCACACTTAACTAACGTGGCGTGTATTAGTCATAAAATCAAGCTCTTACATTTGCACACAAAATGGGTGCATATTTTTATGTGAAGTCTGAAAATTTATTTGTCACGGTAATTTAAATGTTAAAACAAAAGTCGGTCTGGAAGGATTTTAGCTATTTACATTACAATATGCAAACAGCATAAAGGCAGCAGGGCGAAATTTCCACACTTTCTCAATTTATGCTCCAAAATCAGGAGGTTATCAGGCTGAAATTGTTGATATAAGCGCTATAACAGATATTTTGATACCTGTTATAGTAAATGTAACCATATTTAAATACTGTTATTCGTAATCTAAATCGTAGAGGTATAGATGAATTTGTATGAACGCTCGTTAAATAATAAGTGTTGAGAAACTTTTTTAATATTATTTAGTTTCAAAATTTCGCGCAAAAGTTCATAATGTAGTATTTTTGCGCTAAAATTTCAAGTGGAACAATAAAAACAGAAAATCATGGCAGAATCAATAGATATTCGCGAATTGAACATCTTGATCGAACAGAAAAGCTCGTTTATCGAGAGCCTCACAATGGGGATGAACCGCGTAATCGTAGGCCAGAAGCACTTGGTGGAGGCCTTGCTTATAGGCTTGCTTAGCGACGGACACATATTGCTCGAAGGAGTGCCGGGACTGGCTAAGACGCTCGCCATCAAGACATTGGCGCAGTTGGTTGATTCAAAATATAGCAGGATACAGTTTACGCCAGACTTGTTGCCGGCCGACGTTACGGGTACGATGATTTATTCACAGAAAGACGAGAAGTTTCAAGTGAAGAAAGGCCCAGTGTTTGCCAATTTCGTGTTGGCCGACGAGATAAACCGTGCCCCGGCCAAGGTACAGAGCGCGCTACTCGAAGCCATGCAGGAGCATCAGGTGACGATAGGCAGCGACACGTTCGACCTGCCCAACCCGTTCCTCGTTATGGCAACGCAAAACCCGATAGAGCAGGAGGGTACGTATCCGCTGCCAGAGGCTCAGGTGGATCGATTCATGTTGAAAGTTATAATCGATTATCCTACTTTGGATGAAGAGAAACTCATCATACGTGAGAACCTACAGCGCTCGTTGCCTGAAGTTACTCCGGTAATATCTGCGGACGAGATAATCAATGCCCGTGATGTGGTACGGAAAGTCTACATCGACGAAAAGATAGAGCAATACATCGCAGATATAGTTTTCGCCACACGTTACCCTGACAGATATGGTCTGCCACAGCTGAAAGACCTGATTGTCTTTGGCGGAAGCCCACGCGCAAGTATAAATCTGGCGAAGGCATCAAGGGCTTACGCTTTCATCAAACGCCGCGGCTATGTGATACCCGAAGACGTCAGAGCCGTGGCTCACGACGTATTGAGGCACCGCATAGGACTGTCTTATGAGGCAGAGGCTACAAATGTGACAGGTGAGGAGATTGTAAGTGACATAATAAATAAGGTGGAGGTTCCTTAATGGATACCCAAGACATATTAAAAAAGGTCAGGAAGATAGAGATAAAGGCTCGTGGGTTGAGTAGCAATATCTTCGCAGGCCAGTATCATTCTGCGTTTAAGGGTAGGGGAATGGCCTTTAGCGAAGTGCGCGAGTATCAGTACGGCGACGATATCCGCGACATTGACTGGAATGTGTCGGCCCGTTTTCATAAGCCATATGTTAAGGTGTATGAAGAAGAGCGCGAACTCACCGTGATGCTGCTTATTGATGTCAGCGGTTCGTTGGACGTAGGTACGCAGCGTTCTACAAAGCGTGAGGTTGTCACCGAGATTGCCGCCACACTGGCGTTCAGTGCCATACAGAATAACGATAAGATAGGCGTGATATTCTTTTCTGACAAAATAGAGAAATACATTCCGCCTAAGAAAGGACGCAAGCACATATTGTTCATAATTCGCGAGATGCTTGACTTTCACCCTGAAAGCAAGAAAACAGACGTTCGTATGGCAGTGGAGTTTCTCACAAGTGTGCTGAAGCGTAGGTGTACGGCGTTCCTGATGAGCGATTTCTATGTGAAAAATGAGTTTGAGAATGCCCTGACGATATGCAACAGGAAACATGACGTGGTGGCAGTGCAGGTGTACGACCCTCGTGCGGAATGGCTGCCTGATGTAGGTCTGATGAAAGTGCTCGACGCCGAGACCGGCCATGAGATGTACATAGACACCAGCGACAAGAGGTTGCGCAACGCCCATCATGCTTATTGGTTGAATCGGCAGAAGATGCTGTCCGACACTTTTAACAAAAGCAATGTTGACAATGTGTCAATAGCCACAAATCAAGATTATGTGAAAGCTCTTTTGCAGCTGTTCGCCATGAGAAGTTGACGGGCATCGCTGGAATATCATACCAAATACGCCTATGACTGGCTGTTGTTAAAGCCAAGGTCGGCATTATGGATAACAAGCGTTAAAGGCGTTGAATTGCCGGTTCGCCGGGTATTATTCAATGAAAATGAGATGAAACGTATTATTTGTTTTATAACAGTTTGTGTTTGCGTGTTGTGTGCCTCGGCTCAAGTGTCTGTTGAGTCGAAGATAGACTCGATACAAATACTGATAGGTGAACAGACTGGCATAACTCTAAGCGTGACGGCTAAAAAAGGCTCGCGGGTGGAAATGCCTGTGTATAAGCCGTCACAGTATATCACGCCTGGGGTGGAAGTGCTCAGCCATTCTGACGCAGACACCTCTCATCTTGACAACGGGCTTGTCAAAATAAGCAAAAGATACACTTTGACGTCATTTGATGAAAAGCTGTATTATCTTCCACCGATGACGGTAAAAGTGGATGGCAAAGCGTATAAAAGCAAAAGCCTTGCGTTAAAGGTGTTGACGGTGCCCGTTGATACTTTGCATCCTGAAAAGTTCTTTCCTCCAAAAGGTGTACAGGACAACCCTTTCCAATGGAGTGAATGGGAGTTTGCTTTTTGGATGAGCGTGGTGTTTGTCTTGGTGTGCGTGGCTGCATATTACCTTTGGACACGCCTGAAAGAAAACAAGCCGGTCATAGCACGTGTGCGCATAATCAAGAAGATACCTCCACACCAGCGCGCCTTGAAAGAAATTGATAACATCAAGGCAAATAGGATGACTGCACAGGAAGACCAAAAGACGTATTACACACAGCTGACCGACGTAATTAGGAAATATATCAAGGAAAGGTTCGGGTTCAACGCGATGGAAATGACTAGCTCAGAAATCATATCACGTCTGCAACAGGAAGGCGACAAGAAAATGACAGACGAGCTGAAGGAACTTTTCATGACAGCAGATTTGGTGAAGTTTGCCAAATATTCCACGCTTATCAACGAAAATGATGCCAACCTCGTCAATGCCGTTGCTTTCATAAATACAACAAAACTCGAAAACCAGCCGACGGTGGAACGTGTAGAGCCTGACTTGACAGAAAAAGACAAGCGGAGTATGCGTTCGCGCACAATGCTGAAGGCTTCTATATGGGGTCTGATTGTAGCCGGCGTGGTGCTGTTGGCGATTGTCATTTACCAAGTGTATTTATTGATATAATGGGATTTGCGGATTATGGAATTTGTCAATAAGGAATATTTTTTATTACTGCTACTGCTGATACCTTACCTTATTTGGTATTTGTTGTATCGGAAAAAGAGTGAGCCTACGATGCGCATGAGCGACACGTTCGCTTATCAATACGCGCCAAAGAGTTGGCGCGTGCGCCTTATGGGGCTTCCGATGATGTTGCGGACAATTACTTTTATCCTTATTGTCATCGTGCTTGCAAGGCCGCAGACCAACAACAGCTGGGGGCGTCGCACGGTGGAAGGCATAGATATAATGCTGGCAATGGATGTTTCAACGAGTATGCTTGCCGAGGATTTGAAGCCCAACAGGATTGAAGCGGCCAAGAGCGTGGCGTCAGAGTTTATATCGGGGCGTCACGATGACAATATAGGATTGACAATCTTTGCAGGTGAGGCTTTCACGCAGTGCCCTATGACGACAGATCACACATCATTGATAAACCTCTTACAGAATGTAAGAACGGATATTGCGGCACGGGGCTTGATTTCTGATGGTACGGCCATCGGAATGGGGCTTGCCAATGCTGTAGGACGCTTAAAAGACGGCAAGGCCAAAAGTAAAGTTGTGATATTGCTTACCGACGGTAGCAACAATATGGGTGACATATCACCGCTTACGGCTGCAAACATAGCAAAAAGTTTCGGCATACGTGTTTATACCATAGCGGTTGGCAGTAAAACCGTGGCCCCATATCCGATACAGGTAGGCGGGACTACGCAATATGTGAATATGCGCGCCGATGTAGATACAGAGACGTTGGGCGAGATCGCATCGACGGCAGACGGCCATTTTTATCGTGCTACCAATACGGCGGAGTTGAAGAAAATATATGAAGACATCGACAAACTTGAAAAAACGAAGATGGACGTAAAGAAGTTTTCCAAGCGGTATGACGCTTACCAGCCGTTCGCATTAGCTGCGTTTTTGTCATTACTGTTGGAAATATTTTTGAGGCTTGTCGTTTTCCGAAGGATACCTTAATTGTGCGGTACTGGGTGACACGCGTAATGATATAATACAGAAAAATGTAAACGAGTATGTTCAGATTTGAAAGCGCTGATTATTTATATTTGCTGATTTTGATACCGATTCTTGTGTTGGTGCGCCTATACGGGTTACGCAAGCGCAAGGGGCAGTTAAAGAAATTCGGTGACCCGGAATTGCTGAAAAGCCTTATGCCCGACGTGTCACAGCCACGGCGAGAGTTGAAGTTTTGGCTGCTGATGACGGCGTTGGCGTTGGTTATAGTCATGCTTGCCCGTCCGCAAATGGGCACAAAGATAAGCCAAGAGCAACGTAAAGGTATTGAAGTAGTATTAGCTTTGGATATAAGTAATTCGATGAAAGCTGAGGACGTACAGCCTTCACGTTTGGCGCGAAGCAAGATGATGATAGAAAATCTTGTTGACAACTTTACGAACGATAGGGTAGGTTTGGTTGTTTTCGCCGGTGACGCATTTGTCCAGTTGCCTATAACAAGTGATTATGTTTCAGCCAAGATGTTCTTGCAGAGTATAGATCCGTCACTAATTGCATCGCAAGGCACCAACCTTGCAGAAGCCATTGATTTAAGTTCGAGAAGTTTTACACAACAAGATAAAGTAGGGCGTGCTATCATCGTGATAACTGACGGTGAGGACCATGAGGGAGGTGCCGTAGAAGCGGCAAAGAAGGCCAAGAAAAAAGGTATGAGAGTGTTTGTGCTTGGCGTCGGGTCGCCCAAAGGTACGCCAGTACCTGACGGTAATGGTGGTTACATGAAAGACAACACCGGGCAGGAGGTGATGTCAGCGTTGAATGAAGAGATGTGTAAGAGCGTTGCCGAAGCCGGTGGTGGAGCATACATCCATGTGGAAAATAACAATATGGCCCAAAAGCAGTTGGAGAACGAAATAACGAAGTTGCAAAAAGGCGACATTATGAATGTTGTTTACAGTGAATACGACGAACAGTTCCAGGCTGTTGCTATATTGTTGCTTCTTGTGCTTGTGATTGAGACTGTAGTTCTTGAAAGCAAGAATCCGCTTTTGAGGAAGATAAAACTTTTTAAATGATTTTGACCGAAATGAAATCAAATATGTTAAAGTTGTTTATGATGTCGTTTTTGTTAGGCATCGTAGCTTTGGCAAATGCGCAGACAGACCGCCAGTTCATACGTGACGGCAACCGCTTGTTTGAGGCACAGAAATATGATAAGGCTGAAATACAATATAGGAAGGCCGTATCTAAAAATCCGTCGAACCCGCAGGCGGTTTATAATCTTGGATGTGTTTTGATGATGCAGAACAAGGATTCAGCAGCTGTCGCACAATATGAGAGAGCCGCACGACTTGAAACGAATAAGTTGCGTCTTGCAAGTGTGTATCACAATATCGGTGTGATTTGTCAAAATCATAAAATGTATGGCGAAGCAATAAAGGCTTACGAGCAATCTTTGCGTAATAATCCGAAAGACGACGAGACGCGTTATAACCTTGCACTGTGTAAAAAGTTGCAGAAAAACGACAAGAACAAGGATAAGAAAAAGAACGAGAAAGAAAAACAACAAAATGATAAGGACAATAACGACGACAAAAACAAAGGTGAAAACAAACGGCAACAAAAAGACGAAAGAATGAGTAAAGATAATGCCGAACAACTACTCAATGCTGCAATCCAAAATGAAAAAGCTACGCAGCAACGTTTGAGGAAGGCAATGCAGAAACAAACCACACGAAGAGGAAGTGGCAAAAATTGGTAATGTCTTTAAATTTGCGTTTTGGTTTAACAAAAGCAGAATGGAGTCTTACTTATTTGCCGGATGTAAAGAAAGAATGATGAAATCCATGCATTTAATATGAAAAAATATATACTCTTATTGCAATTTGTCTTGTTATGTACGGTGTTGGCTTACGGGCAAAGGCTCGTTATCAACGTCCCGTCAAACGTGTCAGTAGGTGAAAATTTCAGGTTGACGTACACAGTGGGCACAATCAACGCATCTGATGAGATACATATCGGAAAGATACCTGATGCGCTTGAAGTCATAACGGGGCCTTACGTATCTGAGCAGTCAAGTTTTCAGATGGCGAACGGACATACAAGTAGTTCTTCATCAAAGACATTTACATTCATATTATATGCTTCTAAGGCTGGTACATACACGATTCCGGCGGCGAGTGTTGTGGTAAACGGGAAAAGGCTTACATCAAAGTCTGCCAAGGTAAAGGTTTCTGGTCGTGTACAGAGTAACAATGGTGCTCCGAGAATGCATGATGATTCGTATGGACAACCACAAATGCGTAATGCCGGTACGGCAATCAGTGCCAGTGATTTGTTCATAAAAGTGAGTGCAAATAAGCGCAGGGTGCATGAACAAGAGCCGATACTTCTTACATACAAAGTTTACACATTAGTAAATTTGTCTAAACTTGATGGAAAAATGCCGGATTTGACAGGATTTCATACGCAAGAAATACCGCTTCCGCAGCAGAAATCGTTTCACATAGAACGGGTTAACGGACGGCCTTATCGTTGTGTTACGTGGAGCCAGTATGTAATGTATCCGCAAATGACAGGTAAGTTAGAAATACCAAGCATCACCTTTGAAGGAACAATCAGCCAGCAAAATAGAAATGTAGATCCATACGAAGCATTCCTCAATGGAGGTTCGGGATATATAGAAGTCAAGCGTTCAATCAAGGCTCCTGGAATTACAATCCAAGTAGATCCTTTACCTAAACGGCCGGCTAATTTCTCTGGTGGCGTAGGTAAATTCAACATAAGTGCACAGATCAGTAAGAGTAAGGTTAAGGCTAACGATCCTGTGACAGTGCGCGTTGTAGTTGGTGGAGTGGGAAATTTGAAATTAATAAAGCAGCCAGTAGTCGCTTTTCCAAAAGATTTTGACAAATATGACGCAAAAGTCATAGATAAAACGAAACTTACACAAAACGGTGTTGAGGGTAACATGGTCTATGATTTCTTGGCCGTACCACGCAATCAGGGGCGTTACGTAATACCCGCCGTTGAGTTTGTTTATTACGACGTTGACGCAAATACTTATAAGACAATAAAGACCCAATCTTTCAATCTTGAGGTAGAAAAAGGTGACGGAAGTCCAAGTGCCGCCATTGATTATGGTGATTTGAAAGACAAAGACATACATCCTATAAAGGAGGGGAAATACTATGTGCAGGATGTGTATGACATTTTTTATGGTTCTGCGACGTATTGGGCTGTTTTGTCATTTTTGTTTATCATCTTTGTCGGTGTGCTTGTGATATTTAGGAAACGTGCTATCGATAGTGCCGACATTACACGTTTGAAAATAAAGAAAGCTAATCGAATAGCAACCAAGCGTTTGCAGTATGCGAACAAGTTGATGTTGAATAATGAGCATGATAAGTTCTATGACGAAGTACTCCGGACTTTGTGGGGGTATGTTGGTGACAAGTTGAATATGCCGGTAGAGCAGCTGGCAAAAGATAACATTGCAGAAAAATTGGCACAACGGAACGTGAATGAAGAAACAATTAATATGTTCGTGAAAGCTGTGGATGAATGTGAATACAACCGCTATGCACCGGGAGATGCGAAAGGGAATATGAATCAAACATTTGAAGCGGCAATGACGGCTATCATAAAAATAGAAGACGTGCTTAGTGGACAGAAAAAGCGTAAAATGAATATCAGTTTTTTTGTTGTGTTGGCATTTGTTGTTGTCATACCGTTGTCAGCGAGTGCGATAACCAAGAAGAATGCGGACGACGAATATAAGAAAGGCAACTATGTCCAGGCAATAAGGGATTATGAAGAGTTGCTTAAAAAAGAAGGTCCAAGTGTTGAGTTATATTACAATTTAGGAAATGCCTATTACCGTGTAGATAACATCACACGTGCTGTCCTGAACTATGAGCGTGCACTTATGTTGTCGCCTGGTGATGATGACATAAGGTTTAATTTGCAAATGGCTCGGTCTAAGACGATAGACAAGATAACCCCGAAGTCTGAAATGTTTTTTGTGACTTGGTATAAGTCATTGGTCAATCTGACAAGTGTTGATGGATGGGCAAAGACTGCAATTGTGAGCGTCGCGCTTGCATTGATGCTTGTGCTGTGCTATTTATTCGGGCGGAGATTGTTAGTCAGAAAAGTCGGCTTTTATGGAGCTGCCGTGTTTATTTTACTTTTTGTTTTGAGCAATGTATTTGCTTATGCACAAAGACAGATATTGACACAGCGCAGCGGTGCAGTTGTTATTTCACCTTCGGCGCCTTTAAGGAAAACACCAGTGTCGGGTAGTGAATACAATGCTATTATTCATGAGGGCAGCCGTGTGGAAATAATCGACGACACGATGAAGGATTGGAAGCAAGTAGAACTTGAAGACGGTCGTGAAGGGTGGATGTTAAGTTCGCAAATGGAAAGGATATGATATTTGTGAAAATTCAGTAAGCAGATGCAGACAATGATTGAGATTGACAGGGATGTATTATCGTTTTTCAACGGCAGCGGTTCGTTGTTCGTTGATAACTTGGCACTTGTACTTACGTCAGGTTTGACGTGGATACCATTATATATTTCCTTGCTTTACATTGTTATAAAGAATAACGAAACGATGAAACAGATAATGCTTATCATCGGTTGTGTTCTTTTGTGCATAGTATTGTCTGATGGTGTTGCTGATTTTATTGTAAAACCTTTAGTCGGCAGGCTCCGACCTTCAAACGACCCGTTAATTAAATACACTGTCGAAGTTGTAAACGGTATCCGTAGCACTCAGTACGGGTTCTTTTCTGCCCATGCTTCAAATACATTCTGCATAGCTATGTTTTTCTCTTTACTTGTTCGTAAGAAATCATTTGTCGTAGCAATGGTGTTGTGGTCGTTGGTGAATTGCTGGACGCGAATGTATCTTGGCCTTCATTATCCAAGTGACATAGTTGTCGGTTTGTTGTGGGGAGGCATTGTCGGTTCGGTGGTTTATTTTATTTACATCAAGTCATATTTACGTATGTACCCTGACTTTAATTACATATCGTCACAATATACGTCAACTGGTTACAACCGTATTGATGTTGACGTTGTGCTTCTTGTCCTCGCTTTGACGTTACTTTATTCAGTCATGAGGGCTATGTTTTTTTAATATAAGTTTGCATAAATGAATACAAGACATATTCAGATAAGAGATTTTAATTACGATTTGCCGGATGAGCGTATTGCCAAGTTTCCTGTTATGCCCAGAGACCATAGCAAACTTTTGGTTTATAACAAGGGAAAGGTATCGGAAGATATGTTTTACAACATTGCGGACTATCTTCCGAATGGTGCGTTGATGGTGTTTAACAATACGCGGGTAATCCAAGCGCGTATCCATTTTAAGAAAGAAACAGGTGCTTTAATTGAGGTGTTCCTTCTCGAACCGGCCCGGCCTTCTGACTATGAACAAATGTTTCAGTCGCGCGGTGAGTGTTCATGGTTGTGTTTGGTTGGTAATTTGAAGAAGTGGAAGGAAGGAACGCTGCGCCGTACATTTGAAATCAAAGGTAACAGTGTCACCCTTTCGGCTGAGCGTCGCCATGAGCAAGGCACAAGCCATTGGATAGATTTTACATGGAACGGTGATGTTACGTTCGCCGATATTCTTGACACAGTCGGCGAATTGCCAATACCGCCGTATCTAAACAGGGAAACCGAGGAAAGTGATAAGGTGACTTACCAGACAGTTTACTCGAAAATAAAGGGAAGTGTGGCTGCGCCTACAGCCGGTCTTCATTTCACAGATGACGTTTTGCGCTCGATAGATCTCCACGGTGTTGACCGTGAGGAGCTTACGCTCCATGTAGGTGCTGGAACATTCAAGCCCGTAAAGAGTGAAGAGATTGCCGGGCATAATATGCACACTGAATATATCAGTGTGAGCCGTGCAACCCTTGAGAGGCTTGTCAGTCACGATGCACAGGCAATAGCCGTTGGCACAACCAGTGTACGCACATTGGAGAGCCTTTATTATGTCGGAGCACGTCTTGCAGTTAATCCTGATGCGACAGAAAGTGAGCTACATATAAGTCAATGGGAACCCTACGACACACATCCTGAAATAACTCCTACGGCAGCCATCGGCAACATAATAACTTATCTCGACCGCAACGATATGAGGGCGTTTCATGGTAGCACGCAGATTATCATAGCACCGGGATATGAATATAAGATTGTTAAAATGCTCGTCACCAACTTCCATCAGCCTCAAAGTACATTATTGCTGCTTGTCAGTGCTTTTGTGCATGGCGATTGGCGTAAAATCTATGATTATGCCCTTAGTAATGGTTTCAGATTCTTAAGTTATGGTGACAGTTCATTGTTGATACCGTGATTTATTAAAATGAATAGTGGGATACGGATTATTAAACAATCACATTAAATGTGTATGCGTTAAATCCCTCTTTTCTTTTGTGTTCATTCTTGTTTTTTTATTCTTTCAAAAAATAAATTTATGAAAATAGGAGACAAAGTAAGATTTATAAGCGAAGTCGGCGGTGGAGTAATTGCCGGTTTCCGTGATAAAAACATAGTTTTAGTTGAAGACGAGGATGGCTTTCAGATTCCCGTGCGGATAAACGATGTTGTTGTCATTGACTGTGATGATTACGACATTAAGCCCGCTTCTCCGTCTCCCAAACCTTCTGTTGATAAAGATTACGATCCTGCCGACCGTCCTATAACTTTCCGTGCCGAACCTGAAGAACGAAAGGGGGGCGATGTGTTATCCGTATATCTAGCTTTTGTGCCGGTTGACAGCCGAGAACTTACCACCACAAAATTCGAGTCTTACCTTGTAAACGACAGCAACTATTATGTAACTTACACATATCTCTCAGCAGAGGGCGCAAGTTGGAGCCTACGTTCCAAAGGCGAAATAGAGCCAAATACAAAGTTGTTTGTAGAGGAGTTTGATCGAGAAGCCTTAAATCTCCTTGAGCGTGTCGCGGTGCAGCTTGTGGCTTATAAGCGTGATAAGAATTTCATAATCAAGCCTGCTATAGACGCAAGGTTACGCATTGACACAGTAAAGTTTTACAAGCTTCATACGTTCAAGGAAAATGATTTCTTTGAAGAACCGGCTCTTGTTTATACCATTGTTGAGAATGACCAGCCTGTGCGCCCCCTCGTTGTTGACGCTAAGAAGTTAAAGCAGGAGATGGCTCAAAAAGCAAAGGCGGACAGTCGTCCCGTGGTGCAACCTGCACGAAGCCGCAGTAAGAATGAACCGGTCGTTGTTGATCTTCATGCCACAGAGCTGCTTGAAACCACTGCGGGAATGTCGGCAGCCGACATTCTCAACCATCAGCTTGACGTTTTTCGAAAGACAATGGACGAATACAAAGGTAAAAAAGGTGTAAGGTTGATATTTATACACGGTAAGGGTGAAGGTGTGCTTCGTCATGCAATTATTCATGAATTGAACTATCGTTATAAAAACTGCCCTTACCAAGATGCTTCGTTCCAAGAGTACGGATATGGAGCTACGCAAGTAACAATAAAGTGAGTTAAGAATTAAAAATAAGGAAATATGCCTTCATAGATTAAAACGCAGATCACGCACTCATAAAAGCATATTTTCTTAATTCGTAGTTAAAAGTCTCGATTCTTAATTTTTAATTTTAAAAGATGCAATACGGATTTATGAAAGTTGCAGCCGGTGTCCCTTCACTGCGTGTTGCTGACTGCGAATACAACATTCAACAGATAGAAACTCTTGTTGCCAAGGCCGAGGGTTGGGGAGTAGAAGCTATGGTGTTCCCCGAACTGTGTGTAACGGGTTACACTTGTCAAGACCTCTTTCATCAGACATTACTGCTTGAAAAAGCCGAGACGGGCATCCTTATGTTGCTCGACTTTACCCGCAACCTTGACATAATAGTCGTAGTTGGCGTTCCCGTGCCTGTGGGTGATGTATTGCTAAACTGTGCCGCAGTAATCCAAAAGGGTGATCTGTTAGGACTTGTACCTAAGACTTATTTGCCAAATTACGGCGAATTTTACGAGAAACGATGGTTTGCTTCAGCGTTAGATATTCAACCAACCGAAGTGCGTTATGCCGGCAACAAGGTGCTTGTAACATCTCAACCAACGCTGTTCCGTACGTGTGATGGAGCACTCATCGGTGTTGAAATTTGTGAAGACCTGTGGGCACCGGCACCTCCGAGTATAAGTCTTGCCCTCGCTGGTGCCGACGTCATACTCAACCTATCGGCCAGCGACGAACTTGTAGGCAAGCACGCTTACCTTGAGACGCTTATCGCGCAACAAAGCGCACGTACAATTTCTGCATACGTTTACTCTGGTAGCGGGTACGGAGAAAGCACACAGGATGCTGTATATGCCGGTAACGCCTTAATATATGAGAACGGGGCGCGTCTTGCCGCCGGCAGTCGTTTCAGCCTTGAGGCACAAGCTGTTGAAATGCAGGTTGACGTTGAGCGTTTGCGTGCCGAGCGCCGCGCCAACAGCACGTTTGCGGCAGCATCCCGCGGCGTGTCAGCCAGGATTATTGATGCTCATACTGCCACTGCTGTACGTGATTTCGAGCTTGAACGCGCTATTGAACCACATCCATTCATACCGAAAGCCACCGATATGGCTGCCACTTGCAACGAGATAATGTCCATACAGGCTCTCGGCTTGGCTAAGCGTCTCGCCCACACCGGTTGCCGTTCTGTTTTCATTGGCGTTAGCGGAGGCCTTGACAGTACGTTGGCCCTACTTGTTGCAGCCAAGGCTGTTGACGCCCTAGGTTTGTCTCGTACGGCTATCACAGGCGTAACGATGCCGGGGTTTGGCACGACAGGACGAACCCATAGCAACGCTACGGCCTTAATGCGAGGACTTGGCATTACTATGTGCCAAGTAGACATCACGGCCGCCGTCAGCCGCCACTTCAGTGACATAGGCCATAACCCTGACGAGCATGACGTAACCTATGAGAACAGCCAGGCACGCGAACGCACACAAGTGCTTATGGATATGGCAAACCAAGCCGGCGGGATGGTCGTCGGAACAGGGGACTTGTCAGAGTTGGCCCTTGGCTGGGCCACGTATAACGGCGACCATATAAGTATGTATGGAGTCAATGCCGGCGTGCCCAAGACTCTTGTGCGCTATCTTGTGCGCCATGCGGCGGACGGTCTTGAAGAAGAAGTGCGCACTACACTGCTTGATATACTTGACACTCCCGTAAGTCCCGAACTCGTGCCGGCAGCTGCGGACGGCACCATAAGCCAGAAGACCGAAGACATCGTAGGTCCGTATGAGTTGCATGACTTCTTCCTTTATTATATGTTACGTTTCGGTTTCAGCCCGTTGAGACTTTATTTGATGGCGCGTAAGGCATTTGCCGGTGCTTATGCCGACGATGTCATTAAGCATTGGCTTACGGTGTTCATACGCCGCTTCTTCTCGCAGCAGTTCAAACGTTCATGTCTGCCTGACGGTCCGAAGGTCGGTAGTGTCAGCCTCAGTCCTCGTACAGATTGGCGGATGTCGAGCGATGCTGTCGCAGCTTTATGGCTTAAAGAATGTGAGAGATTGTGATTTCTTTTTTTATTAAACAAGGAAACGCGAAAGACAGCAATGCCGTTCGCGTTTTTTTGGTATTGTTCTTATAGAGAAACTCTGGCTACAAGTCAGGACAAGCGTCTGATTAACTCACGTATAATAAAAGTGGATGATGGGACAAGTGTTGTTCTATGTAGGTTTGACATTCGACATTTTTCATTTTATCAAGCACTTAAGGCGTAATCATGTTTAATGCAAATATTCTACGTCACCTTGCGATAATATTTTTTTCAACGCGATATACCCAATGCGGCATTTCAACCCCGCGATAATGTTTTATTATTGTGTCAACTTTATTCATTCCATTGCGGATGGCGACATTCTGCGACGGGATGTTTGTATCTCGGATTATTGAGTATAGGACGTTAAAGTGTAATGGTTCAAATCCATATTTTCGGCAAGCCATTGCGGCTTCTGTGGCATAGCCTTTGTGCCAATGTTCGTACGCGAATAAGTATCCGATTTCAGGCACTTGTGTATTCTTGTAGTCTTGCATCGTTATGCCACATTGCCCAATCATCTCATTGGTGTCTTTTTTCAAGACAGCCCATAGTCCAAATCCGTATTCTTTGTATCGTTGAAGCTGCTTTTGAAGCCATGCCAATGTATCTTCATTGTTAAAAGGACCATTATAGGCATACATTACACGTTCATCTTGTAATATTGTAGCTAAAGGTTTAATGTCAGCGAAGCTCATCTCCCGGAGTTGCAACCTTGGGGTTTCTATAATAAATAGGTGTTGTCATGAAATTGTATTCAAAATTATGCAGTAAAATTTAATCATCAATACTTGTTTGCCTGTATAATTGGCCTTGGCGTGCTCCTACTTTTTTCATGTGGTTGTCAAGCAGGTTGGCAAACTCATGGTTCTTCAGTCCCCAGCGGGGTGCTATGAGCATATCCGAAGGCGACTGTGACGTAAAGCGGTCGAGGATGATGTCGGGGCGCAGATGCTGTATGTATTTGGTTAGCACTGTTACATATTCTTCTGGTGAATACAGGTGGAACGGGTGATTTTGATATTCATTGGCGAGACGTGTGCCACGTATTATTTGCAACTGGTGGATTTTCAGGATGTTGAGCTTAGTCTCAGAAATTATTTCCGCCTGGCGGATACACTCCTGTTCGTCGTCGCCCGGCAGACCAATGATGACGTGTCCGCCGGTGATGATGCCGCGGGAGGCTGTCTCATAGATCGCGCGGCGTGAACATTCAAAGGTATGCCCGCGGTTGATGGCTTTAAGCGTGGCATTGTTGGCACTCTCAATGCCATACTCTACGGTGACAAACACTTGGTGCGAAAGTTGTACAAGATAATCAAGCAGTCTGTCGTCAACACAGTCTGGGCGTGTGCCAATCGCAATACCTATAACGCCTGGTACGCCAAGGGCTTCTTCGTATTTGCGCTTCAGTTCGTCAAGCGGGGCGTAAGTGCCAGTGTATGCTTGGAAGTAGGCTATGTATCTCATCTCAGGGTATTTATGTGAGAAAAAACGTTTGCCATCTTCTATTTGCCTGGTTATTGGTCTCGGTTCGCCGCATTGTCGGCAATATGTTGGGCTGAATGTGTTGTTGTCACAAAAGGCGCATCCGCCGCGGCTGATGCGCCCGTCACGGTTAGGACAGGTAAAGCCGCCGTCAACGGATATTTTCTGCACTTTAAAGGGAAAGCGCGACCGTAGCCATGTTCCAAAATCGTTGTAGCAGTTCATTTTTAGGTTGTATGTTTTTTTAGGGTATATGGTTATGGGATATACAGTCGTAATTTGTTGATTTTCTGGCTGTAAAACCTAATATTGCAAAACGTGCCGTATTGCTTGGCAAGAAGGCATGTTTTACGTTGCGTTTTGCCATATTTTGCATGATGAAAGGGCATGAATTGCAATCCTGCCAGTTTGATGTGAAATTTCATAACAATAAAACACTGTCACGGTATTGCGGCTAAAAGCCAACGAGGATAACCGTAAAACCACAAAACTCGTTAATATCTTTTAAATCTATCGTGATTGCAAATATAGTGAAAAATAGCTATCTTTGCCCCAAACAAACATAAAAATAGCAATGAAAAAGATTATTGTCATGTGTGCGGCATTGTTGTTAGCCGTTAGTGGCGTTGTCGCCCAAAGCGGGCTTCAAATGGAAAGCATTGCCAAAGGAGAACTTTCGGCGGAACACCTTAGTGCACTGACGCCGTTGTCAGATGGCGAAAGCTATGCAATGATAAGCAAGGACGGCAAAAAAGTGGTGAAATACTCATTTAAGACGGGCCGGCAGACCGGTGTGTTGTTCGATGTGGACAATACGGTAGGTGAGAGTGTCAGTGCGTTCGATGGATACATACTAAGCCCGGACGGGACGAAGATGCTGATACGGACAAAGACGAAGCGGATTTACCGACGCTCGTTTACAGCCACATATTATATTTATACGATTGCCGACAGAAAGATGGAACGGTTGTCGGACAACGGGCCGCAACAGGCTCCGGTATGGTCGCCAGACGGTCTGAAGGTGGCTTTTGTGCGTGACAATAATATTTACTTGATAAAGTTGCTATACGGCAATTCTGAAAGCCAAGTGACGAAAGACGGCAAGCGCAACGAGGTTATCAACGGAGTGCCCGACTGGGTTAGCGAGGAGGAATTCGCTTTTAATTCCGCTTTGGCGTTCAATGCCGACGGTACGATGCTTTGTTGGATTAGGTATGATGAGCGTGAAGTGCCAACATATTCTTTGCAAATGTATAAGGGCATGGATCCTGAAAAGACCGAATATACGGAATATCCCGGTCTGTATTCATATAAGTACCCGAAAGCCGGCATGACAAACTCAAAGATGTCGGTGATGAGTTACGACACGCAGTCGCGCCAGACGCGCACAATGCAGCTGCCACTTGACGCCGACGGATACGTCACAAGGATTAAGGCTACGGGCGATGCAGCCAAGATGATAGTTTACACCATGAACCGTCACCAAGACAAACTTTGCCTGTATTCGGTCAATCCGCGCAGCACTGTTTGCAAATTGCTGATAGATGAAAGTGTGCCTAAATACGTGAAGGTTGAGGCTATGGATGGCATCCAAGTTACAGATAACCATATACTGATACCTAGCGACAGATCGGGATATATGCAGCTTTATCTTTACAGCCTGACGGGGCAGTTGCAAAAACGCCTCACGAACACGGAGTATGATGTCACTGACGTTTACGGCTATGACGAGAATACGGGAAATGTGTATTACCAGGCAGCTGGAAATAATCCGATGAACCGCGAGGTTTATGTTACGACAAAGAACGGCAAGACTACCAGCCTGACACAAGGCAAGGGATGGAACAGTGCTATGTTCAGCAAGAATTTCAAATATTTCATAAATCAATGGAGCGACAGCAATACGCCTTACCAGTATTCGCTATGCACAAATGACGGTAAGAAAACGGTAACATTGATTGACAATGAGGCGCTTAAAGCAAAGCTCTCACGGTGCAATATCGCAGTGAAGGAGTTTTTTAAGTTTACGACATCTGAAGGCGTTGAGCTTAATGGGGTAATGATTAAGCCTGTTGACTTTGATCCGAATAAAAAGTATCCAGTAATAATGTGGCAATATAGCGGTCCCGGCAGCCAGCAGGTTGTCAATTCATGGGACGTGGGTTCGATGGGGAATGGCGGTTTACTTGACGCATATATGGCTAATCAAGGTTTTATCCTTGTTTGTGTTGACGGGCGTGGAACTGGAGCGCGTGGCGCGGATTTTGAGAAGTGTACGTACCTGAAACTTGGCGAACTTGAAGCGAAAGACCAGGTGGAAGCTGCTGTTTACCTTGGTTCGCTGCCATACGTTGATAAAGATAATGTTGGAATATGGGGATGGAGCTATGGCGGATTTACTACTCTGATGAGCATGAGTGAAGGCCGTAATGTGTTCAAAGCCGGTGTAGCTGTAGCTGCGCCTACCGATTGGAGATTTTATGACACTGTGTATTCTGAGCGTTATATGCGCACTCCGAAAGAGAACCCATCAGGATATGACATTAACCCGATAAAGCGTGCCGGTAAGTTGCACGGAGCATTACTATTGTGCCACGGTCTTGCCGACGATAATGTTCATCCGCAAAACTTGTTTGAATACACAGAGGCACTTGTACAAGCTGACAAGGATTTTAAGATGAACGTTTACACAAACCGTGATCATAGCATTTATGGCGGCAATACACGCAACCACCTGTACAGGCAGATATTGCAGTTCTTTACTGAAAACCTGAAATAAAATAGATTTATTTAATAATACAAACAATTAATGAAATGAAAATCGAAAAATCATTTTATGCCTTGGCGCTCGGTCTGTTGCTTGCGCCTATACCGGCTTGTGCGGCTGACGTTGTTGTAACAGTAGCCAACAACAGCAATGTGCAGCGTCAGGAATTGGTTGAAATCCCCATTAAAGATGTTTATGCCAAACTCGGTATTGGTGACGGTGAAAAGTTTATTGTCAGAAATTCTTTGGGACAGCAGGTCGCATACCAAATAACGTATGACGGAAAACTGCTCATCGACGCGAGCGTAAGACCGAAAGGTTCTGCCGCCTATACTATACAAAAAGGGCAGCCGAAAGAAATGAAAACATACGTTTGCGGGAAGCAATACCCTGAACGTGTTGACGACATTGCATGGGAGAACGATCGTACGGCTTACCGCGTTTACGGCCCTGCATTGCAGCGTACAGGCGAGCAGGCGTTCGGAATTGACGTCTGGGTTAAGAACACTCCGGATTTGGAAGTTGAGAAACGTTATGTTACGGAGTTGTCAAACCACCCGAAGATAGAAGAACTTAAAAAGGCTGGTAAAACCGCAGAAGCTCTTGAAATGGAACAAGAGACAACGTATCATTTTGACCACGGATACGGTCTGGACTGCTATAAGGTAGGCCCTACATTAGGATGTGGAACACCGGCATTGATGAATGGCGGCGAGCTGGTTATGCCGTATTGCTATAAAACCTATAAAATATTGGACAACGGTCCGCTACGTTTTACAGTACAGCTTGATTATAATCCATTTAAAATAGAAAATGATGCAAATGTTGTGGAGCACAGGATTATCAGTTGTGACAAGGGGAGTAATTTCAATAAACTGACTGTTTGGTATGAAGGTTTAACAAAACCTTGTGATATGGCAGCAGGGGTGGTTATCCACAGTGAGGACACCCAAAGCGTTTTTTACGGAGACAATTATGTCCTTTACGCCGACCCGACCGATAATCCGACGAAGCAGAACTTCCAAATTTATGTCGGTGTGCTGTTCCCCAACGGTGTGAAGGCCACGAAATCAATGATGTATGACAATCCGACTAATGGAAACGCTGGTCATGCAGTTGGATTGATAACTTATCAGCCTAATGAAAAATATACTTATTATTTCGGTTCGGCATGGAGTAAGAATGATGTCCGCACTCTGGACGAGTGGAAGCTGCGTGCCGAAGGGACACTTAATGCGTTGCATTCACCACTTAAGGTAACAGTGAAGTAACGATATTAACTTGAAGAATTTAAAACTTGTTGGTCTTAAACCTTATACTATGAAAAAACTTTTATTGGGAGATGAAGCTATTGCACAGGCTGCAATAGATGCCGGTTTAAGTGGTGTGTATGCTTATCCTGGTACACCGTCAACGGAAATTACAGAGTACATCCAGAAATCTCCGGTTGCAGCGGAACGTGGCATTCACAGGAAATGGTCTGTGAATGAAAAGACAGCAATGGAAGAAGCGTTGGGTATGTCTTTCATGGGCAAACGCGCATTGGTATGTATGAAACATGTCGGATTGAATGTTTGTGCCGATCCGTTTGTCAACTCTGCCATGACTGGTACAAACGGAGGTTTGATTGTTCTTGTGGCTGACGACCCGTCCATGCACTCGTCGCAAAATGAGCAGGACAGCAGGTTTTATGCCAAGTTTGCCATGATGCCATGTCTTGAGCCTTCAAACCAGCAGGAGGCATACGACATGGTGCATTATGCCTTTGATTACAGCGAGCGTGTGCATTTACCTGTATTGATGCGTGTTACAACCCGAATGGCCCATAGCCGTGCAGTGGTAGAAATTAAGGATGTGCAGCGTAAGCAGAATGAAATTAATTATGACGCCAAATCAACCGATTGGGTTTTGCTTCCTGCAATATCACGGCGTAGGAACAACATTGTCACGGAGCAGCAGATAGCATTGGAGGATGATGCTGTGAACAGTTGCTTCAACCAGTATATTGAAGGTGACGACCATTCATTAGGTGTCGTTGTCAGCGGCATTGCTGTTAATTATCTTGAAGAGACATTCAAGGGACAATGCCCTTATCCTGTATTGAAGGTCTGCCATTATCCGTTGCCTAAAAAGCTGTTGCGCAGGATGACAGACGAATGTGACAATGTTATAGTAATAGAGGAAGGGCAGCCTTTTATTGAAGACATCCTGAGAGGTGTAATGCGTGGCACATCCGAAGTCAAGGGTAGATTAACAGGCAACTTACCACGTACGGGTGAATTGACACCTGACATTGTACGGAGTGCATTTAAGTTGCCGCTGGCTGATGGCGTTCAGGAGAGTGAATATGTCGTTCCGCGTCCGCCTGCATTATGTCAAGGTTGTGGCCACCGTGATGTCTATGCCGCTTTGAATGATGTTTTGTCTGAGTTCCCTAACGCGAGAGTCTTTGGCGATATTGGATGTTATACATTGGGAGCGTTGCCTCCTTACAAAGCTTTGCATTCCACTGTTGATATGGGCGCAAGCATAACGATGGCCAAAGGCGCTGCTGATGCAGGCCAATGGCCGGCGGTTGCCGTAATTGGAGACTCTACGTTTACCCATTCAGGTATGAAAGGTTTGTTGGATGCAATAAACGAGAATACAGACATGACTGTCATTATCAGCGATAATCTCACTACTGCTATGACTGGCGGACAAGACTCTGCGGGCACAAACAAACTGGAGGCCATTTGTCGCGGCTTAGGACTTGACGATGCTCACTTGAAAACGGTGGTACCGCTGCCAAAGAATATGCCAGAGATAAAGACAATCTTACGTGAAGAAATATCTTATCATGGATTGAGTGTAATTATTCCGTGTCGTGAATGTATGCAGACATTGAAACGTCATCTGAAGCAGAAAAAACAAATTGGAGGATCAGCGAAATGAAAACAGACATAATACTTTGCGGCGTAGGAGGACAGGGTATTCTTACGATAGCAACAATAATAGGCGAAGCTGCCATTAAGGAAGGACTTTATATAAAGCAAGCTGAGGTTCACGGTATGTCACAGCGCGGTGGCGATGTACAGAGTAATTTGCGCGTATCATCATCACCAATACACAGCGACTTAATCCCCCTTGGTGGGGCGGACGTCATAATAGCTATGGAACCGATGGAGGCTTTGCGTTACCTGCCTTACCTTAACAAACAAAATGGATGGATAATAACATCAAGTGTACCTTTTGTGAATATACCCAACTATCCGGATATGGAGTTGTTAAAGTCGGAATATTCAAAGATGGATAATGTTGTACTTCTCGACATAGAAAAACTTGCTCGTGACAATGGTATGCCACGCTCTTCAAATGTGATATTGCTTGGTGCTGCAATTAGTAAAATAGGTATCGGGCAAAATGAAATTGAAGAAGCTATACGTACTGTATTTTCAAATAAGGGCGACACTGTAGTCGAGGCGAACATTAATGCTCTCAGGATAGGAGCTGATAGTTTGTGATTTTGGATGAAGTGACATTATTAAATGTAATAAATATGCAAACACCAATAGAAAAGAAACTCATTGATGATGCTATAAGTAATTTGGGAATACAGGACTTTGAGAAAGCTACGATAAGAGAAGTCAAGTCTGTGGCGGCTTACGCCGAGGAAAGGTCAGGGGTAGAGTTCATCAAACTTGAAATGGGTATACCCGGATTACCGGCTTCGCAAATAGGTGTTGATGCACAAATTGCCGCGTTGAAAGGTGGAATAGCACATTCATATCCAGACATTCAAGGTGCCCCGATATTGAAAAATGAAGCATCACGGTTCGTGAAGGCTTTTATCGGTGTAGATGTGTCACCGGAAGGTTGCATCCCTGTGTGCGGCAGTATGCAAGGCACGTTTGCAGCTTTCTTAACGTGTTCACAAGCCGACGAACATAGGGATACGATACTGTTTATCGATCCAGGCTTCCCTGTTCAGAAGATGCAGTTGCAGGTTCTTGGCGTTAAATTTGAAACATTTGACGTATATGATTATCGTGGAGACAAACTCGGCGCGAAACTCGAAAGTTACTTGACGAAGGGCAACATTTGTGCCATTGTTTACAGTAATCCTAATAATCCGTCGTGGATATGTTTCAATGAAGACGAACTTAAGACTATAGGTTCCCTCGCAACAAAATATGATGCGGTAGTCATTGAAGACCTCGCATATTTTGCGATGGATTTCAG
The DNA here is from genome assembly GCA_944320285.1 of uncultured Prevotella sp. Classification (GTDB taxonomy): domain Bacteria; phylum Bacteroidota; class Bacteroidia; order Bacteroidales; family Bacteroidaceae; genus Prevotella. Next base: position 30,184 of record CALUGX010000128.1, read on the forward strand.
AAAAAATCTTAGCACGCCGTTCAATTCGCCTTATCAGGCGACTGTAGCAAGATACACGGACAATTATATGTTGATGATAAGCGGTAGCAAAGCGTTCAGCTATGCAGGTGAACGTATAGGCGTGGCTTGCATCGGTGACAAACTGTTCCATCGTCATTACGTGAACCTTGCCGAGAGGTATGAAGGACTGCCTTTTGGTCTTGTTTATTCAACCCGTATGCTTTATGCCTTGTCGTCAGGAACAAGCCATAGCGCGCAATATGCGATGGCGGCTATGCTGAAAGCTGCTTCAGACGGAACATACGACTTCCGTAAAGAGACGAGTGTTTATGGGGTAAGGGCACATAAGTTGAAAGAGATATTTTGCCGTCATGGTTTTTACATTGTCTATGATAAAGACTTGGATGAAAATATTGCTGATGGCTTTTATTTCACCATAGGCTATCCAGGCATGACTGGTGGAAGGCTGGCTCATGAGTTGATGTATTATGGGGTGAGTGCTATTTGCTTGTCAACAACAGGTAGCTGTCAGAATGGTCTAAGGGTATGCACTTCTTTCGTTGAGGACAGACAGTTGGATGAGCTTGAACACCGTATGGTCGTATTCCAAGCCAACAATCCTGTTGATAGATGATTTCACAGTATCCATTTTTATAAAAACAATCCCAATCTTGACCAATCAGATTGGGATTGTTTTTATTCATAATATCTGTTGGCTGAATTATTTGTTTTTTATGGCAGATACTTACGGCTTATTTTATTTTTACGGCTTTTGCTTATAGTTTTTGTCAGTCTTATCCTGGCAAAATAATTTCGCCAACGGGTTCAACCTTGTTTTCGTAAACATACCAGATATAACCGAAAACATTTTTGTAATTCATGTTTTCAAGCAATTTCATGTATTGAGCTACCTGCTCTTTATATTCATCGCGTGGTTTGCCAAACTTAAAGTCTATTATTATGGTCTGTTCTCCGTCTGTAACGACCCTGTCGGGTCTGCGTATGATGGCTTTCCCGTCAGACTTGTCGTATGTCAGTATGCTGCATTCGGTAAAGACTCTCCATTTGTTGGTGAACCATTCTGCAACTTGTTTGTTTTCAAGGCATTTTGCCAGCATTTTGCGTATGTCGTCAGTTGTAAGACTTCCGTCGCCGAGCATCCCCTCAAATTCAAGCTGTCGTATGGCCTGGTCTATGTCGTCGCTCGTATTAATCATTGAAAACAGTTTGTGTAAGAGGTTTCCTGTCTTGATATAATTCTCTTGTTCGTCTTCGGCATCGTTGCTTGTAAATTGGCGGCTGTCATTGCTTTGTTTGAACTCTGCTTTCGTTTTGTTTGTTTTTATGTCAATGTAGAGCGTGTCCGTTTGTGTCAGGAATACGTTTCCAGTATTGTTGTGCTCTTTTGCTTTTTCATGGCTCAGCGACAATTTTCCGTATTCAAACACAGTCGGGGTTTCATTATCGCCTTCTAGGAATTGTGACTGGTTTAATTCCTTTGCTAAAAGCGGAAGGCTATCTTGTATTATGGATGAACGGTTAGGGCTTCCCCTTCTTACAGCTTCTTTACGCCCCGCTACAAACAAGTTTTTCCCTGCACGTGTAAAAGCGACATACAGTAGGTTAAGGTTGTCTACCCTGTTTTGGATGTGTTCGTTACGGTAATCCGGTGCGTAGATTGTTTCGAGCAACTTTTGTGAGTATTTAATCGGCACAATCGGCAGTTTGTTGAAAGGTGTTTTCGCCGGGTTCGGCCATAACATTGATTTGTTGTTCTCTAATTTCCAAGAACAGAACGGAATAATAACATTGTCAAATTCAAGCCCCTTGCTTTTATGTATGCTTATGATCCTTATGCCGTCAGCCTCTTCGCTTTGGATTGTCGCCGAACATATATCACTGTCCCATGCCTCTAAGAATAGGTCTATGCCTACGATGTTGTTATTGACGAACTCTACCAGTTTATCATAGAAAGTGCAAATGTATGGGCCTTGTCCTTTTATTTTGTCGAGCTTGAATGTTGAATAAATGTAATCAATTATTTCTACGAGAGGTTTCTTTACCATTTCGTTAACGTCCTCAATGAAACCATCAGGCAGCAGGGCATCCAAGACTTCAGGAGAATTGCCTATGCCTGCAAATGCGTCATTGCCGTCATTGGCATATTCCGTTAATGTTGTTTGGTATATCCTTACGAGCGTGGCTTTTGCCAAGATATTATCGGTGTCGTTCATGAACCTCAACGCCTGTATGATTGCACACACTGCAGGCGATGCGTCTAATCTGAAAGCCTCGTCACTGACGATTTTAAGTTCCTTGTGTCTTTCTATGATGAAGTCGGCAATTTCTGGTATATTTTTTTTGTACCTTACTAATATGGCGATGTCTTTTTCTTTGATACCGTTGGTCAACAATCCTTGTATTGTTTCGTCAATCCATAAGAGCATTTTTTCTTTGTGATTTGCACCTGTACCCGGCAGCAGCGTCACTTTTACAAGTCCGTCCTTGTCTTTGCCGCTTCGCACTTTTTGTTCAACGTCAGCGTAGGCGTCGAGCAGTTCTTGTGACGTTTGTGCGTCATTCGTCTTGCATTCTTCTTCATATTCAAGTCTTGTCACTACTTTGAAAAAACAGTTGTTGAAGTCGATGATATTGCGTTCCGAACGGTAATTGGTTTGCAAAGTTTTCACATCAATGCCGTCTGTGATGCCGTCAAACTGCTTAGTGATGTTGTTCAGCAGTCTCCAGTCGCCAGCCCGCCACCGGTATATACTCTGCTTCACGTCGCCCACGATAAGGTTGTTTATCAGTGACGACTTGTCATGTTTTACTCCGTCTATGGATGGAGTTGTCACGGCGTGATCTCCGCTTCTGCTCATACATTCTTTCAGTAAAACCTTAAAGTTCTGCCATTGCACGGAGCTTGTGTCTTGAAATTCGTCGATCATTATATGCTCAAGCCGGCAACCTATTTTCTCGAAGATGAACGGTGAGTCGTTATCTTTGATTAGTGAGTGCAGCAGGTGTTGAGTGTCGCTCAGCAAGAACAGGTTGGCGTCACTGTTCAGTTCCCTGACTTTTGTTTCAATGCTGTTTAGCAGTCGCAGCTTGTCAAGATGCTCCAGTGTGCATTCAGCTGTGGCGTACAGTTCCCATTGTTTTGGGCGTTCAGCCTCGGCGTTGTGAAGAAGTTTCATCAGTTTACTGTTGACAAGCGCAATTATCGTGTCTCTTTCTTTGCTTGTTTTTGACGCCCAGTTGTTAGCGTCATCTAAATGTTTTATAAGGGTTTTATTGACGCACTTGTTGCTAAAGTCGTTGCTTTTCAGTTTATTGAAATAACTGTATATGCCCGATGTTTTACCCGCGTATGACATCACAGTGAGACCGGCGTTTTCCGTCTCATGCTTGAATGTGTCTGCATACCATGCCATACGTTTCTGTGCACTGGCTTTTATTTTACGTAAATCATTGGTGTACGCTTCAAAAAACTTTTCCTGTGTCACCACAGCGTTAAGCTCTTCACCTACATTTTTATAAAAATCTTTGAATATTGTCTTTCCGAAGGATTTTATCTGTCCGATTACGTTCCATCCTTTGTCATCATCGATGTTAGAGAATATATAACTTATCAGCCATCTCAGCACTACGCTTGTCGTCGTTAGCGATTCTATAATCTTGTCAACGGCCATTTCTTCCACTTGACTGTCGTTGAGGCCTATTTTCAAGTTTGCCGTGAGATCGAGTTCACGGGCAAGGTTACGCAGTACCGACTGGAAGAACGAGTCAATCGTCTCAACCATGAAGTAATCATAATTGTCCACGAGGCCGCGCAGAGCCATTCCCGCCCTGCGGCTTGCCGTTTCGGTGTCTATGCCGAGGCTGCCGCGCACAGCGTTGATATACGTTTCTGATTCAGGCAGTTTTTTCCATATTCCATACAGTTGGCTCAGGATGCGCAACTTCATCTCTTCAGTTGCCTTGTTGGTGAATGTCACGGCAAGAATGTTCTTAAAGCCCTGCGGATTGTCTATCAATAGCTTGATATACTCCACAGCCAGTGTAAATGTCTTGCCGCTGCCTGCGCTGGCTTTATATACTGTCAATGCTTTCATATCTTTATTTTTAGTAGTAAAAGGGTTATGAGATAAAAAGTAAGCAGGTAAAGTTGAAAAGTTTTTGCGGCTTAATGAGTTGTTTTTTTATTACTTAATTTAATTCTTAACCTTACCTCTTCACTCTTAACTAACGCTTAATATTACCAGTCGCTGAACAACTCGAAACCGAAACGACATCCTACGCCGTCGAATTTAGTGTTGCTTGTAGCCATAAACACTCCCATCGAGAAGAATCTGTTTGTAAATCCATATCCGTATTCCACGTAAGGGTGCAAGTGTTCAACGAACAGCACATTCACGTAAACACGTTCCGTTTCCATCAGTCTGCCTACATAAGGTATGCGTGACAAGATCATCAACGGCGATTCATACGTTACATTGCCCCTAACATAATATTCAGAGGCATTATACCAGTTGCTGCCAAGTAGTTGGAACTCACACGCCCAATCATCGTTCCATCCGCCCGGGATGTTCTCCTCCCTAAAGTTTGTATAGTCGAGAAAATACGAGTTGCGGCTTTTTGACGTGTAAAAGCCGTTGCCCAGCCTTATCGACAAGCTCCTCAACGGATGAAATCGCTTAATCCATGACACGTCAAGCTCGTAACGCTCATAGTCCATATCCGCCTTGCCGACCCGCACGCCACGCTCGTAATCCGCAGTGATAACCGGCCCGCGCCATCCTGCCGGACGGTATTGCACTTGCAGCGACGGTGCCAACGAATAATATTCAGTAGGCCTGTCTGCGGCCACAAAGCCCGCATGGTCTACTGCCGAACGTCTGTGGAACACTAATCCCGGTTGCACACTCCACTTGTCTGAGAAGTCATAGTTGCATTTCAGCTTTACGTACAAGTCTTTGAAATAGTCAAGGTTCATCTCGTCCCAGTTAATAGAGTCGAGTTGTTCGTTTTTCACTTGTTCTACTATGCTTGAGTTCGTAATCCTGTTGCCGTTGCCCACTTCCACGCTTACGAATCCGTTTTTTACCTTGTTAAAGTTATATTTTATAGGCACGCTGAAGTAAAACTGTCGTTGCTTGAATGAGTATCCGGCCTTTACGTCCAACGTCAGGTCGCTGTTGGCCGAGAACTTATAACTTGCGTTCAGTTTCAGTTTGTATGTAACGCCGCGCCGTCCGCTGTAGCCTAAATACAAAGGGTTGAGTATCGGCGACAGCCTGAATGCCCCTTGGCCTTCGGCACCAAAGTTGCCTTTTGTGCGGTTTAGTATGTAATCGCCGAACGAGTCCCACAGCACACGTTTCCACCAGCTTTCCTCATTTCCGGCCTCCACTGTCGTCGTGTCTTTCATCGCAGCGAGCGAATCTTCAGTATGGTAAACTTCCCTTACGCACAACGGTAGCGGTGCCGGTCTCACTGCAGCCATCAACTGCCTGTCGTGAGAGTTTACTATTGTGTCGGGCAGGGCGATGGGGTTATCGTATATGGCGTGGTATTCTGCCCTTATCTTGTTGCCAATGAAGTGGAACTTCACGTCTATGTTGCACGCCTTCGGCAACAGGGCGGCATCCCCGACGTGGCCCATAGTCAAATCAACACTGAAGTCGACCAAGTCATATTCACCCTTGAACTTCGTTCTCATTATTCTTCCCGTGGCCTCGTCTACAATGGCTGATCCGCTTATCAGCTGCGTGTTGCGTCGCTTAGGGCGGAACACGATCTCCGTCCGCCCTTCTGTCAGTTCCGTTATGTCGTAGCGGTAAAGTCTAACGTTGGCTTTATTGAACGGTGAGAGCACTTGCTCTCCGAACATTGTTACGCCGTAGACGCATGGCATCAGGTATTTCTCAACAGTCTCCATAGCGTCTTTGTGATGTGGTATAGTGCCTGTATTCAACTGCCTTACGGCTTTTTTTATGCGTCCTCCACGTATCGTAAGGTTGCTGTAGCTCTCGCCTGCATATTCACGTTTGCCCCTCGCCACGTAAAACATCGACGGCACGGCCATAAGTGTAAAGTTGCGCCGCTCTGTCTTCAGGTAATATGACACATAGACGTTTGAGTTTATTTCTCGGTCGTTTGCACCCGCATTCTGCCCGTAAGCCAGTACACGTTGCAACATCAGCGAGTCGGTCGCAGGCTTTGCGCAGCTACTGGCCGGAGTAAGCACAGCCGCCGCAAGCATGAGGGCAATCTTGATAAGAGCATTCACATTGCAAATATAGTGTAAGTTGAGCGCAATGCAAAATAAAAGTGTGAGAAACGAGTTTTTATTTTTGCATTGCCGAGACGCAGCCTGTATTATGTGAATATATTGCAAAATTTCGATTAAGGGATAAAAAGTAGAACTGTTCATTCCCGATGTAGCGGCACAAAAATTTCCAAGTCTCTATATTGAGGGGGAATGCGTAGACCGTTGGCGGGTTTATTTCGATTGCCACGGCGATAGTTACAGTTTCAAATGGTGTCCTTTCAGTCTGCAAAACATGGCTTTTTGTCTTTTGAAAGACGGCCTTTTACACTATAAAAGGATGCCTCTTGCAAACTTGTTGAAAGCAAGCGAAGACTGTAAGCATAAGCCACGAAAATGGAATAAACCGTAAGCATTTGTCACGAGGATGCACAAATAATCCTGTCAAACAGATAGGATGAGTTTAATTTTATGAATTCCTTTAAAATTTTCCGTTTTAATGTTTTGCGATTAAAATAAGCTCCTGGCATATATTTGTGGTCATCACCATAAATGAGGCGTAGACTGCCTGTTACGACACTGTTTGGTGTATAAAATCCATACTTTGCACAGAGTTTTTAATTAAAAATCTGTAACTTTGCCACCGAAAACCATAAAGTATGATTCAGCAATATCCTTCACAACTGTTTGGCAAAGCTGTGTCTGAACTTGCCGGCCTTCCCGGAATAGGGCAGAAAACGGCCTTGAGGTTGGCTTTGTTCCTGCTCAGGCAGGATAAAGACAAGGTAGAACGCTTTGTCAGGACAATAAGCGAAATGCGCGGGGAAACGATGTATTGTAAGATTTGCCATAACATAAGCGACACGGAGGTGTGCCCGATATGTGCCAATCCCCACCGTGATGCCACTATGGTATGCGTCGTGGAGAATGTGCAAGACGTGATGGCCATAGAGAACACTCAGCAATACAACGGCCTTTACCATGTGTTAGGTGGTGTGATTTCGCCTATGGACGGAGTAGGCCCGGCTGACATAGAGATAGACTCGCTTGTTGACAGGGTGAAAGATGGCGGGGTGGAGGAAGTTATATTGGCCTTGAGCTCGACGATGGAAGGCGATACCACGAACTTTTACATATATAGGAAATTGGCCGGATACGATGTGAAACTTACCGTGATTGCACGCGGAATTGCCGTAGGCGGCGAATTGGAATATGCAGATGAAATAACTCTTGGCCGTTCTATCGTCAACCGCGTGCCGTTTGACGGAAAATGATTATGGTGTGGAAATGATACAGAAACATAAAATGGAGCGGACAAGAGTATTTTTGATGGCGGAGATGTGTACGTGCATCTTGATATCAATCGTCATGGTTGTGTTGTTTGAAACGGAAACGTTGCTGCCTGGATATTGTCAGGGTGACACGGGAGCGGCTTTTATAATTCTGTCAATGATGGAAGTCTTGACGATATGTGCAATACCGTTGTCATTGCGGCTGTTTAAATTTAAGAAAGTGCGCGCTTCTATTACGGGACCTGAATCGCATAGGGGATTATTGGCATGGGGCAGTTTCAGGATGATGCTGGTTTGCGTGCCGATGATGGCTAACACATTATTTTATTATATGTTTGATTTGAAACCTGCTTTCGGATATATGGGCATAATCAGTCTGATATGTCTCGTTTTCATCAGTCCGAGTAAATCACGGTGCTTGCAGGAGACAGGACAAGAGGAATGAAACTTTCAGTAATAATCGTAAGCTATAATGTCAAACATTATCTTCAACAATGTCTTGACAGTCTGCAGCGTGCAATAGAAGGCCTTGACGCCGAAGTTTGCATTGTAGACAACCATTCGAAAGACGGTACCGTAAAATTCTTGAGGCGGATGAGTGGTAAGGTCAAGGTAGTGGCGAGCAACCATAATTACGGATTTGCACGGGCTAACAATATCGGCATACGGCAGACAACCGGCGAATACGTGTTGCTGCTTAATCCGGACACTGTGGTTGGTGAAAGCTCGATAAAAGAATGCCTGAAGTTTATGGACGCTCATCCGTCGGCCGGAGGCTTAGGTGTTGAAATGCTAAAGAGTGACGGCGGGAAGGCAATGGAGAGTAGGCGGGGGCTTCCGACGCCCATGACATCTTTTTATAAGATGTGTGGGCTTTGCACTAAATTTCCCAACAGCAAACGTTTCGGCAGGTACTATATGTGCGGTATTCCTTGGGATAAACCGGGGGAAATCGAGGTGATAAGCGGCGCATTCTTCATGGCACGGCGCACGGCGTTGGATAAGGCGGGGCTTTTGGATGAAGACTTTTTTATGTATGGGGAAGACATAGACCTTTCGTATAGGATATTGAAAAGCGGATTTGAGAATTGGTATCTGCCTGTAAAAATATTGCATTACAAGGGCGAGAGTACCCAAAAGTCGTCGTTTAAGTATGTTCACGCGTTTTATGAGGCCATGCTTATCTTTTTCCAAAAACATTATAGTCACTTAGGAGTATGTCTTTATATACCGATTAAAATAGCCATATATTTTAGTGCGGTCTTAGCCTTGGTGAAAATGGTTTCAGCGAATGTCAGAAAGATGCTTGGCTTCCCGTTACGGCGTCGTGCAAGAAAAGCGTTTTTTGTTTTTTTAGGTTCGGCTGACTCTATTGGTATATGTCATAATATAGTTGAGAAACATGGTCTGTCTGCTTCATATCACGTTTGTGATGAAAGGTCGAGGAGTGGCGGGCACGTATCAATCGATATGCCTGGGGATGCTTCTTTGCCTGTATATGTAGTTTATGACGTGAGTGCGTTCAAATATGAAACTGTATTAAACGTTTTCTCTGAAAATCAACAAAAAAACGTTTTTATCGGGATGTTTAATCCTGTAAACAAAGTAATAATAACAGATAAAGAAATTATAAGCTAATGACTCAGGATTTGCCTTTTGTATATTTGAGGGCCATAGAGCCTGAAGATCTTGATGATTTATATGGAATTGAGAATGATGCAAGTTTGTGGAATGTGAGCGTTACCAGTGTTCCGTATTCCCGTTATATGCTTTACGAATACATAGCAAATTCAAAAAATGACATCTATTCAGATCGCCAGGTAAGAATGATGATTGAAAACGAATGTGGATGTGTGGTCGGGATTGTTGATATTATTAATTTCGACCCTAAACACATGAGAGCGGAGGTGGGAATTGTAATAAAGAATAATTATCGGAACAAAGGATACGCAAAATCAACTTTATCCCGTGTGAAAGAATATTCGTTGAATGTGTTACACCTGCATCAGCTTTATGCTTATGTCGATGTTGAGAACAAGCAATCACTGAGACTGTTTGAGAAATGTAGTTTTGTCGCTTCTAATAGGCTTAAAGATTGGTTGTTTGACGGTAAAACATATCATGATGCATTAATTATGCAATTTTTTTTGTAAAAATGTATGGATAAGTTTGGTCGTTAGAAAAAATATCCGTACCTTTGCAACCGCAAATAAGAAAGATGCTTACAAGGTGCGTTAGTTCAGCCTGGTTAGAATGCCTGCCTGTCACGCAGGAGGTCACGGGTTCGAGTCCCGTACGCACCGCAAGGCTTGAGAATACTTTATTTACACAATCAGGTGCGTTAGTTCAGCCTGGTTAGAATGCCTGCCTGTCACGCAGGAGGTCACGGGTTCGAGTCCCGTACGCACCGC
>CALUGX010000129.1 GCA_944320285.1 uncultured Prevotella sp.
AATCGTTTTCCATACTGCAAAATAATGGATTGTTCTGTAAGCTAACAAATTTATCCCCACTAAAAATCTACTGAACCGCCATTTCACCTTATAAAAGGATGCCTCTTGCAGATCTGCCGAACACAGGTGAAAACCATAACAAAAAACCACTGATATGTGATAAACCGTAAGTATCGGCTACCATAGGGATACTAATAATTCCTCCAACGGGTTTCCCATTTAGTTTTTATGTTTAGCCCTAATCGGTTATTAGACTTCAGTCTGATTATATGTTCATGTCAAACAGATTGCTTTTTGTCTCTGTAAAGGCGTATTGGGATACTCCACACGGAAAGAAATATGGCTACAGAAGCGTATAAGCAGACTGAGAGAATGTAAAATATGGCAATTCCTGCGCACGTGTTTTATGCCTTATTAACTCTTTTACGTTGGTAAAATTTGGAGGTTTGGATGATTTGTTGTAATTTTGCAGCCGATTTATTCCGCAAAGGCTTGATTAAGTCGCAACACGAGGTTGTGCGCCTTACGGAGAAACCCGTTTAATATATTAATAATGTACGCTATTGTAGAAATTAACGGTCAGCAGTTTAAGGTCGAGCAAGGCAAAAAGCTGTTCGTCCACCACATGAAAAACGTGGAGGAAGGCCAGGCTGTTGAGTTCGACAAGGTACTGCTTGTCGACAAGGATGGTTCAGTACAGGTAGGCGCACCCACAGTGGACGGCGCAAAGATAGTGTGTGAGGTTATCAATCCTCTTGTGAAAGGTGACAAGGTCATCGTGTTCAAGATGAAGCGCAGAAAGGATTACCGTAAGAAAAACGGACACCGTGCGCAGTTCACAGAGGTGAAAATCAAAGAAGTAATCGCTTAAATTTTAGGAGGAACAAGAAATGGCACATAAAAAAGGTGTAGGTAGTTCGAAGAACGGACGCGAATCGGCTTCCAAAAGATTAGGCGTTAAGATTTGGGGCGGCCAGAAGGTCATCGCAGGTAACATTATCGTGCGTCAGCGCGGCACTAAGCACAATCCCGGTAAAAACGTGGGCATAGGCAAGGACGATACCCTCTACGCTTTGGTAGACGGCGTTGTTAATTTCCACAAAGGCCGCAGGGACAGGAGCTTTGTGTCTGTAATCCCTGAGACTGAAGCCTAAAACAATAGTTTTACTTATTCCAAACAAACAACAGAAATCCCATTTCTCGTAAGAGATTGGGATTTTTGCCGTTTTATAGGGTAACAAACAGAATATTTTTGTAATTTTGCAATCAGTATTTATCAGCAGACAAAGCAGGTGGACAGTCGGTAAACAAATGGCAAGGTAAAACTCTTGTCTGTTTGTCCCTGTAAACTTGTTTACTGTGAACTTGTCAACTAAAAATATAAATATATGCTTACGCTAAAACTTATAACAGAGGAAACCGAACGGGTAATCAAAGGTTTGGAGAAAAAACACTTCAACGGTGCAAGAGAAGCTATTAACAATGTTCTTGCACTCGATAAGGCGAGGCGCCAGACGCAGCAACAACTTGACAAAACGTTGCAGGAAGGTAAGAAGATTGCCGCCGAGATAGGCAAGCTGATGAAAGAAGGCAAGACAGCCGAAGCCAACACTGCAAAAGAGGGTGTGGCCAAGTTGAAGGAAACTTCAAAAGAACTTGAGCATGAGTTGTCTGAGACGCAAACAAAGTTGACAGAATTGCTTTGTACTATACCAAACATCCCGAACGACTTAGTGCCGGAAGGTAAAGATGCTGCAGACAATGTGGTTGTAAAGGAAGGCGGTGTAATTCCGGAGTTGCCGGCGGATGCTCTCTGTCATTGGGATTTGTGCAAAAAGTTCAACTTGATTGACTTTGATCTTGGTGTGAAGATTACGGGTGCCGGCTTCCCCGTATATATTGGTAAAATGGCACGTCTGCAAAGGGCACTTGAGGCATTCTTCCTTGACGAGGCGCGCAAAAGCGGGTATTTGGAAATACAGCCGCCATACGTTGTGAACGAGGCTTCAGGTTACGGAACCGGACAGCTGCCAGATAAGGAGGGGCAGATGTATCACTGCACCCTTGACAACCTTTATCTCATACCGACAGCAGAGGTTCCTGTGACAAATATTTTCCGTGATGTTATTCTTGACAAGAAAGATCTCCCGATAAAGTATTGTGCGTATTCGGCTTGTTTCCGCCGTGAGGCAGGTTCGTATGGCAAGGACGTGCGCGGACTAAACCGTCTGCACCAGTTTGATAAGGTTGAGCTTGTGCGCATTGACAAGCCAGAACATTCTTACAGGTCGCTTGATGAAATGCTTACCCATGTGGAGGGACTTTGTCAGAAGTTAGAGTTGCCTTATCATATATTGCGCCTTTGCGGTGGTGATATGAGTTTTACATCGGCAATCTGTTATGATTTCGAAGTTTACAGCGCCGCGCAGAAGAAATGGCTTGAAGTTTCGTCGGTAAGTAATTTTGAGAGTTACCAGGCTAACAGACTTAAATGTCGTTACCGCAACCCGGAAACGAAGAAACCGGAACTGTGCCATACGCTTAACGGGTCGGCTCTCGCCTTGCCACGTATTGTCGCTGCCATAATGGAAAACAATCAGACGCCTGATGGCATAAAGATTCCGAAGGCATTGATACCTTATTGCGGTTTCGAGATACTTGATGATAAGAATTTCTAATTTTTAGTAGACGAACTATCTGTAGTCAGCCAGACAGCGTACAGGTTAAAATGCAAATATCCTTGTCTGCTTGTATCTGTTAGTTTGTCAACTGAAAACCTAAAATATAATGAACAAGATTATTCGCAAGGAGCAGTTTTCAGAGAAGGTTTTTCTTTTTGAGGTTGAAGCTCCATTGATAGCAAAAAGCCGTAAAGCTGGAAACTTCGTCATCGTAAGGGTTGACGATAAGGGAGAACGTATGCCCTTGACAATAGCAGACGCTGATGTTGAGAAAGGTACGATAACCATAGTTGTGCAAGAGGTAGGCCTTTCATCTACGAAGTTGTGCCGTCTGGGTGTCGGTGATTATATAACTGATGTTGTCGGACCACTCGGAAATCCTACTAAAATAGAAAAGTTCGGAACTGTGATATGTGCCGGTGGTGGTGTCGGCACGGCGCCCATGTTACCTATCGTAAAAGCCTTGAAAGCTGCCGGAAACCGTGTGCTGTCAGTTATTGCAGGCCGTACCAAGGAACTTATAATATTGGAAGACGAAGTCCGAGCCAACAGTGATGAGACTATCGTAATGACAGATGATGGTTCATACGGCGAGAAGGGAGTTGTTACCATTGGCATTGAGAAGCTGATACAGCAGGAACATATAGATAAGGTGTTTGCCATAGGTCCCCCGATAATGATGAAATTCTGTTGTGTTCTCACAAAAAAATATAACATTCCGACAGATGTGTCGCTTAACACCATTATGGTGGATGGCACAGGGATGTGTGGGGCCTGTCGTCTTACGATTGGGGGAAAAACTAAATTTGTCTGCATCGACGGACCTGAATTTGATGGTGCGTTGGTTGATTGGGACGAGATGTTCAAACGAATGGGTACATTCAAACGTGCTGAACAAGAGGAAATGGAGCATTTTGAAGAGCATCTTGATGGCAGGACAAATAAAACTGCCCCAACTGTTACTACAAACGTGTCGTTAACAGAGAAAGGTGAGGCGATGGATGTAACTCCTACAGACGAACCAATTGAGGTTCTGACAGATAGGAATGCAGTATGGCGTAAAGAATTGCGTGCAGCATTGAAACCAAAGGAGCGTACGGCAATAGAGAGAGTTGTCATGCCGGAGCTTGAACCGTCGTACCGTATTACTACTCGTTACGAAGAAGTGAATAAGGGGTTAACGAAAAAAATGGCTCTGACAGAAGCAAAGAGATGTCTTGATTGTGCCAAGCCAACGTGTGTTGAAGGTTGCCCTGTAAATATCGACATACCGTCTTTTATTAAGAATATAGAGCGGGGACAAATCCTCGCTGCAGCCAAAGTACTGAAGAATACATCTGCCCTTCCGGCAGTGTGTGGGCGTGTATGTCCGCAAGAAAAGCAATGTGAGAGTCGCTGTATACACTTGAAGATGAATGAGCCGGCTGTTGCCATTGGCTATCTTGAACGTTTCGCAGCCGATTATGAGCGTGAAAGTGGCAATATGTCAGTGCCTGCCATTGCACCGTCTAATGGTGTGAAAGTTGCCGTTGTAGGGTCCGGCCCAGCTGGACTGAGTTTTGCCGGCGATATGGCAAAGCGCGGATATGACGTTTATGTGTTTGAGGCTTTGCATGAAATCGGTGGTGTTTTGAAATACGGAATACCTGAATTCCGACTGCCTAATAAAATTGTTGATGTGGAGATAGACAACCTCCGCAAGATGGGCGTGCACTTCCAGACTGACTGTATTATAGGTAAGACCATTGGTATAGACCAGTTGGAGAATAGCGGTTTCAAAGGAATATTTGTAGGTTCTGGCGCAGGGCTGCCGAACTTTATGAACATACCTGGTGAGAACTTGATAAACGTAATGTCATCAAATGAGTATCTTACCCGTGTGAACCTTATGGATGCTGCAAATCCTGTAACAGATACTCCGTTGAACATTGGTAAAAAAGTACTTGTCGTCGGTGGGGGAAATACAGCTATGGATTCTTGTCGTACAGCGAAGCGCCTTGGCGCTGACGTAACGATTGTTTATCGTCGTTCAGAAGCAGAAATGCCGGCGCGTGCAGAGGAAGTGAAACACGCTAAGGAAGAAGGTGTCAATTTCTTGTGCTTACATAATCCGGTAGAATATATTGCAGACGAAAACGGAGCTGTAAAACAGGCCATTTTACAGGTTATGACGCTCGGTGAGCCGGATGCTTCAGGGCGTCGTAGTCCTGTGCCTGTTGAAGGTAAAACGGTCACAATAGACACAGATCAAGTGATAGTTGCAATAGGTGTATCACCCAACCCGCTCGTTCCTAAATCCATAAAGGACTTGACGTTAGGGCGGAAAAATACCATAGTTGTAAATGAAGAAATGCAAAGTTCACGTCCTGAGATTTTTGCAGGGGGTGACATTGTGCGGGGCGGAGCTACGGTAATTCTTGCGATGGGTGATGGTAGGCACGCTGCGGCCAGCATGGATAAGCAATTAAAAGGCTTGAATTAAATATGAACGGATTTTATACCATTGTTTTACTCATACTGAGCAACGTCTTCATGACGCTTGCTTGGTATGGGCATTTAAAGTTGCAAGACTCAGGCATTTCAGCCAAGTGGCCCATCATAGGGGTGATAGCATTTTCATGGGGAATTGCTTTTTTTGAATATTGTTGCCAGGTCCCAGCCAACCGTATCGGGTTTCAAGGCAACGGTGGCCCGTTCTCCCTTATTCAACTGAAGGTTATTCAAGAGTGCATAAGTCTTGGTGTATTTGCTGTCATCATCAATATCATGTTTCAGGGGCAGACTTTACATTGGAATCATGTCTTGGCTTTTCTATTTATAATATGCGCAGTTTATTTGGTTTTTATGAAATGAGTTATTTCTTATGTCTTTGTATACACTTTGCATAGATGAATGAGAACTTGATTGTAACTTGCTTTTGATCCTTATAAAATGCCAATCAGCTCGGAACAAAAACTTGAGAAAAAAATCATAAGTCGCTTTCAAAAAGCGATTTATGATTATGGATTAATTGAAGATGGTGACAAATTGCTTATCGGATTGTCTGGAGGTAAGGATTCGTTGTGTCTTCTTGAGATGTTGGCTTTAAGACAAAAGATAAAGAAACCATCGTTTTCTGTCGAGGCATTGCATATAAGGATGGAAAACATTAAATATGAGTCGGACATTTCTTATTTACGTGATTTTTCGGAAAGCCGAGGTGTGAAGTTTCATTTTGTAACAACGGGTTTTAACTCTGATACGGACAAACGCAAGTCGCCGTGTTTCTTATGTTCATGGAACAGACGCAAGCAAATGTTCATGAAGGCGCAAGAACTTGGCTGTAATAAAATTGCTTTGGGACATCACATGGATGACATAATCCATACAACAATGATGAACTTATTTTTTCAGGGCAACTTTTCAACTATGCCAGTGAGCCTTAAAATGAAAAAAATGCCGCTGACGATAATTCGTCCGTTATGTCTTGAGGAAGAGAGTGATTTGCAGCAATATGCTTTAAATCAAGGATATAAGAAGCAGGTGAAGCTATGCCCGTATGAATCAGATTCCCACCGTGCCGATATGAAAGAACTTTTCTGTAAGATTGAAGCAATGAACAAAGAAGCCCGTTATTCTGTAATGACAGCCCTTGGGCATGAAAATAAATTGGTAGAAGAATAGCTTGCTTTGTTTGTAAACGATAAAGCCCCGCCTATAAACAGCAGGGCTTTATTGTTTTTTTGTTAAGTCTTAATATGCAAAGAGCGGATATTTAGACATTGTTTCATTTACTTTCTCACGCACCTTGGCTATCACTTTTTCATCTTCGGGGCTGTTGAGCACTTCCTCTATAAGGTCGGCAATGAGCACCATCATGTCTTCTTTTGCACCACGAGTAGTTATAGCGGGTGTACCGAGACGGATGCCAGATGTTTGGAATGCGCTGCGAGTATCGTAGGGCACCATATTCTTGTTTACCGTTATGTCAGCGGCAACGAGGGCGTTTTCGGCAACTTTTCCTGTCAGTTCTGGATATTTTGGGCGTAAATCAACGAGCATAGAGTGGTTGTCCGTGCCTCCGCTTACGATGTCAAAACCACGTTTCATCAATTCGTCTGCCAGTACGGCCGCGTTCTTTTTCACCTGTGCAGCCCATTCTTTGAACTCCGGTTGCAATGCTTCGTTGAAAGCAACGGCCTTTGCTGCGATGACGTGTTCCAGCGGGCCGCCTTGTGTGCCAGGGAATACCGCACTGTTCAACAGTTGGCTCATCATCTTTATTTGTCCCTTTGGTGTCTTTTTACCCCACGGATTTTCAAAATCTTTGCCCATGAGAATGATGCCGCCACGCGGACCACGCAACGTCTTATGTGTCGTAGATGTTACAACGTGGGCATATTTTAGCGGGTTATCTAACAGACCGGCGGCTATCAATCCGGCAGGATGAGCCATATCGATCATCAATATTGCACCAACCTTGTCAGCTATTTCACGCATACGTTTGTAATCCCATTCTCTGCTATATGCCGAGCCACCGCCGATTATCAGCTTAGGTTTGTGCTCTAAAGCGAGTTGTTCCATCTCATTATAGTCAACACGACCGGTCTCTTTGTTGAGGTTGTAGCCGATCGCGTGATAAAGTATGCCTGAAGTGTTTACGCTTGAACCGTGTGAAAGGTGTCCGCCATGAGCCAAGTTCAGTCCGAGGAACGTATCCCCTGGATTGAGAACCGTCAGCAATACGGCCGCATTTGCTTGTGCGCCAGAGTGCGGCTGTACATTGGCAAATTCAGCTCCAAATAACTTCTTAACTCTTTCGATGGCTAAGTTCTCAACTTCGTCAACAACGCCGCAACCGCCGTAATATCTTTTGCCCGGCAGTCCTTCGGCGTATTTGTTGGTTAGACAAGAGCCCATCGCCTGCATTACTTCTTCGCTTACGAAATTTTCCGAGGCTATGAGCTCCATTCCTTTCAACTGTCTTTGATGTTCTCTTTCGATGAGGTCGAAAATCACTTGGTCTCTTTTCATATTGATGTTATTTTGGATGTATTGTTATATTCCTTAGATTTTGTTTATCGGAATTAAAGTAGTTCTACGTGGTTCATGTTCTGTTCTTTATCACAATAATGGCATCTTATTATGCCTTTATTCTTGTCAATTACAGTGAAGACGGTCTTCATCGGCTCGTTGTTTGTTACGCATTTAGGATTATTGCATTTTACTATGCCGTGCAGTTCGTCAGGAGTTTCCACTTTCTTCTTTTCCACGACCTCGTAGTTCTTGATTATATTCAGTACCACGTTTGGGGCAACCACTGACAGTCTTGATATTTCTTCATCAGAGAAGAATTTGTTTTCCACCTTTATTATGCCTTTCCGTCCAATCTTTTTTGACAGATAATTGTAACCTATTGTCACAACAGTGTCAAGGTTTTGCAGGTTCAGTATGTTTGCCACTTCGTATGTTTTTTCAGAAGGAATGTGGTCAATGACGGTTCCGTTTTCTATCGCCGCCACCAGTCTTTCTTTTTTGCTCATCGCTATTTTGTTTTTAACAGACTTTTCGGTTATTGCGGTTTTCACTCCGCATATTTTTGCTTTTTGTTGCTTTGCGTAAGGCTTTCCTTGTTCTTACTCGATGATGGTCTTATCGGTAATGATTTCATCAAATGATATTCCGAGCACATCGCAAATTATGGCCTCACGCGCATAAAGCCCGTTTTGCGCTTGTTGTATGTAGTAAGCGTGCGGGTTGGTGTCAACTTCATACTCTATTTCGTTAACACGGGGCAGAGGATGCAGTATTTTCATGTTCTTGCGGGCGTTTTTCAACATATCATTTTTCAGGATATAGACGTTCTTTACCTTTTCGTATTCCATCAGGTCTGAAAACCTTTCTTTCTGTACACGCGTCATATATAATATGTCGGCCTTGCTTATCGTCTCGTCGTTGAACTCTGTATGCTCTTTGAACTTTATGCCATTCTCCTTGCAATACAACTTGTATTCGTCCGGCATTGCAAGCTCTTTAGGAGCTATAAAATGAAATGTCGGGTTAAAGTGGCGCATTGCCATGATCAACGAGTGTACCGTACGGCCATATTTCAAATCGCCAACGAGACAGATGTCGAGGTTGTCCAGTCTCCCTTGTGTCTTATATATTGAGTACAAGTCAAGCATACATTGTGACGGATGCTGGTGCGCCCCGTCCCCGGCGTTGATGATTGGCACAGGTGCTACTTCGCTGGCATATTGCGCCGCCCCCTCAATATAGTGCCTCATCACGATAATATCGGCATAGTTAGACACCATCAAGATTGTGTCTTTCAGCGTCTCGCCTTTGGTAGCACTTGTCACTTTGGCGTCACTGAAGCCTATTACACGAGCTCCAAGTCTGTTTGCCGCAGTCTCGAAGCTGAGCCTTGTACGGGTTGACGGCTCGAAAAACAGCGTCGCCACCACTTTGCCTTTAAGAATTTCCCGGTTCGGATGTTTTTCAAACTCTTGCGCCGATTTTATCAAATATAGGATTTTTTCTTTTGATAAGTCGGCGATAGTTACGAAGTTATGTTTTCCCATTAATATTGTGATTTCAAATTCGAGTGCTAAGTTACGCATTATTTTTAATTTATGGTCGATAAATCAAAAGAAAAATAGTATTTTTGCAGCTAATTAGTTCATATCCATATTATATAATGAGAAAAGCATTTGTACGCGTATTGTGGGGACTTCTTTGCGCCTCAATAATTTTTTTGGCAATAGCGTTCACGTCTATTTGGTTTGGTTGGATAGGCTATATGCCTGACATCGCCGATTTGCAGAACCCCATCAGTAAGTACGCCTCACAAGTGTATTCGGTTGACGGCAAAATACTTGGCACGTATAGCATGAACCGTGAGAACCGCATACTTGTGGATTATGACAACCTTTCACCGTATCTTGTCAAGGCCCTTGTTGCCACTGAGGACGAAAGGTTTTACGACCATTCGGGTATAGACTTCATAGCGTTGACACGCGCGGTGGTGAAACGCGGCATACTTGGACAGAAGAGCGCGGGTGGCGGCTCCACTATTACCCAGCAGCTTGCCAAGCAGTTGTATTCAGCCACGGCCAAGAGTACGCTCGAACGAGTGATGCAGAAACCTATTGAATGGGTAATCGCCGTAAAGCTCGAACGGTTTTACACCAAGGAGGAAATCATCATGATGTATCTTAATTACTTCGACTTCCTCCATAACGCCGTCGGTATAAAGACCGCTTCCGACGTTTATTTCCGTAAAGAACCAAAGAACCTGAACCTCACTGAGGCCGCGACATTGATAGGTCTTTGTAAAAATCCATCTTATTTCAATCCCGTAAGATTTCCAGACAGGTGCATCGAACGGCGTAATGTAGTGCTTGGACAGATGCTCAAGGTCGGTTACATTTCCGAAAGCGAATACCGTGAGGCACACGATGCGCCCCTTACGTTAAACTTTCACCGTATCGACCATAAAGACGGTATGGCCACATATTTCAGGGAGTTCCTTCGCCGCTACATCATGGCTGAAAAACCGAAACCGGACGATTATCCGTCATGGAACCGCGTGCAGTATTCCATCGACTCTACTGCTTGGGAGAATGATCCGCTCTATGGCTGGTGTAACAAGAATTTTAAGAAGAACGGCGAGCCGTACAACGTTTACACCGACGGCTTGAAGATATTTACGACGATAGACTCTCGAATGCAGCGTTACGCAGAGGAAGCCGTCTTGCAGCACGTAGGCCATTATCTACAGCCGGCGTTTTCGAAGGAAAACAGGAATAAGCCAAACGCCCCGTTTACCAATGCCCTGACGCCGGCCGAGGTGCGCGGTATACTCAACCGTTCGATACGCCAGAGTGAACGTTACCGGGCTATGAAGGAGCAGGGGGCTACGGACGAAGAAATACAAAAGGCGTTCCGCACACCGGTGGAGATGTCCGTATTCACTTACCATGGCGATGTTGACACTGTAATGACGCCGCTTGACTCGATACGTTACATCAAGTCTTTTCTCCGCGCCGGCTTTGTAAGCATGGATCCGCGCAACGGGGCTGTCAAGGCCTACGTCGGCGGTGTGGATTTCACGTACTTCACGTATGATATGGCGACACAGGGCCGCCGTCAGGTCGGCTCTACCATCAAACCTTTCCTTTATGCTTTGTGTATGTCAAACGGAATGTCGCCTTGCGACGTTGCTCCTAACGTGCAACAGACTTACGGCAATTGGACTCCACGTAACGGTAGCCGAGCGCGTTATGGTCAGATGGTTACGCTCAAATGGGGGTTGGCGCAGTCGAACAACTGGATTTCGGCCTACCTCATGAGCCGCCTCAACCCGCAAGACTTCTTACACATACTTAATGACTTCGGTATCAACACCTTCGGCGCTTACCCCTCTATGGTGCTCTGCTTGGGGCCTAACGAAGTGTCGGTGAGCGAGATGGTAAGTGCATATACTACCTTCGCAAACAACGGAATACACAGTTCGCCGATGTATGTCACCAAGATTGAAGACAACGAGGGCAATATTGTTGCGACCTTTCAACCACGCATGAACGAAGTTATCAGTGAGGAGAGTACTTACAAGATGCTTGAGATGCTACGTGCCGTGATGAACGGAGGTACGGGCAGCCGCATGAGGTATCGTTACAATATTGATTGCGACATGGGCGGAAAGACTGGTACTACCAACCGCAACGCCGATGCTTGGTTCATGGGGTTCACACCGTCACTTGTCAGTGGCTGCTGGGTGGGCGGTGAAGACCGTGACATCCACTTTGACTCAACACGTATGGGGCAGGGCGCAAATATGGCTCTACCCGTATGGGCGTTATATATGAAAAAGGTGTTCTCCGACCGCTCGTTGGGATACGACCCCAGCGAAAAGTTTGACATTCCGGAAGATTTCAATCCCTGTTCGTCTGAATTCGACGACTACGTGCCCGGCGGCATAGAGGAAGTCTTCGAGTAACGTTTTTCTGTGTATAGACCACATATTTTTAGGGCTAAATATAAAAGAAAAAGGCGGTTGTTTTTACCGCCTTTTTTATGTAATTGTCTGATTTTCAGTAATTTAATAAAAGAGCGGTAAACGAGGCTCGAACTCGCGACCCCCAGCTTGGGAAGCTAGTGCTCTACCAACTGAGCTATTACCGCAACATTCTCCTAAGAGCCGATACCGGGACTCGAACCCGGGACCTATTCATTACGAATGAATTGCTCTACCAACTGAGCCATATCGGCGTTCTTTTTTGAACGGTGCAAAGGTATAAAATTTTATTTAATCACGTGAATTTGTTAGTGTGCAATCATTATATTTTAACTTATTTTTTCAAATCACACTATAAAATCATTGATATTTAATGTTTAATTTCTTTTTAAGGTACTCACCTGTAATACTTTCTTTGCATTTTACAATGCCCTCAGGGGTTCCAGAAAAAATGAGTTTTCCACCTTTATCACCACCATCCGGTCCCAAATCTATTATGTGATCTGCACATTTCGCCACATCCAAGTTATGCTCTATCACAACCACAGTGTGCCCATGACAGATTAAAACATCAAAAGCCTTTAAAAGTTTTTTTATGTCATGAAAATGCAAACCAGTCGTAGGTTCATCAAAAATAAATAGGGTAGGGTCGCACTTTTCTTGACTCAAAAAATAAGCCAACTTAACACGTTGATTTTCTCCGCCTGATAAAGTAGACGAACTTTGTCCGAGTTTAATATAGCCAAGCCCCACATCAACTAAGGGCTTAAGTTTTCGTACAATGGAGTCTTGTCCGTTTTGGCCGAAAAAAACAATCGCTTCCTCAACTGTCATTTGCAGAACATCAAATATGTTCTTACCACAGAATTTCACATCGAGCACATCTGACTTAAATCTTTTTCCATGACACGCGTCACACTCAAGTTCCAAATCAGCCATGAATTGCATCTCCACGGTTATTACCCCTGTCCCTTTACAAGTCTCACAACGTCCTCCGTCTGTATTAAACGAAAAATATTGTGCTGTAAATCCCATTTGCTGTGCCAATGGTTGTTCGGCAAAAATCTGTCTAATGTCATCAAATGCCTTAACATATGTCACAGGATTAGAGCGCGAACTTTTCCCTATGGGATTTTGATTTACCATTTCTACGTGCCGTATGCCTTTCCAGTCACCATCCAATCCTGCAAATTCTCCAGGCACATCAGCCACTTCATCAAGTTTGCGCTTTAACGCCGGGAATAAAATACCTCTTACCAATGACGACTTTCCTGAACCACTAACCCCTGTGACTACCGTCAAGACATTCATTGGAAATTTCACATCAATGCCCTTCAAGTTGTTCATCCTGGCTCCTTTCACAATGATACTTTTGTTCCAAGGCCTTCTACTTGATGGCAATGGTATATTTTCTTTTCCAAAAAGATATTTTACAGTATGACTATTTTGATATTTTTCTTCATCACCTTGACAAAGTTTGGAAGGAATACCGGAATACACAATTTCACCACCTTGGCTGCCTGCATCCGGTCCAAGGTCAATAAGAAAATCCGCAGACTTTATGATGTCTTCATCATGCTCCACCACCATCACAGTGTTGCCTAATAATTGCAACTCTTTCAAAACTTTTATCAGCCTGAATGTGTCACGGCTGTGCAGTCCTATGCTTGGTTCATCAAGAATGTAAAGTGATCCAACCAAACTACTACCTAAAGCCGTAGTCAGGTTGATACGTTGGCTTTCACCACCAGAGAGACTGCTTGAAGTGCGGTTTAGCGTTAAATATCCCAAACCTACTTCTACCAAAAAATGCAACCTGTTGTTTATTTCCGTCAACAGTCGCCTGCTTATTTCTTGCTCATGTTCATCAAGCTGCAAATTGTCAAACCATTGTTTCAAATTGGTAATAGGCATTTCAACGAGATTACTTATACTCATTCCGTTGATTTTCACATAATTAGCCTCTTTCTTTAGCCTTGTGCCCTTACATTCAAAACAAGTGGTCTTGCCGCGATAACGGCTCAACATTACACGGTATTGTATCTTATACTGGTTTTCCTTTAACATTTGGAAAAACGAATCGATACACACTTTTTCCCGCAATTCTCGTTTCGACTGGCATGGCAGACCGTGCCAAAGCCAATCTTTATGCTTTGCTGACAGACTATAATACGGTTCAAAAATTGGAAACTTGTCTTTATCTGCCTGAAGGCAAAATTCTATTTTCCATTGTTCCATCTTTTCACCGTGCCAACATTGCACACAACCATCATAAACGCTTAAAGATGGATTAGGTATTACCAACTTTTCATCTATGCCGATGACATTTCCGAAGCCTTCGCAAACAGGACACGCGCCGATAGGGGAATTAAACGAAAACATATTGTCATTAGGTTCTTCAAAACATATCCCGTCAGCTTCAAACTTGTCTGAAAAGTCATAAGTAATATTTGAAGGAAAAAACACAAGCCTACATGAACCATCACCCTCATAAAATGCTGTTTCAACCGAATCATTAATGCGTGAAATAGTGTCTGTTGAATCGTCTACAGACAATCTGTCAATCAAAATAAACACATCTTCAGGCCTGTAAGCGTCCAGATTTTCTGCAATATCCTCTATTTGCACGAATCCTCCATTATGATAAATACGAGAGTATCCCTGCTGTAAATACATTCTCAGCTGTTTCTCAAAAGAATAGCCCTCGTTTATATGCAAACGTGACAATATTACAAACTTTGTACCTTTAGAATAAGAAAATACGCATTTCAGTATGTCTTCACTGTTATGACGCTTAACCTCGACACCACTTATGGGTGAATATGTGCGCCCAATACGTGCAAACAGCATTCTGAGATAATCATAAATTTCTGTACTCGTACCTACTGTAGAACGTGGATTTCTTGTATTTACTTTTTGTTCTACGGCGATGGCGGGGGGCAATCCTTTGATATAATCAAAATCAGGTTTGTTCATACGCCCTAAAAACTGTCGGGCATACGCCGAAAGACTTTCTACATATCGGCGTTGTCCTTCAGCATAGAGTGTGTCAAACGCTAATGACGACTTACCTGAACCAGATACGCCTGTAACAACAATAAACTTGTTGTGCGGCACTTCTAACGAAATATTTTTCAGGTTATTAACCCTGACATTTTTGAGTTCTATACAGTCTTTCATTCGATTCCTTGAACAATTATTTTTATTGAGCCAGAAGCGGGTTATTAAACTTGCATAAATTCATATTTATCATAATGCCCGTTAGTTGACATTTTAAATAAGGTGTTATATCACATTATGGCATCTTATTATTTTCACCTAACTCTAAGCAAGTCACCCACCTGAATTGAATAATCAGGTCCGAGATCATTCATCTTATAAAGACTCGACAGCCTTATTCCGTAATATTGGGAAATCGAATACATACTTTCGCCGACTTTTACCCTGTGCGGACGCTTCTTATAGGTCTTTTCCGCTTTTTTCTGTTTCTTCTTTAAATATATGATTTCCCCCGGAATCAATTTGTCATCCTTATCACGTTCATTGTACTTCGCTATTTTTTTATATGATATACCGACTTCTTTACCTATCGATCTGAACGTATCTCCTGGTCTTGCTTTCAAATAATAATTCTTATTATAAATATGTATCGGATGTAAGTTCAAACCGGTACCAACGTCCTTTACAGACGATCGCTCCACCATGAACTTGTCATATTTCTTCGCCTTGTCATAATGATGCAGCTTATAAAGCTCGATAATGTTTATCAGCTGCTTGGCGTATGCGGGATTTGTGGCGTAACCACAACGCTTCAAGCCACGCGCCCAGCCCTTATAGTCTGTCTTTTTCAACTTGAACAGGCTGCGGTAACGCGGTTGACGCGATAGGAATCTGCTATGATCTTCATAGCTTTCATAAACATCACGGTATGCCCTGAAACATTCATTTTTTGCGTCGTCGTCATGATATGATTTACCACCAACCCAGTCATGACATTTAATACCAAAATGATTGTTACTCTCGCGGGCCAGTTTGCTTTGCCCGGCACCGCTCTCAAGCAGCCCCTGGGCTAAGGTTATGCTTGCCGGGATGTCATATTTCAGCATCTCGGCGATGGCTAAATCCTTATATTGGTCGATATACGCCTGATAGACAGAGTTCCACCTTAACTGGGCACTAAGCGAAAAACTTACCAATAACGCAATGGTAACAAATAACAACCTTTTCATCTGGTACACACAAATTTATGCAAAAATAAGGCAAATATGTTTGTTCACAAAATTTTAGTTGATAAAATTCCATAATCTCGCACACATTATCTATTTTTGCAGAAAAATATCAAATTATGGAGACAGGTATTAAAAATTCTATCGAATTAACCGTTACTAACAACAAGACTGCCGCAATGATGGGCAGCGGAACGCTTGCGGTTTTTGCCACGCCAGCGATGATAGCCCTTATCGAAGAAACCGCATGGAAAAGCGTCGCGCCACACTTGGAAGACGGCCAAGCCACAGTAGGCACGAAACTTGACATCAGCCATGTAGCCCCCACCCCGTTGGGTATGACAGTGAAATGTGAAACCGAACTGATAGAAGTAGACGGACGGCGGCTGAAATTCAAGGCTGACGTTTACGATGAAATGGGGATTATCGGCACAGGAACTCATGAACGGTTTATCATAAACGCAGAAAAATTCCAAGCGAAAGCTGATAGTAAGAAGGTTTAACAATACTCTGTAAACCATTGAAAATCACGAATTTCTGTTTACGATACAAACACCGATGAAATGGGCTGAAACAAGCAGGCTTGCAAAAGGGCGTCTTTCGCATTGCGATTGATGGCTTTTTACGGTGTAATTGACGGCTAATCACACGATGATTTGCCGTCAATTACAAAACAGCCGATTTCATCGGGAATGTTCATACGCAGAAATAGGAAGTGAAGAGAAGAAATACATATAATTAATGTAATTGCATTATGTTGGCATACACATATATCGGACCGCATAACTTTGCCTTTACAGACAAACCCAAACCAGTCTTGCAAGACGACCGTGACGCAATAGTGCGCGTAACCCTAAGCAGCATCTGCACAAGCGATTTACACATTAAGCACGGTAGTGTGCCGCGCGCAGTGCCGGGAATTACGGTCGGGCACGAGATGGTTGGCGTCGTGGAACAGACAGGGGCGGCCGTAACCAAAGTAAAACCGGGCGACCGTGTGGCCGTAAACGTGGAGACCTTTTGCGGTGAATGTTTTTTCTGCAAACATGGATACGTGAACAACTGCACCGATAAGGACGGAGGATGGGCTCTCGGATGCCGCATTGACGGCGGGCAGACTGAATTCGTCCGTGTGCCGCACGCCGACCAAGGGCTCAACCGGATACCTGGTAGCGTCAGCGACGAGCAGGCTTTGTTCGTCGGCGACATACTCGCCACGGGTTTCTGGGCGGCACGAATATCGGAAATATCAGCAGAAGACACGGTGCTCATCATCGGTGCCGGGCCAACCGGAGTCTGCACATTGCTTTGCACAATGCTTAAGCATCCCAAGCGGATTATCGTTTGCGAGAAATCTGAAGAGCGCATACGCTTCATCCGCGAGCATTATCCCGGCATACTTGTGACTACTCCCGATGAATGCGAAGATTTTGTGATGCGCAACAGCGACCACGGAGGCGCGGATGTTGTCATTGAGGTCGCCGGTGGCGGCGATACGTTTCAGACGGCGTGGAAGTGCGCTCGCCCGAACGCCATTGTCACGATTGTTGCAATGTATGATAAGCCCCAGGTGCTCCCCCTACCCGATATGTACGGCAAGAACCTTACGTTCAAGACCGGCGGCGTTGACGGTTGTGATTGTGAAGAAATACTCCATTTAATCGAGCAGGGCAAGATTGACACCACACCTCTTATAACCCATCGCTTCACTCTCGACGAAATAGAAACGGCATACAATATATTTGAAAACCGTAAAGATGGCGTCGTCAAAGTTGCGATTTACGGAAAAAGATAAATCTGCATAACCGCAAATGCTGAAGTTCCCGTTCAAATGAAGTGTTATTTGAACGGGAACTTCAGCATTTAGCATAGTCTCTTTTATATTAACGATATTTTAAACAAAAAAAATAAAACAATCAATTAAATTTACTACATTTGCAACAAATTGAAAAAAGTATTATATAGTTGACTGTTTTTGCTGATTAAAATATTTATCTTTGTTGATATATTTTCATTATTGTCGGCTATGCCGCAACATTATATTCGTCTGATATTGTCCATTATAATTCAACTAAAACTGAAATTTATGAAAGTGTTAAGATTTATTGGGATGCTGCTTCTCATCTGTCTGTCGAGCACATCCATTCAGGCAAAAAAGAAAGAATTACCATTTGTAAAAGTCTATCTGGTGAAGGAATCCGCTGTTAACGGAAAAACTGTTATTGAGGGAAAACTTGTAAAAGACTGGTTCACAGCACGTCAGGCATACCCTACAGTTGAAAACAAATTAACCGTACAGACAGATGGCAATGAAATAAAATTGTCTGCACGTGATGTAGACAGCATAGCGATATTAACCAATGCAGGCGACTACGTAAAGGGCGAAGTGTATGTCTGTTATGCCAGCAGCCAACCTAAATTATGGGACAAAGATAAAAAAGTCTACAAACTTGTGCACATCAGGAAACACGGTAAATGTATGTCATACTGTAGCATCCCAAGCACAAAGGAAAAACATACAGGAACATTCGGCGTCAGCTACACAAAATATATAACTTTATACCTGTACTGGTTCAATAAGACGCAGGTTGTTTTTCCGTATAAAGCAAAACAATTCATCAATGATATGAAAGAAATAATAGGAGAAGACAACGCAGTAAAAATGGGAAACGATCTGTTCGGCAATAAAAGTAAGAAAGAAATGAAAGAGTATTTTAAGAAAACAGATTTGCTGTTTGACGATTGCGATAAATGGCTTTATGAGCATGGTATAAAGCGACTTTGATAAACAAAATATAACCTGTTGCTATGTCGTCTAACAATCGCAACAGGTTATATTGTTTTTTATAAAAAAGTCTGCAATCCTTATCATGCAATCCTTATATAGTTGGTAATCCACTCTCCCACTTCTTTTGTTCCATACGTCGCGCCGTCTTCAACCTGTATTTCAGGCGTGCGAACGTTGGCATCAAGTGACTCATCAACTGCCCTACGGACTAAATTACCCTCATCTTTAAGATCAAAATATTCAAGAAGCATGGCTACAGAAAGAATTTGAGCCAATGGATTGGCGATGTTCTTACCCGCCGCTTGCGGCCATGAGCCGTGCACAGGCTCAAACACGGGTGTACTTTCGCCCGTGGATGCGGACGGAAGAAGCCCCATGCTGCCAGATATGCAACTGCCTTCATCGGTAAGAATATCTCCAAATGTATTTTCCGTAACCATTACATCGAAGAATGTCGGCTCTACAAGCATACGCATAGAAGCGTTGTCAACAAACATATAATCCGTTTTCACATCTGGATATTCAAGTTCAAGTTCTTTTGCAACCTGACGCCATAAACGGCTGGATGCCAACACATTAGCCTTATCAACAACTGTCAAGTGATGCTTGCGCTTGCGTGCATAAGCATAAGCCACGCGCAATATACGCTCTATTTCAGGACGGGTATAATAATTCGTGTCGTATGCCTTGTCATTGTCTTGGTACTTCTCACCGAAGTACATTCCACCTGTAAGTTCACGGATACATATGAAATCAGCGTCTTTTATGAGTTCGTCTTTCAACGGCGATTTATGTAGCAAACATTTGAATGTCTGCACCGGACGGATATTGGCGAACAAACCGAGTTTTTTACGCATAGCCAACAAACCCTGCTCCGGACGCACTTTCGCTGTAGGATCGTTATCAAAACGTGGATCTCCAACGGCTGCGAACAGCACGGCGTCTGCCCATTTACAAATTTCATAAGTTTCTTCAGGGAAAGGGTCGCCTACTTTATCTATGGCCACAGCACCACATATAGCCTCTTTATAGGCCATTTTATGACCAAATTTAGCTGCCACTGCATCAAGTACAGCTTTGCCTTGTACCATTATCTCCGGCCCAATTCCGTCACCAGGAAGAATTGCAATTTTTAAATTCATATCTTAATATATTTTATCACTTTTAAAAACAAATTATTTGTCAAAATCAATATACCCCCTAAGATGTAAGAAGTCCCAATCAAGCATTTAAACCTTCAAAGATATTTAACATCTTGAAAGTTGCCTTAATCGCGGCTTCCGTCTGATCGGCATCAAGTCCTCGCGTCTTAATGGTCTTGTCTCCATTACTCCACGTTATCACTGTTTGTACTAAAGCGTCAGTACGTCCTCCAGGTGGTATTGTCACACTGTAATTGGTAAGTAACGGAAATGTGCGGTTTAAATAATCTTTATATATTTTCCGCAATGCTTTAACTAATGCGTCATACTGTCCGTCACCCATAGCTTCTGTCTCGTATTGCATTCCGTTAATCTCAACTTTCACACTTGCCACAGGTTTAAGTCCGTATGCAGAAGAGACCATATAACTTATTAATTTCACTTTTTCTTCTGGTACGTTGTGTTTTAAAACGTCATTTACGATATATGGCAAATCTTCTTGAGTGACGAACTTTTTACGGTCGCCCAACTCTGTAATGCGTTGAGTTACTTTTATCGTCTGTTCTGGAGTTAGTTCTAATCCCAATTCTTGAAGATTTTTGTCTATATTTGCTTTACCGCTCGTTTTACCCAATGCATACTCACGCTTACGCCCAAAACGTTCCGGCACAAGGGCATTACTGTAAAGGTTAGCCTTATTGTCCCCATCGGCGTGGACTCCAGCCACTTGCGTAAAAACGTTCTCACCAACAATAGGCTGATTAGGGGCTACGGCGATACCTGAATATCCTTCAACAAGACGACTAACGTCATTCAAGCGTTTCTCGCGTATGCTTGTCTTAGCATGAAACTGGTCTTTCAAGATTACCTGGACACTTGCCAACGGGGCATTTCCGCAACGCTCACCTAACCCGTTTACCGTAACGTGTAACCCCTTGGCACCGCTCAATACAGCAGCAAGCGAGTTGCTTACAGCTAAATCATAATCATTATGTGCGTGAAAATCAAAATGCACTTCAGGGTACCTTTTGACCATTTTGCGCATATATTCCACTACTTGTAATGGATTTAGTACCCCCAGAGTGTCAGGTAGCATAAAACGTTTGATACGCTTTGTTGCCAATTTGTCTAATAATCCATAAACATATTCAGGCGTATCTTTCATCCCATTGCTCCAATCTTCAAGATAAAGATTTACATCCATATCATATGACTTGGCATAATCCACAACTTCGATAATATCATTGGCGTGCTCTTCCCGTGTCTTATGCAGCTGTCCGACACAATGTCTTAATGAGCCTTTTGCCAAAAGATTTATAACCTTACAGCCACAAGCGGCAATCCAATCAACACTTTTCTTACCATCAACAAAGCCCAGAACCTCGACATTCCGCAATTTTCCTATCTGATTGGCGTAACGGCAAATCATAGTAACTGCATCTTTTTCTCCTGCAGAAACTCGTGCCGAAGCAACTTCAATGCGGTCAACAGCAATGCCATTGAGAAGCATTTTAGCTATCATCAATTTTTCATGCGGAAGAAAAGACACACCATTGGTTTGTTCACCATCACGCAACGTACTATCCATTATTTCTATAAACGGCGGTATCTTGGTATGTGACTTTATTTGTTCCGGCGTTCCCATTCTTCTATTTTGTCCTTATTTTGCAATAAATAGTCTATATCATCAAAACCATTTATCAAACAATGCTTTTTATATCCGTTAATTTCAAAATTCTCACTATGCCCTGTTTCTTTGTTTGTTACCCTTTGATTTGGCAAATCTACTTCTACCACTGTTTTAGGATTTTCCGCAATACTGCTGAAAAGTTCTGTTAGAAATTGCTCTGAAACGACAACGGGCAAAACAAAATTATTTAATTCATTGTTTTTATGTATATCGGCAAAAAAACTGCTTATCACAACCCTAAATCCATACCCTGCAATAGCCCATGCCGCATGTTCGCGGCTTGATCCACAACCAAAATTTTTACCTGTCACAAGAATCTCCCCTCCATATTCAGGATTATTCAACACAAAATCTCTTTTTATGGAACCATCCTTATCATACCGCCAATCTCTAAAAAGGTTATCTCCAAAGCCCTTTTTATCAGTAGATTTTAAAAAACGTGCAGGTATTATTTGGTCTGTGTCAACGTTTTCTAATGGCAACGGAACACAAGTGCTTGTTATTATGTTGAATTTTTGTTTCATATCAATTATTGTTTTTTATAAGTAACATAATAATTTATATCAAATCACGTGGATCTGTTATAACACCTGTAACGGCAGCAGCTGCCGCAACTAATGGACTGGCTAAAATGGTGCGTGCACCAGGGCCTTGACGCCCTTCAAAATTTCTATTACTTGTTGAAACTGAATATTTCCCTGATGGCACTTTATCATCATTCATTGCAAGGCACGCCGAACATCCCGGTTGTCGTATTTCAAACCCTGCATCTGCCAATACTTTATCAATGCCTTCTTTTCTTACCTGACGTTCAACAGCCCACGACCCCGGAACTAACCATGCAACAATATTGTCTGCTTTCTTTTTGCCTCTCACAACAGAAGCAAAAGCCCTGAAGTCTTCAATACGACCATTTGTGCAAGCTCCTAAAAATACATAATCAACCTTTTTCCCAAGAAGTTTCTCTCCAGGCTTAAAACCCATATAATTCAAGGCCTTTAAGAAGGAAGCCTTACCACCCTCTCCAATCTCTTCAACAGTTGGTATATTTCCAGATATGCTAATTCCCATACCGGGATTAGTTCCATAAGTTATGCGAGGCTCTATATCAGCTCCGTCAAATATCAGCTCTTTATCAAATTTGGCATCATCATCACTTTTCAATGTCCTCCAATAAGATAATGCTTTATCCCAATCAACCCCCTTTGGGGCAAATTCTTTATTTTTGAGATATTCAAATGTTTTTTCGTCCGGAGCCATAAATCCACCGCGCGCCCCCATCTCAATAGACAGATTACATAAAGTCAATCGTCCTTCCATTGACAGATTTTCAACAACAGAGCCTGCATATTCAATGAAATAACCAGTTGCACCAGAAGTTGAAATTTTTGCCATCAAATAAAGAGCCACGTCTTTCGCTGTAACACCGTTACCAAGCTCTCCATTAATTCTTATTCTCATGGATTTAGGCTTTTGTTGCAGAATACATTGAGAAGCCATAACCATTTCAACTTCGCTTGTTCCTATACCGAAAGCCACGGCACCAACTGCACCATGAGTGCTTGTATGTGAATCACCACAAACGATAGTCATACCTGGCAAAGACAAACCTTTTTCTAGGCCTACAACATGGATAATTCCGTTATTTTCATCCATCATGCCATAATAAGACAGTCCAAATTCTTTAGCATTGTTCTTCAACGTTTCAACTTGTCTCCTTGAAACGGGGTCTGCTATAGGCTTGTCTTGGTCGTGTGTCGGTGTGTTATGATCCGGCATACAGAAAATTTGCCTTGGCCTGAAACATTTAAGACCACGTTCACGTAATCCAGAAAATGCCTGAGGCGAAGTCACTTCGTGACAATACAACCTATCTATATAAAGTTGTGTCGGACCGTCTTTTATGACTTGCACGACGTGCTTGTCCCATATTTTATCAAAAAGTGTATTCATATTTATAAAGTTATTTTACACATGAAATAAGAAATACATCTTAAAAGTGCCATTTTATTTAAACTTATTAATACAATCAATATACGCTTCTACCGAGGCCGTTACAATATCAGTATTTGCCCCAAATCCATAATAAATATTTCCGTTATATTCAACTTGCATATGAACTTTGCCAATATCGTCAGAGCCCTTACTGATTGCTTGTATCGTAAATTCTTTCAGCACCATATGCTTTTGTATTATTTTCTTTAAGGCTTTAATTGCGGCATCAACCGGACCGTTCCCTGTTGATGCTTCTTCAAACTTCTGCCCCGAAATATCAAGACCGATACTTGCCACACTCTTTACGCCCATGCCAGTCGTCACTTGCAAGAAGTCAAGTTTCACGGAGTGAGCCTCCGCCCTGTCCGCACCAGCAAGCATCAAAATGTCGTCATCATTGATTTCTTTTTTCTTATCGGCCAGTTTCAAGAAACTCTGATAAATTTTGTCAATCTTATTTTCATCATCAATATTGACGCCAAGCACTCCAAGGCGATATTTTAATGCAGCTCTTCCGCTTCGAGCCGTGAGCACTATTGAGTTGTCGTCAAGTCCCACGTCCTTCGGATTCATAATCTCGTAGGTGTCAACATTCTTCAGCACACCATCTTGATGTATTCCACTTGAATGAGCAAAAGCATTACGCCCAACAATAGCCTTGTTTGGCTGGACAGGCATATTCATTAAGCTGCTTACCATTCTGCTTGTAGGGTAAATTTTTGTTGTGTTGATATTGGTATTAATTTCCAAATGCTTATGACACTTTAAAATCATGGAAATTTCTTCAAGCGAAGTATTCCCTGCTCTCTCCCCTATTCCGTTAACAGTTACTTCCACTTGTCGTGCGCCATTGACTATTCCGCTTAATGTGTTAGCCGTAGCCATACCCAAGTCATTGTGGCAATGGGTTGAAATGATAGCTTTGTCTATATTATCAACGTGTTCAACTAAATATCTTATTTTTTCACCATATTCACTCGGAAGACAATAGCCAGTTGTGTCTGGGATGTTCACCACTGTTGCACCAGCTTTAATAACAGCTTCTATCACTCTGGCGAGATACTCATTATCCGTGCGCCCTGCGTCTTCGGCATAAAACTCAACATCTTCGACATATTTTTTTGCATACTTAACCGCTGCCACAGCACGTTCAATGATTTCTTCACGGTTACTGTTAAACTTATATTTTATATGTGAATCGCTTGTTCCAATGCCGGTGTGTATTCGTTTATGCTTTGCATACTGCAAGGATTCAGCTGCAATGTCAATGTCTTTTTCCACTGCACGTGTCAGCGCACAAATAGCTGGCCACGTCACAGCCTTTGATATTTCGATTACAGAGTTGAAATCACCTGGACTTGAAATAGGAAATCCCGCCTCTATCACATCAACCCCAAGTTGTTCCAATTGTTTCGCAACTTGTATCTTTTCTACTGTATTAAGTTGACATCCTGGAACTTGCTCTCCGTCCCGCAGTGTCGTGTCGAAAATAAACAACCTTTCACTCATTATATTCGCATTTTATTATTAACAAAAAACCTTTCACACGCTGAAGTGAGAAAGGTTCTATATCGATACAACATATATCAACAGTACACTTTATCACCTCCTCCGACAAACTTAAGTCGTAGTATAATAATGTGTAATATGCTGATGTTCTGTTTCATCTGTAAAACACTATTTTCTTCTTTACTTTGGCAAAAGTAACAATAATAAACGAATAAAACAAATAAATTGCAATTAATTTTGCGATATAAATTATAATTCATTAATTATAAATGTTCTATATAACTTTTTCATCTATAGAAAAACAACCAATCGTTAATGAAATTTATAAAATAAAAAGCATTGTCATGGTCTTTTAGCTTCAGAACCAACAACAATGCTTTTTATTATCCCAAAGTTATATTTGAACGCACTCGACTCAACGTTTCAGGAGTCATCTGCAAATAACTTGCTACGTAAACCAACGGTGCACGCAATGCAATTTGTGGAGACCTTTTACAAAATCTTTGGTAACGATCCTGCGCCGTTTCAAAACGTACAAGATCGGCATGTATTTGTGAATTGATAAGTGATTCTTCAAGTATTTTCCTATACAATATTTGAATATTCACATTATGCAAGGCCACTTCTTCCAAACGTTTTTTAGGTAATGCGTAAATCAAGACAGGTTCAAGGGCTTCAACTTGCAAATATGTAGGTTCTTCCTTAAAAAGACTTTCTATACACATAACAATCTCACCTTCAGCCGCCATGTGTTCAGTCACCTCTTTCCCTTTTTTAAAATAGAATTGACGTACGAGACCTTTTTCTATATAGTAAATGTGCTTGCACATTTCACCCTCTTTCAGGATCATCTCGCTTTTTGCAAACTTCATAGGCACAAGGGTGCTTTCAAGAATGTCAAGCTCGTCATGAGTCATTGTACTATATTTTCTTGCAAGCTCTCGTGCTATGTCACGTTTGTTCTTTAACACTTCTTTCATGGTTCCCTCCTTTTTTATTCATTTCTTTACAAGTAACACTTGAAAGATTTATTTCTTTTCATGGTGATTATAAGGCTGTTTCTTTATAATCTCATCAATCCAACTTCAACACAGCAAGGAAAGCCTTTTGCGGCACTTCCACATTACCTATCTGTTTCATGCGCTTTTTTCCTCGTTTTTGTTTTTCAAGCAATTTACGTTTACGACTAACGTCACCGCCATAACATTTTGCAGTAACATCCTTACGCACGCATTTCACAGTTTCACGCGCAACAATCTTAGAACCTATAGCTGCCTGTATCGCAATGTCAAACTGCTGACGCGGTATAAGCTCCTTAAGTTTCTCACACATACGCCGGCCAAGTGCCACTGCATTATCATGATGAGCCAGTGTTGACAACGCATCTACCGGCTCACCATTGAGTAAGATGTCAAGTTTGGCTAGTTTTGACGGACGGAAACTGTCAATATGGTAGTCAAAAGAGGCATAACCCTTGGATATGCTTTTCAATTTATCATAAAAGTCAATGACAATTTCTCCCAAAGGCAGCATGAAATGTAATTCAACCCTGTTGCCGCTGACATACTCCTGATTGATTAATTCGCCTCGCTTGTCAAGACAGAGTTTCATTATCGGGCCGATATAATTTGTCGTCGTTATTATCGAAGCCCTTATGTATGGTTCTTCAATGTGATCTATCATCGTTGCGTCAGGCAGTCCTGACGGATTGTGAACTTCTTTCGCGTTACCTTGTTTGTCATAAACCATATATGAAACATTCGGAACCGTAGTTATTACATCCATATTAAACTCACGATCCAAACGCTCTTGGATTATCTCCATGTGGAGCAGTCCAAGAAACCCACAACGAAAACCGAAACCCAAAGCCACTGACGATTCTGGAGAGAACGTCAAAGAGGCATCGTTTAACTGCAATTTCTCAAGTGAAGCCCTAAGGTTTTCATAATCGGCAGAATCTATGGGATACACACCGGCGAAGACCATAGGCTTGACTTCTTGGAAACCGGATATTGCTTTGTCGCACGGCCTTGCAACGTGGGTTATCGTGTCGCCCACTTTTACTTCTTTACTGTCCTTAATTCCGCTGATAATATATCCCACATCGCCCGTCCCAAGTTTATCGCGGGCTATCATGTCCATCTTCAGCACGCCTACTTCGTCAGCTGTGTATTCCATACCTGTATTAAAGAACTTCACCTTGTCACCTTTTGCGATGGTGCCGTTCTCTATTTTGAAATATGCGATAATGCCACGGAACGAATTGAACACAGAGTCAAATATCAGTGCTTGCAACGGTGCATCCGGATCACCTGACGGATGTGGCACTCTTTCTACCACGGCGTCCAAAATGTCCTTAACGCCTTCGCCTGTTTTACCTGAAGCGCGGATTATTTCCTTACGAGCACAGCCAAGTAAGTCTACAATTTCGTCCTCAACCTCATCCGGCATAGCCGAAGGCATATCTATTTTATTTATTACAGGTATTATCTCCAAATCGTGCTCCAAAGCCATATATAAGTTACTTATCGTCTGCGCCTGCACGCCCTGGGTTGCATCGACAACAAGCAATGCACCCTCACAGGCCGCAATACTTCGCGATACCTCGTATGAAAAATCCACGTGCCCCGGAGTGTCGATCAAATTCAATATATATTTGCCGCCTTCATGCTCATATTCCATCTGTATTGCATGACTTTTTATCGTTATGCCACGCTCACGCTCCAAATCCATATCATCAAGCATCTGTCCTTCAGTGACTTGAATTGTGTTTGTGTATTCCAGCAATCTGTCAGCAAGGGTTGATTTGCCGTGATCAATATGTGCAATTATACAGAAATTTCTTATTTCGTTCATCAATTTACATTTTTGGAACGCAAATATACAAAAAAATGCTTTCAAATCCTAAGATTTAGGATATTTTTACGATGAAAATAGAAAAATCCGTATTTATCCATACGTATAAGAAAGATAATTTTTATTTTTGCCTTATAAAAATATCTATTGTCATGAACAAGTTTTTAATCTTACTGATTTGTACGGTATTGTTTTTAGGCTGCCATGAAAGTCTTGAAGAAAAAGCAGCAAGAGAGGCCAAAGAGTTTACCCGTAGAAATTGCCCAATGCCTGTCTCTGAATATATTGTCAACGATAGTATGACGTATGATAAAGGCACACGAACTATTCATTATTATTATACAATAAAAGGCGCCGCCGACACCACTGCCATAAACAACGCACAAGCGAAAGCCGAACTCATAAAAGGTGTAAAAGGCGCAACATCAATTCGCACTTACAAAGAAAATGGATTTAATTTCGCTTATACGTATTATTCCCAAAAACACAAAGGTAAAATCCTTCTGGATATCAGAATAACTCCTGCCGATTATAAATAAGGAACGGATAAAGATTCAGATAAATTTAATCGATATCCATTATATGGGCTTTTGCTTTTCTTACAGAACTGATATTAATACGATATATCCAATAGCTATTATTTCTAATATTACCAATAATTTAGAAAAAACGAAACAGAAGTTTGCCACACGCTTTTTATTTTTTATTCCTATAAAAGCTGATACACCATCCAAAAGGATACATAAGGTTGTATCACCACAAATAATAAACATTTATCATTCCGTAACTTAAATGATATTCGGAAGACATAATTCCATGGTGCTATGCAAATATTGCAGAACAAGTCGCCCCACTCATTGAATGTAATTCTTATACTGGATTTAAATCTAATTTATAATATCGATTATTGAATAATCTTTTCAGTTTATCTTATTTTTCTTCCAACTGCTCGATAGCTCTACATAACTGATCAGGGCAACTTGTAAGCTTATTACCACACCGTATCCCATTAAGCCGTTTCTTCACTTCACCAACATCCATACCTTTTACAAGTGAGCAAATACCTTGCAGATTTCCGTGACAACCGCCAAGAAAACTAACGTTTATAATTTTGTTATTATCGTCAACTTCCAACGTTATAATTTTGCTGCACGTCCCTGATGTTGTATAAGTCATCTTTTTCATTGAATTATTCATAAAAACAAGTGAAGATGTTTTAGCACCATACATATTTGACGCAAAAACACTTTCACTTGTCGTTAAAGTTAATAGCCCTAAATATTTATTCCGGCTTCATGTTTGTGTAAACATTCTGCACATCATCGTCGTCTTCAAGCAAATCCACCATTTTATCGATGGTTTCACGTTCCTCCGGCGTAACGTCTTTCAAGTCGTTCGGTATCCTTGTAAATTCGGCTCCCGTTATCTCAAACCTGTTTTCTTCAAGGTGCTTTTGTATTTCACCGAAGCTCTTAGGGTCGCCGTAAATGGTGATTTCACCGCTTTCCTCGTCCGTATCATACTCGTCCTCAACACCATAATCAATAAGGTCAAGTATCATTTCGTCCATGTCAAGGCCGTCTTTTTTCTTGAATGTGAACACACATTTGTGATCAAATAGGAACGACAAGCTACCCATAGTGCCCAAGTTTCCGTTGAACTTGTTGAATATTGCTCGTACATTGCCAACGGTACGTGTGGTGTTGTCTGTCGCAGCATCAACGAATATCGCTATTCCGTGAGGGCCATATCCCTCGTATGTCACTTCCTTATAATCACTCTGGTCTTTGCCCATCGCATTCTTGATGG
The DNA here is from genome assembly GCA_944320285.1 of uncultured Prevotella sp. Classification (GTDB taxonomy): domain Bacteria; phylum Bacteroidota; class Bacteroidia; order Bacteroidales; family Bacteroidaceae; genus Prevotella. The sequence goes on from CALUGX010000129.1 coordinate 29,695, forward strand.
CACGCTTCACATTCTCAAGCGGCATATTCTCACGCTTGGCGTTAAGAATGATAGAGCGCAAATGCGGATTGTTATCCGGGTCGGGTCCTCCTGCTTTTACGGCTATAGCTATCTGCTTTCCAATCTTGGTAAACGTCCTGGCCATGTGGCCCCATCTTTTTAACTTTGTCGCTTTGCGGTATTCAAATGCTCTTCCCATATTTTATATATTAACTTTAATCTTCTTACTCAAACCTTTTTTATCTCAACTCCGCCTTCAGCTCTTTCTTCAGGTTGGTTATCAGCTTGTTCATTATTGCGTCTATCTGCTTGTCGTTAAGGGTTTTATCCTCATCTTGCAGAATGAAGTTGACGGCATAACTCTTCTTCCCTTCCGGTAATTTGTCGCCTTCATACACGTCAAACAGTTCCACGCTCTTAAGATATTTCTTTTCCGACTGGCGTGCGATGCGCTCTATGTCACAGAATTTCACACCTTTATCTATGAGCAAGGCAAGATCGCGGCTTACTGCCGGGTACTTGCTTATTTCATGGAAGCCGACGGCCTTTTTGCTTATCGCTTTCACCACCGTATTCCAATGGATGTCGGCATAATATACAGGGTTGGCTATGTCAAACGCTTTCAGCAATTTCTTGGTTACTGTTCCAAGCTCGGCCAACACCTTGCCATTCCTGTCCGTAAACACAAGGCCGCTTCCGAAGATGCTGTTGTCTGAATCCTTGACCACAACATTTCCTGACAATACGCCCATACGGCGGAATATGTTGTCAACGTATGCTTTCAGCTCGTAGAACGACGAGTCTTCGTCAGGATGCGCCCAGTTGCCGGATACCCGCTTGCCCGTCACCCACAGCGCAAGGTGCATTTCCTCCTTATAAGCCAGCATCGGGTTGTCGGCATTCTGCTTATCCTTGTTGAACTTATAAACGTTGCCAATCTCGAAGAAACGCAAGTCGGCGTTCTTCCTGTTTGCATTGTAAGCTATGCTCTCAAGTCCTCCGAACAGGAGCGTCATCCTCATTACATTCAGATCGGAACTTAACGGGTTGATTATGCGTACAAGGCCTTCAGCCGGATACATATTCAGGTCGGTGTAATATGCAGCCTTGGTCAACGAATTGTTCATTATTTCATTGAACCCGCAGCCCACAAGTTGCTCACCTACAATGTTTTCCAGCTTATGCTTATTGTCTTCGTATCCCTTGATTACGAGCGAACTTTTCAGCTGTGTAGGTATCTCAACATTGTTGTATCCGTATATTCTGAGAATATCCTCAACCACGTCGCAAGGACGTTGCACGTCAACACGGTACGGGGGCACGCTCAACTCTAATCCGTCAGCGTCTTCCGCGTCGATTTTCATTTCTAGGCTGGTAACTATCGACTTTACAAGCTCCGCAGGTATCTCCTTGCCTATCAGACTATTTACATAGTCATACTTCAATGAAACCTTGAAGTCGTCGGCCATAGGTTCCGGATACACGTCTTTTATTTCCATCGACACCTTACCACCGGCAAGTTCCTTACACATTATTGCGGCCTGTTTCAAGGCGTAAATCACGCCGTTAGGATCGATGCCGCGCTCAAAGCGGAACGAGGCGTCCGTGCTAAGTCCGTGGCGGCGTGCGCTCTTACGTATCCATGTGGGATGGAAATACGCGCTTTCAAGCACAACGTTTTTCGTTGTCTCGTATGTGCCGCTGCCCTTTCCTCCGAACACACCGGCTATACACATTGCCTCCTCCGTGTTGCAGATGGCCAAGTCATGCGTGCCGAGCTTATGCTCAACGCCGTCGAGCGTGACAAAGGGCGTGCCTTCAGGCATTGTCTTCACTATAATATGATTCCCAGTCACCATGTCTGCGTCAAAGCAGTGCAGCGGCTGGCCGTATGCCATCATTATATAATTGGTGATGTCAACGATGTTGTTGATAGGGCGCAGCCCTATTACGCGGAGCTTTTCTTGCAGCCATGCCGGACTTTCCTTCACGTCGCACCCCGTTATGCTGACACAGGCGTAACGCTTGCAGGCGTCATTGTTCTCGATCGTCACATCAACAGGCAGCGCATCGTCATCGACGGTGAACGCTTCGCAACCGGGCCTGTGCAACGACGTCTCGTAACCGTTACGTTTAAGCCACGCATACAAGTCGCGCGCCACGCCCCAATGCGACAACGCATCGGCACGGTTAGCCGTTATGTCAATCTCTATCAACCAGTCACTCTCCAAATTATAATACTCGGCAGCCGGCTGACCCACCTTTGCGTCATCCGGCAACACGATTATTCCGTCATGGCTCGTGCCTACGCCTATCTCATCCTCGGCGCAAATCATGCCGAAGCTCTCAACGCCGCGCAGTTTGGATTTCTTTATTACAAATTCCTTGTCGCCGTCGTAAAGCACACAGCCAAGATCGGCCACGATTACTTTCTGTCCGGCTGCCACGTTCGGGGCTCCGCAAACGATTTGCGACGGAGTTTCACGCCCTAAGTCAACCGTCGTTACGTGCAAGTGGTCTGAATTTGGATGTGGTTCACACGTCAACACTTTACCTACGTACAGTCCTTTAAGGCCTCCCTTAATGCTCTGCACCTCCTCCAAGGCGTCCACCTCAAGGCCTGTGGATGTCAATGCGTCGCACACCTCCTGCGGTGTCAAATCGAAATCCACATATTCCTTGAGCCATTTATAAGATATATTCATTGTTTTGATTTTAAACTTAATCTATTTCATTTAACAGAGTAATACGTCACATCGTAATGTTTCACAACCGACAATATCAGCATAAAAGATATTCTATCTACATCAATTATGATGCCCGGATAACAGCCTTTTATTTGCCGACCGCAAAAGTAATAATTTTTGGCAACACCTACAAAGGTTTATCAGAAAATCTAAATTAAACTAAACAATATAGACTCGAGTTCGGGATAAGTAATCAGTTAAAATATCGTAAGCTGCCTGTCGTCCTTCTCGATTTTAACCAGTAAAGCCTGTGGCTTGTTGTCGAAAAAAGAGTAGGCCATGAGTGCGGAGCAGAAGTTGATGATGAAGTTGTGCAATGACCTGTGCCTTGAGTGCACAAGGTTGGCCTTGTCCTTGAGCAGGTGGTTTATGCACTCGATGACGTACCTTTTGCGTAGCATGATTTTGTCCCACATGGGCATGAGCTTGTTCTTCATGTTGGCCTTGAGCCCGTGCACGATGTGTATGCCCCTGTCGAACATATCCTCGAAAAGTCCTTTTGAGATGTACCCCCTGTCGGCGAACACCTTGCCGAAGAGGTCTTTCGACAGCACGCTCCATACGCGCCTGTCCCTGTCGTCAACGTTAGCCCCTGTAAGACAGAAGGTTAGGACGCCTCCCCGGTCGTTGCACAGATAGTGCATCTTGGAGCCGTGACACCATCCCATCGTGCTCTTGCCGTCAGTGGCGACGCCGACAAACAAGTTTGTATAACAAAAAAACAAGAAACAGACATGGGATACATAAGCATCCAAATCAATAAGGCGAAAGGGTCGGCTGACACAGGCGCATCCGACCACATTGAACGCAAGACTATACCTAAAAACGCAGACACGACACGCACCCACCTCAACCGTGAACTGGTGGAGTTTCCCGACGGTGTGCAGACCGCACCGAAGCGATAAGCCACCGCATCCGCACGGCAGGCATCAAGCGGAATGTCTTTTCCTGAAATAGGTTGACAGTTTTTGTTTAAATAAACTACATTAGTTTACACACTCCGGATAGAGGTACT
>CALUGX010000130.1 GCA_944320285.1 uncultured Prevotella sp.
CTGCTTGATTTTTTTATACCAGACAAAATGAAAAAGAGAGTGAATCAAATATTTCTCAATTTGATACACTCTCTTTTCATTTTAAAGACCGTTGAAATTGGCTTTATGAGTGGTGAAAAGTCGGGTAAAAACCGCTGATCGGAGTGCAAAAAGTATCCTTTTTCAGCATAAAAGGGCATCTGTTGCGACATGAAAGGTATCCAAACGGCACGCCGGACAGCCAAAAAGGTGCGCGTAAAATGTCTATTTCGACGATTTTTGTTGACATTTTCCGTGTGACGTTTTGTAAGTGAAAATAGTTATTTTATTACAAAACATATTTAAAATAGAATAACTGTCCATAAAGCACCAATTCATATTTTTTTATAATAAATATCCGCAATAACCCTATCCGCTTTTTATTTGATTTTACGAACAAGACAGCTGTCTTTTAACTCACATTTGTTAAGGGAGAGAAGTCCGTGACAATAAAAGCATTTGTCTTTTCTCCTCCCATTGGGGAGGTTGGGAAAGGGCTTCCTTTAACTACTAATGAATGGGAGCTTTGCAGACATTCATTTTTATTTCTGTTTGGTCTGAGTTTATTCACTTTTATTCTTGCATTTATTCTTGCAGGTTTGAGAGTTTTGCGTTATCTTTGCATAACACGTTGAGAAGCCTGCCGTCGTCCGTTCCCTTTATATATAATGATGGGCGTGGAGGAGGCGAGAAAAGGTTGCCGCGAATGAATAAATTTATGACAAAAAGCAATATCGGATGCGCGCAGAGCCGCGTTTAAATTTGACAAATGTCAGTGTTTTGATGGTTAACACTGTCATTTTGTGTCAATAATCAAAATAAATAAGGCTTAAATGCTGATAATCCGGAGTTTTTTAATACTTTTGCAAGTGAATTTGTAAAAAGGTAAAACGATTAAGGCTAATGAGACCAACTGCGATATTGCTGCTTCACTGTCCTGACAGGCAAGGGATAATAACGGAGATAACAAAATTCATAACGGACAACAACGGAAACATCGTGTATCTCGACCAGTATGTAGACCGCCGTGACGGGATGTTCTTCATGAGGTTAGAGTGGGAGCTTGACAACTTCATTATTCCGCGTGAGAAGTTGAGAGATTACTTTCAGACGCTCTATGCAACGAGATACAACATGACGTTCAACCTTTACTTCAACGACGTTAAGCCGCGCATGGCTATCTTCGTGAGCAAGATGAGCCACTGCCTGTACGACCTGTTGGCGAGGTATAATGCAGGTGAGTGGAACGTGGAAATACCTTGCATAGTAAGCAACCATGAAGACTTGCGCTATGTTGCCGAACAGTTTGGCATACCGTATCATGTATGGTCGATTAATAAAGACCATTCCAACAAGGCTGAGGTGGAGCAGGCGGAGATGGAGCTATTGCGGAAAGAGAAGGTGACATTTATCGTGCTTGCGCGTTATATGCAAATAATAAGCGAACAGATGATTGACGCCTATCCGCACCATATAATAAACATACACCACTCGTTCCTGCCCGCATTCATCGGGGCCAAGCCGTATCATCAGGCATGGGAACGCGGCGTAAAGATAATAGGGGCGACTAGCCATTATGTCACGACTGAACTCGACGCCGGCCCGATAATAGAGCAGGACGTTGTGAGAATATCACATAAGGACACACCCGAAAGCCTTGTGCTGAAAGGCCGTGACTTGGAGAAGATAGTGTTAAGCCGCGCCGTGACGAAACACATTGAGCGTAAGATATTGACTTATAATAATAAAACGATAATTTTCAGTTAGCAGGCCGGCAGCAAGCAGACAAGCGGCAAGGTAAACAGGCTCGTCTACTTATCATTGCGGATCTGGCAAATTGTGAAAGAATATGGATGTAGCGGTTATAAAATACAATGCCGGCAATGTGTACAGTGTCGTGAATGCCTTGCGGCGTCTTGGCGTCGAACCAACGTTGACGGACGATGCACAGCAGATAATGTCGGCGGACAAGGTGGTGTTTCCCGGCCAGGGAGAGGCTGCCGGCGCAATGGAGTATTTGCGAGCCAAGGGGCTTGACGCTGTGATTAAGTCGCTGCATCAACCTGTTTTGGGCATCTGCATAGGTCAACAGTTGTTGTGCAGGCATTCCGCAGAAGGAGACACTGATTGTCTTGGAGTGTTCGACGTGGATGTGCTGAAGTTCAAGCCCGAACGCCACGAAGACAAAGTGCCGGCAATGGGGTGGAACTCGTTGTATGACATGGCTTCACCGTTATTCGACGGATTAGACGATGGGACGTATGCGTATTTCGTGCATAGTTATTATGTGCCGGTTTGTACTTATACAGCGGCAAAGGCTGATTACATACAGCCTTATAGCGCGGCGTTGCATAAAGGTAACTTTTATGCAACTCAGTTTCATCCGGAAAAGAGCGGTGATGCCGGTTCGATGATGCTGAAAAACTTTATTGAGATTTGAAAATGGGAAATTGGTAAAAAAGCAAAAGATGAAAACTGTAAAAACCGCATCCCTTAATCGTAATAAAAAATGATAGAACTCATACCTGCGATAGACATAATAGACGGCAAATGTGTTCGCCTGACGAAAGGAGATTATGGCGTAAAGACTGTTTACGGCGAGTCACCTGCTGATATGGCGGCACTATTTGAAGACTGCGGATTTAAACGTCTGCACATTGTAGACCTTGACGGGGCAAAGTCGAAACACGTTGTTAACTTGAATGTCCTTCAAGAGATAACAAGACGCACAAGCCTGACGGTTGATTTTGGCGGAGGTGTCAAGACCGATGATGACGTGCGTAAAGTCTTTGATGCCGGGGCGTCAATGGTTACGGTGGGGTCAATTGCCGTTACAGCAAAAAATGCTTTTGCCGGATGGCTTGATAAGTATGGCGCGGACAAGATAATCCTTGGAGCAGACGTCCGAGACGGCAAGATAAGCATAAACGGATGGAAGGAAGACACGACCGAGGATGTGATAAGTTTTTTGGAATATTATGTAGGCAAGGGAGTAATGAATGTGCTTTGCACAGATATATCTAAAGACGGAACTCTGCAAGGGCCGGCTTTCGGACTTTACAGCAGTATTTTAAAGTCATTTCCACACGTAAACCTCATTGCAAGCGGCGGTGTGTCGGGCATAGAAGACATTGTACGTCTTAATAATGAAGGAGTGCCATCAGTGGTCTTCGGCAAGGCCATTTATGAAGGGCGCGTAGACGTGCGCACCATGATACGAAATGTGGCCGGTATGACCGAAAAACATTAAGCTGCCATGACATCTAAAAATGGAACAATGATGAAGGGGTTGGCAAAAAGGATAATACCATGTCTTGACGTGAAAGACGGACAGACTGTGAAAGGGACTAATTTTGTAAACTTGCGCAGCGCCGGAGACCCCGTGGCGTTGGGCAAGGCCTACAGTGACGCAGGTGCAGATGAATTAGTCTACCTTGACATTACGGCGAGCAACGAAGGGCGTAAGACATTTACGGAAATGGTTACCCGCGTGGCACGCGAAATAAACATTCCATTCACCGTAGGCGGTGGTGTGAACGATATTGCTGACGTAGGACGGTTGCTGAATGCCGGTGCCGACAAGGTTAGCGTAAACAGTGCAGCATTGCGCCGTCCGGCTTTGATTGACGAGATTTCTGCGAGATATGGTTCACAGGTTTGTGTATGCGCCATTGATGCGAAATGTGAAAACGGAGTATGGACGTGTTACATGAACGGCGGACGTATTGCCACAGACCGTGGCCTATTCGCATGGGCTAAGGAAGCGGAGGCGCGTGGCGCAGGTGAGATATTGTTCACAAGTATGAACCATGACGGTGTGAAATGTGGTTTTGCAAATGACGCCTTGGCGCGCCTGTCTGACGAGTTGGGCATTCCGGTTATAGCAAGCGGAGGTGCCGGTACAAAAGAGCATTTCAGGGACGCATTCGTTGAAGGAAAAGCCGACGCTGCACTGGCTGCAAGCGTATTCCATTTCGGCGAAATAAATATCTCTGAGCTTAAGCGTTATCTGCGCAGTGAAGGTGTAAATGTAAGGATTGTGTGAAAATTGTGTATGTTGCGTGTAGAGACATTTGTGCGTTTCATGCAAAATAAATATCTGAAACATGGAAATAGATTTTGAAAAAATGGGAGGCCTTGTGCCTGTGATAGTTCAAGACAGCGAGACTATGAAAGTCTTGATGCTGGGCTTCATGAACAAGGAAGCATACGATAAGACAGTTGCGACAAAGCGAGTGACGTTCTACAGCCGGAGCAGGAAATGCCTTTGGACAAAAGGAGAAACCTCTGGCAACTTCCTGAATGTTGTAAGCATAATGAATGATTGCGACAATGATACTCTACTGATAAAAGCTATACCGGAAGGTCCTGTGTGCCATACTGGAGCCGACACTTGCTGGGGCGAGGAGAATAAAGCTAATCCGCTTACGTTCCTTTCCATACTTCAGGATTTTATAGAAAAGAGACATGAAGAAATGCCGGAAGGCTCTTATACCACAAGTTTGTTTAAGGACGGCATAAACAGGATGGCCCAGAAGGTTGGAGAGGAGGCCCTCGAAACTGTTATCGAAGCCGTGAACGGAAAAGACGACAGACTTATTTATGAGGCGTCTGATATGTTTTACCATTTGATAGTGTTGCTTACGGAAAAAGGGTTACGCATAGAGCGTGTGGCAGAGGAACTTCGCAGCAGGCACCAGCCGGGTTGGCACAGGCATTAATGTAATGAAATATTAAGATAATTTATGTTTGTTAAGTATAAAAAGGTCAATATTTATCAGGAAGACGTCCGTGTTCTCGCAGATGTAGACTTCCATGTTGACGAAGGAGAGTTTATCTATATCATAGGCCATGTAGGGTCAGGAAAAAGCAGTCTGCTAAAGACCTTATATTGTGAGCTTGATTTACATGAGGGAGATGAAGCCTCGGTGTTGGGACGTAACTTGCTGCGTATCAAACGCAAGGAAATTCCAGCATTGCGTAAAGAGCTTGGCATTATCTTCCAGGACTTTCAGTTGTTGCATGACCGCAGCGTGTATAAGAATTTGCAATTTGTGTTGAAGGCTACCGGTTGGAAAGACAAAAAAGAAATAAATGAACGTATTGACGAAGTGCTTGAAGCCGTTGGCATGAAGGATAAGAAATTAAAGATGCCGTATGAACTTTCAGGTGGAGAACAGCAGCGAATAGCTATTGCACGTGCAATCTTGAACAAGCCCAAGATGATTGTGGCAGACGAGCCTACGGGAAATCTTGACCCTGAGACTGCTGACAATATCGTAAGCCTGCTCAAGCAAATCAGCCTTACAGGAGCAGCCGTGGTGATGTCAACCCATAACCTGCCTATGCTTGACAAGTATCCCGGAATTGTATATCAATGCAAAGACGGGAAAATAAGTGATGTAACGGCAGAATATAATAAGATTAACATGATAGCCGAAGAATGACGAGGATGCCTGTCACGGCGTTATGCTAAAATTTAGTTATTGAAATATTGAAATAATATAAAAATTAAAACATAGTGATATGATTGTAATGAAGTTTGGAGGTACGTCCGTCGGTTCGCCGGAACGTATGAAAAATGTTTCTTCATTGGTAACAAACAGTGGAGAGCCCGTGTTGGTTGTGCTTTCGGCAATGTCCGGCACAACAAATTCGTTGATTGAAATATCTGATTATCTCTATAAGAAAAATCCGGAAGGTGCAAATGATGTAATCAACAGGTTGGAAAAGACGTATATGCGCCATGTGGACGAGTTGTATTCAACCGACAAATGGAAGACCGAGACCCGTAATTTCCTTCATGGTGAGTTTGATTATTTGCGTTCCTTCACAAAAGATATATTTACAAGTTTTGAGGAGAAGAGTATCGTCGCCCAAGGTGAGATTATGAGTACGAACATGGTGCATAATTATTTGCAAGAATGCGGTGTTAAAACGGCGCTGCTCTCTGCCCTCGACTTCATGCGTACAGACAAGAATGCCGAACCCGACGCTCCTTACATAAAAGACAAGTTGACGAAGCAGTTGCAGCAAACGCCGGGCAAGCAGGTTTACATAACCCAAGGCTTCATATGCCGCAACGCATACGGTGAAATAGATAATTTGCAGCGTGGTGGCAGTGATTACACAGCATCACTTATTGGTGCTGCAATAAACGCCGAGGAAATACAGATATGGACAGACATTGACGGTATGCACAACAACGACCCGCGCATCGTTGACAAAACAGAAGCCGTACGCCAGTTACATTTTGAAGAAGCTGCGGAGCTGGCTTATTTCGGGGCTAAGATCTTACACCCCACGTGTGTGCAGCCTGCCAAATTCGCAGGTATTCCGGTGCGTTTGCTTAATACGATGGATCCAACGGCTCCTGGTACGATAATAAACAATGAGGCCGTAGCCGGGAAAATAAAAGCCGTAGCTGCAAAGGACAATATCACGGCTATAAAGATAAAGAGCAGCCGAATGCTTCTAGCTACAGGATTCTTGCGTAAAGTCTTTGAGATTTTCGAAAGTTTCCAGACTCCTATCGACATGATAGCAACGAGTGAGGTCGGTGTATCCATGAGTATCGATAATGACGTCCATCTTAACGACATAGTGGCGGAGTTAAAGAAATATGGCACGGTGACGGTAGACCGTGATATGTGCATAATATGTGTGGTGGGCGATTTGGATTGGAGCAATGTCGGATTTGAGACTTTAGCGACGGATGCGATGAAGAACATACCGGTGAGGATGATTTCATACGGCGGAAGCAATTACAACATTTCGTTCCTTGTGCGTGAGGCCGATAAGAAGCGTGCATTGCAAAGTCTTAGTGAGACATTGTTCAACAACAAGTAATCATATTTAGATATGAAAGGTGTATTCCCTTTAGATAAATTCAAGGGTATTGAGACCCCGTTCTATTACTATGACACAGACTTGTTGCGAAGCACCCTGCAAGCTATAAATGCCGAGGCTGGTAAATATGAAGGCTTCTGTGTGCATTACGCAATTAAGGCGAATGCCAATCCTAAAATATTGAACATCATTTGTCAGGCCGGGCTTGGGGCCGACTGTGTAAGTGGCGGAGAGATACAGGCTTCTTTGGCGGCGGGTTTCCCCGCAAGCAAAATCGTTTTTGCCGGTGTGGGAAAAAATGATAAGGAGATAGAGTTAGGTTTAGACAAAAATATATTTTGTTTTAACGTAGAGAGTGTGCCTGAACTTGAAGTCATCGACGCTTTGGCTGGCAGAAAAGGAAAAACAGCGAACGTGGCTTTTCGCATAAATCCTGATGTCGGTGCGCACACTCATGCAAACATAACCACAGGTTTGGCTGAGAATAAGTTTGGCATAGCGATGGAAGATATGGGAAATGTCATCCGTAAGGCATCGGTCATGTCAAATGTCAAATTTGTTGGTCTGCATTTCCATATAGGTTCACAAATCCTTGACATGGGTGATTTCGTGGCATTGTGCAATCGCATCAACGATTTACAGAATATGCTTGAAACGCACAAAGTGGTTGTTGAAAACATTAATGTCGGTGGCGGACTTGGCATTGATTACACCCACCCCAATAGAGTTCCTGTCCCTGATTTCAAATCTTATTTCGGCACTTATGCCCGTCATCTTAGGCTGCGTAAGGGACAGAAATTACATTTTGAGTTAGGCCGTTCTGTCGTAGGGCAATGTGGTACGCTGATAACGCGAGTGCTTTACGTTAAGCAAGGTACAGTAAAACAATTCGCCATAGTTGATGCCGGGATGACAGATTTGATACGTCCTGCCCTTTATCAAGCCTACCATAAGATAGAGAACATATCGTACGACGGCGAACTTAAAACTTATGATGTTGTAGGACCGATATGCGAGTCAAGCGATGTTTTTGCCAAGGCCATAGATCTTGACGAATGTCATCGCGGCGACATATTTGCCATACGTTCGGCCGGGGCTTACGGCGAGATAATGGCTTCGCAATACAACTGTCGTCCTTTGCCCAAAGGGTATATTTCGGAAGAACTACTTTAATAAAGACAAGCTGGCAGTGACAAGCAACATGGCTAAGAACTTGACTTGTCACTGTTAGCTTGCTTTTTGTTTTTTAGATAGAAAACTATGCTTTTAGACGATATTACTGTTTTTGTTTGCGTGTTGTTACTTTTGCTGATGGTTTGGTCTTTACTGTCGGATACATTTTTTGCAAAAGTCGATGTCTGTGGTGGAGACGGTGATGCGGGAAAGCCTTGTGGTCCGGTGTCAGTAATCATCGTATCTGATAATAACGCTGCTGAATTGGCTGCAAATCTTCCTGTTTACTTATCCCAAGACTATCAGTCAGGTTATGAGGTGATAGTAGTTGTTGACAGAGATGAAGATGGTACAAGTGACGTTTTGAAAACATTTGCCGACAATCCGTTGCTTTACACCACATTCGTGCCAGATTCATCGCGATATATGAACAGGAGAAAGCTGGCGATTACCCTTGGTGTCAAGGCGGCGAAAAACGAATGTATATTGCTTGCCGATGCGACAGCCCGTCCGGCGTCGTCGCATTGGATAGAGCGTATGTCCTCGGCTTGTCGTGAAGGCGTAGGTATGGTGTTGGGATACAGTGATTTTGCTGAAGGCACCGGTTGTTTCAAGCGTTTTTACCGTTTTCACCGTACATATTCGCTTTTCCATGAAGCGCAATCCGGCCAGGCTTATTCTCTTTTAGGGTGCAACCTTATGTTCCGTAAAAGTATGTTTATGGCCGGCAACGGTTTTCTTGGCAATCTAAAATATCTTCGCGGCGAGTTTGAATTTATGGTAAACAAGTATTCCGACGTTGCAGGTGTTTCGATTGAGACAAGCCGCGATAGTTACATAGTGGAGAATGTTCCGTCTCTAAAGAAATGGCATGATATGAATGTCTTTCACGTTGAGACGCGCCGTCACTTAGCCAATGGTTTCAGACATCGTGCAGCGTTTGTTTCCGATATGTTATCGTTACACGTCTGTATGTTGGTTTCCGTGGTTATGGCCGTATGGTCGGCTATTGTTTCGCGATGGGTCATATTGCCTGTGGCTGTGTTGGTCTTCATCGTGCCGTTGCTGTCAAGGACACTTACAGCCAAGCGTGCCATAAAGTCGTTTGGCGTTCACGTACCGTTGTGGAGAGTGGTGCCGATGGAGATACATCTTGTATGGCATAATATTAAATATGTGTTCTTACATAAGTTTTCAGATAAGTACGACTTTATAAGTCATAAATCATGACGAGGTTATGAAGGTGTTGCATTACATTCCAGACGCTAAAGCCGTAGCCGGCACATATATTTCAGATTATTGCGCCGGAGTGGTAAGTTGTATGGCGAGGCAGGTCGATGTGCACGTCTTAACGTTGACGGCAGACGTACATATCGAAAATGCTACTGTGCACGTTTGGCGGCTTGGTTTGATGCCGTTTTACACCGGACGTAAACGGCTGCGCAGGATATTGTCGGATTTGCGGCCAGATATCGTGCACATCAATTCATGCTGGAGCTTTTATGCGGGTATATTGTCAAGTGAATGTGTCAAAATGCGTATTCCTACAATAATTACTCCTGCTCGTCGTTTAGAGCCTTGGCACTTCTCACACCGTTATCTTTTGTCTAAACTTCCGAAATATCTTTTATTCCAGCGCAAAATGGTGGTTCGTGCCGCTGTTGTGCACGCCGTGTGTTTACAAGAGGCGGCAGACTTGGCCATATTGTGTTGGCATCCGAAGTTTAAGGCCAGGCGCAGCCTTAACGATAGGGTAGTGCTGACAAACATCTTCTGTTCACCAGTCAACAGTGGTGCGCCACGCATAGCCGACGAATTGCTCAGGCTTTACCGTAAAGTAGCTGACAGTGCACCGTTCCCGATGATGTCTGCCGGCGAACTTCTTGTTGAAGACAGTCTTATTATGGCGGGTGTTGCAGACTGCGGTCTGCATCCGGGTTTGCCGGACAACGTGCTTTCTTTGACGCAGACATTTGACGGTAATGCTTGGCGCAGGATATTGCTCCATTCGGCAGACCAAGGCGTTTTAGATATTGTTAGGCGTGGTATAAGTATTACAGGAGTGGCCGTGCCGTCGCTCTCCGTTGACAAGGTTGACAGGTTTGCCGGCGGGTTGACTATAAGGCGTAAGGTCCGGAAACGCTTACCGGGAAGTTCAAAGATTTTACGGTTGCAGTCTGACGGCAGTATGTCAGGAAAAGAACTTGACATCTGCGTGATGTTTCTGACGGTGATGATTAAAGCGCAAGTGGCATACGTCAGCCGGGCTGAATTAGTTGAATTGTGCCGCGCACTCCGTCTCGGTGGTTACGATGAGGACACCGTTGAAGCAAAAGTGCGTGCCTTGGGATTGTTGGGCGACGCTGCCGGACTGTTTCAAATACTAAAAGAGCGTTACGGTCTTGGAGAAGGTTTTATGTTTACCGAACCTTCAGACGGCAAGGCTGCTGCAAAATTCAGGGTTAAACTATCTAAATCAGACATACAATGAAAACATCATCCTGCGACATCGAGAGCAATATCAGGTATTTACGACTTCTGTCGCAATCCTTCCCGAACATTGCTGACGCAAGTACTGAAATCATAAACTTGCAGGCCATACTTAACCTACCAAAGGGCACGGAGCATTTCCTTGCCGACCTGCACGGTGAGTACAAGTCATTTCAGCACGTACTGAAGAATGCGTCGGGCAATATAAAGAGAAAAGTAAACGAGATATTCGGCAACGAACTGCGTGAAGCTGAAAAGAAAGAGCTTTGTACACTTATTTATTACCCGGAGGAGAAGCTCGAGCTGATAAAGGTTGCCGAGCCGGATCTTGATGACTGGTACCACGTCACGATACACCAACTTGTGCGTGTATGCCGTGACGTGTCGAGCAAATACACGCGCTCAAAGGTGAGAAAGTCTTTGCCTGAAGATTTCTCGTACATCATACAGGAACTTCTGCACGAACGCACCGACGACGCCGACAAGGCGGCTTACGTGAATGTCATCATCGACACTATCATCACCACGGGGCGCGCCGATGACTTTATCATCGCCATATCACACGTTATACAACGGTTGGCCATCGATTTGCTGCACATCCTCGGTGACGTATACGACCGCGGCCCCGGTGCACATATCATAATGGACATTCTCGGCGGTTACCATAATTGGGACATACAGTGGGGCAACCATGACATTCTTTGGATGGGGGCGTGCGCCGGCAATGAGGCCTGCGTATGCAACGTGATCCGCCTGTCTCTGCGCTACGCCAATTTGGTAACGCTTGAGGAGGGGTACGGCATCAATCTTGTGCCTCTTGCCACATTTGCTATGGAAAACTACGGCGACGACCCGTGCACGGAGTTTCTGCCGAAGGTGGGCGGAGCCACGGAAATGGACGAGAAGACACGCCTGCTTACGGCGCGGATGCACAAGGCCATTACCGTAATCCAGTTTAAGGTGGAGGCGGACATAATAGCCCACCATCCAGAATGGGATATGGACGATCGTCTGCTGCTCGGCAAAATTGATTACGATCGCGGTGTATGCTCCATTGATGGCAAGGAATACGAGATGAAAAGCTGCCACTTCCCTACGGTATCACCGTCAGAGCCTAACGCTCTCACTGCCGACGAGCGTGCGCTTATTGACAGGCTGAAGCATTCATTCACTGTCAATGAGAAACTGCATAAACACATCCGCCTGATGCTGAGCCACGGTTCGCTATATACCATAATCAACGACAATCTGCTGTTCCACGCATCGGTACCGCTATGCAGCGACGGAAGCCTGAAACAAGTAGAGCTTGACGGACACAAATACGGAGGCCGGGAACTGATGGACCGCATAGACCGCATTGTGCGCAGCGCATTCCAGGCAGACACCGAACCGCAGGAAAAACGCTTTGCTACGGACTATTTCCTTTATCTGTGGTGCGGTCGTGACTCTGTTCTGTTCGATAAGTCAAAGATGGCAACCTTTGAGCGTTACTTCCTTAGCGACAAAGCTACCTACAAGGAGGAGAAGGGTAACTATTTCAAACTGCGCGATGACGGCCACGTCTGCGATGCCATTCTCGACGCTTACGGTGTGACGGGACACAACCGCCATATCATCAACGGGCACGTGCCGGTGCACGCCGCCAGCGGTGAAAATCCCATCAAGGCCGGAGGTAAGCTGATGGTCATTGACGGTGGCTTCTCTGAGGCTTATCACAAGGAGACGGGCATAGCCGGATACACATTAGTTTACCACAGTCGCGGCTTCGAACTTGTGCAGCACGAACCGTTCACCAGCACGGAAAATGCCATCCTCCGAGGGTCAGACATTAAGAGTACAATGCAGATTGTGGAAATGTCTGCCCATCGTATGCTCGTGGCAGACACAGACATCGGCCGCGAACTCAAGCGGCAGATTTCAGATCTTGAAATGTTGCTTTATGCTTACCGTCACGGATTTATTAAAGAAAGACGGTGACGTAAATAAAGGTAAAAAAGTAAAAGGTAAAAAGTGAAGGAATAAGCGCATTTGCGAACGTTTTACCTTTTTACTTTTTTACCCTTTTACCTTTAAAATTCACCTTTTCAAAAATCCGTATTCATATACTTTCGGCTCTATTTTCTTTGCAAGGGCTTTCATGACAGCGCAAGACGTAGAGTAGGGTGGTGCCGGCGTCTGTGCTTTCATTGAAATGACAAAGTCTGATGTATATATACTATTTTGCTTACACATTGATTTTCGTTGACGCTATATACAGCCCTCGCTGAAAATTTTAAGTCGTTGGGCCGCAAATAACGTAAAACAGAGTGTGTAAACGTAAATGATTGATAAAGAGAATGATAGATACGATAGCAGCCGTTGTGTGCAATTATATGGTCTTCAAAAATGCAAGAAAAGTCTTTTTTGTAGCCCCAATGAGCCATTTCAGCATGGTAAAAGGGCGTCAATGAAGCCGGTATCGGGCGTTAATGATGATAGTAAAGGCCGTTAATGAAGGCAGTAAGGGCCGTTAATAAAGGTAGTAAAGGCCGTCATTACGATGCTTAATGATGGTTGTTGCCTGGATTTCCGGCCGCGCCGTTCTATTTTGAAAGTTTCAGCTGATATTTTTGTTTTGACATTTTGCTAAGTTTCTTTGCCGTTTATATTACTATTTGTTTTTGTTGTTATAACCATAAAACCATATGACAATGTAACCGCAAAACCTCACAACCCTATAATTTTCGTTAAACAAACAACGTGCATACAAAAATAGGCTTTGCCTGACATATATGATTGGCAAAATTTAATTATCTTTGCATAAGTCAAGCATTTGCATTGATTTACATCCAAAAGAATAAAAACACAATAAAACGATGCTGAAAACAAAAATAATATCGCTGTCGCTGTTGATGCTCGCAACTGGCGTGACGGCAGGGGCGCAATCAAGGAAAAAGGCCGCGCCCAAGAAGGCAAACACTGAAACGACCGACGAGCAAGAGCGCGTTGAAGAGTTGCGCAAAAGGATGTTACCGGCCACGGCGCAGGTGATGTTCATTGACAGTATGGTGACAGACAAGGCTGACTTTATCAGCAAGATACCGCTGAACAGGGAGTCAGGGCGGTTAGGTACTTACAGCGAAGCCGCCGATACCACGGCTGTCGGCCCCGCCGGAACTTATG
This sequence comes from uncultured Prevotella sp., assembly GCA_944320285.1. Taxonomy (GTDB): domain Bacteria; phylum Bacteroidota; class Bacteroidia; order Bacteroidales; family Bacteroidaceae; genus Prevotella. The sequence continues at coordinate 13,693 of CALUGX010000130.1, forward strand.
TCAACGAGTTTGGTAACAGGATGTTTTACGCCAAAGCAGACAGCAGCGGTCGCTATCAGCTCTATACAGCCGACAAGTTAGGCGGCAAGTGGACGAGTGAACGGCTTATAGCCGAACTTGGAGAAGAGTTCAGCGATGTGAATTATCCATACATGATGGCCGACGGCGTGACGCTTTACTTCGCGGCGAAAGGCGGTGATGGCTTGGGCGGATATGACGTTTACGTGACAAGGTACGACCGTGAGGCGGGTCGCTTCTATGAACCGGAGAACGCCGGACTGCCTTACAATTCTACGGGCAACGACTATTACTGCGTGACGGATGAGTATGACAACATCGGATGGCTCGTGACAGACAGGCGGCAGCCTGAAGGCAAGGTGTGCATATACACATTTGTGCCCGCCGAGACACGTATGGCTTATGACGCCGAAACCATAGGCCAGGATAAGCTGGAGAGCCTTGCAGACATAATGAGTATTAGCGACACATGGACCGACGAAGCCAAGCTAAAAGCCGCACGGACAAGGCTTGTAGCGATGAAGGCAAGAGGCACAGGCGAAGGCGAGGGAGGAATGTCGTTTGTGATTAACGACAGGACAGTGTACACCTCGCCGTCTGACTTCAAGTCGCCTGCCAACAGGCAACGTTACGGTAAACTGTGTGAAATGAAAAATGCCGCACGTGAAATGGCTGAAGACCTTGACGACATGAGACGGAAATACTCCGACGGTTCGCCCGCAACTAAGCGTCAATTGAGTGCAGGCATATTGAAAGCTGAGAGGCAACTCGAAACACTCGAAACCGGCATCAAGCAAATGGAAAAAGAAATAAGAAATGCGGAAAATCTATAGTTTTCTATAAATTCTATAGCTATGAAACGATATTTTGCAGAATCAGAATTGATAATCAATCCCGATGGGAGCGTGTTCCACCTTCACCTTAAGCCGGAACACCTGGCAGACAAAGTGATATTGGTAGGCGACCCCGGTCGCGTAGCCCTCGTGGCGTCACATTTCGAGACAAAGGAATACGAGGTTGAAAGCCGCGAGTTCCGTACAGTTACAGGTGTTTACAACGGTAAACGGATAACTGTGACGTCAACAGGTATCGGGTGTGACAACATTGACATCGTGCTCAATGAGATGGATGCCTTGGCGAACATAGACTTCAGCACACGCACGGAGAAAGACGTCTTGAGGCAATTAGAGATTGTGAGGATTGGCACGTGTGGCGGACTGCAACCTTACACACCGGAAGGCACGTTTATTTGTTCTGTGAAGTCGGTAGGCTTCGACGGCCTGCTTAACTTTTATGAAGGGCGCAATGCCGTGTGTGATTTACAGATGGAGCGAGCCTTGCTCAATCACTTGGGATGGACGGGAAATATCTGCGCCACGGCCCCATATGTGATTGACGCAGACGAGGAATTGGTGAACCGCATCGCCGGCGATGACATGGTGCGCGGCGTTACCGTGGCTTGCGGCGGCTTCTTCGGCCCGCAAGGTCGGCAGCTCCGTGTACCTTTGGCTGATCCACGACAAAACGAGAAAATAGAGAGTTTCGAGTACCACGGGATGAAAATCACCAACTTCGAGATGGAAAGCTCCGCCTTAGCCGGATTGGCACGTCTCATGGGGCATAAGGCTACGACGTGCTGCATGGTGATAGCCAACCGCTTGGCTAAGAAAAGCGATACTAACTATAAAAAACACATCGACGACTTGGTTAAATTGGTATTGGAAAGGATCTGAGCATGAAGAAAATTTTGCTGACACTGCTCCTTGTTATCGGCACGATGCAGTGGGCGTTCGCACAATATGACTTCTTGCGGCCTGTGAAAGATTCCATCCCGAACGGATACAACTTTTGGGTATATACGCCGCTTGATTATTATTACTCACTTGAGCACACCCCGGTTATAATCTTCTTGCACGGCAGGAGCCTGTGTGGGCGCAACCTTAACCGCGTGAAACGTTACGGACCGCTTGACGCTATAGTGAAAGGCCGCGAAATTGAAGCTCTTGTGATAGTGCCGCAAAACCCTGGCGGTGCGTGGAATCCAGACAAAATTAATGATGTGCTTGAATGGACAAAGAAGCATTACGCTATGGACTCCACCCGCGTTTACGTAATGGGCATGAGTCTCGGAGGATATGGCACTCTTGATTTTGCCGGCACATATCCTGACAAGGTGGCTGCGGCAATAGCTTTGTGTGGCGGTTGCTCGCTAAAAGATGTCAGCGGACTCGGTAAGCTCCCGCTTTGGATAATGCATGGCACAGCCGACCGCGCCGTACCGATAAAATATTCTAAGATTGTTGTGGAACAGTTACAACAGGACGGAAATGATAAACGCTTGCGTTATGATTGGATTGGCGGCGCGTCACACGGTGCCCTTGCCCGCGTGTTTTATATGACAAAGGCATACGAATGGCTGTTCTCTCACTCTCTGTTAGACAAGGACAGACCCGTAAATACCGATATTGACATAGAAAAGTCAGATTTGTCAAAGGCATACAACGACATGATTTCTGGTGCACCTGATCCTGAAGTAGTTTACGACAAGACAATATATTAGATTAATGAATGTGAATTCCGCAATTACCCTATCCGCTTTTTAGTGGACTTTGTCAATAAGACAAATATCTTTAATTCCTTAGCGACCCAGGGAGCGATTAACTACTTTAACTACTGTGAATGGGAGCTATTCATATTAATGAATATCCAGGTTGTCACCCATACAGCGTAGAGATACAAAATCTTGCATCTCTCGTGAATTAAGGTAAAGCATTGGTGTTTGTTTCAAAGATACAAAATACCTAAGTTCCCAATAAGGCTGTTGCCAAATAGCGGACATCCACATTAGTAATTATTTACAACAGAAAAAGCCAACGGGCTGCGTAATCATTACCGCAGCCCGTTGGCTTTTTCTGTTGTATAGAACTTTATGGTTAGAAGAACATATAACGATTGTCCTCAACTTTTGCGTTACTGTAAAGTTCTTGCATGAAGTTACCTGCATACTGCATCACCTTCTGGCGTTGACGCTGCTCATACTCCTTGGCGTTGAACTTCACAGGGCGTGTCTTCTTGTCTTTTACTTGGAACATATATACGCCACCATAGCCCTTAACAGGTTGTGCGGAGAACTTTCCTTTGGCTGTGGCTGAAACAGCTCCGCTGAGAGCAGGTTCGCTCATACCCGTTGCTTGAACGAACACAGAGGCCGCAAACGTCACTTGGTTGACATTGGAAACTTTTGCGCCTTTTGCCTTAGCACCGGCAATGTTCTTGACACCTTTAACCTTACCTATCAACATTTCGGCTTTTTTGTCACGGATAACCTCGTTCTTTACATAGTTCTTAACGTTTTCGTCGTCGAGTGAACGGTATCCTTCCTCGTTGATTTTCGTAAGCACTACGACTAAGAGATGATCGTTGTCGCCACATTCGTAGAGAGGTGATACCTCGTTTTCCTTGGCACCGAAAAGCCATTTCAGAGCTTCATGTGTGCTGCTAATGCCGGCGATATTGTGCTCGAAGTTGCGGATATCTGCGCGTTCTCTTACCGTATATCCGTATTTGGCGGCGTTCTTCTGCATAGCATCAAGTGTCTGATTTTCGCTAACAAATTGGCTGAATTTGTTATAAGCAGCCGAACGAGTGTCTTTCGAGAATTCTATTGGTTTCTTTATAACAGCGGCCACATACTTGTCTGTCATAGCCCGGCGGTCAGTAACTTGAAGTATAAGGTTGCCTTGAACGAATTTCAGATTCTTTGTCTCGTTGACACCAAGAGTATTGAGAGCCTGTATGTATGCCTTGGTATCGTTATCCATCGACGGTGCATTTTGGTACTGTGCCGAAGTCAGCCAAGTCTTTTCTCCTGTCTGTCCGTACTTCTTGGCAAGTGCTTCAAAGTCGGCACCAGCTTGGAGTGCGGTATAAATACTGTCCGCACGCTTTGTCGTCTCTTCTGCCGTAGTACCGCCAACGCTTATAGCACGGAACTGGATAGAGTCTGGCATCTGTGCCTTTGAGATGAGTTTTATCACATTAAGAGTGTTGTCCGTTTTATTCTCGACAGGTGTAGTGGTAGTACCCACGGCAATTGAATCAAGCCGTGATGCAATATCTGCCGGAAAAGCTGCTTTTGTTTGCGGTATACCCAAGTAAGCGATAACAGAGCCACTTTTCCTTATTACTCCGTCAGGATTTGCAGTGTCTCTCAGGGCTGTCATGTATCCGTTGACAACCTTGTTGAGCTCCTTGCGGTCTGCTTGTGACGGCACGATTTGGTAATCAACGAATTTTATTGAGCGTGTCTCGTACTCCTGTTTAAAGCGAGGCTTCAGTTCATCATATTTGGCTTGAAGTTCGCTGTCCGTTACTTTCACAGTATTGTCGTTGATTGAAGAATATGGAAAGGCTGCAAGTTCGATGTTACTCTCCTGGTTTTCGCCTTCATAAGCCATTTTTGCCGACACTGGGTTAGAAAGTAAGCAACCGGCAAGTAACGTCTGGTACTTCTGCATAAGGAGCTGCTGGCGCAAAGTCTTCTCAATAAAAGTCCAGAAATCGTAAAGGCTGCGGTATTGCTCCGCCATCTGAGAGTTTGTACCTTGAGCCTGTTTGTACTCGGCAAGGAATTGCTTCAGCAGATTAGCGTCAAAACGTCCTGTCTGCTGATTGACAAAAGGAGTCTGGAGGAGCATCGGCTCAGTACCGGCATTGAGCACGTTCTGCATCTCCTTGTCTGTCACCTTGAGTCCTAACTTTGCAGCTTCTTTCTCAACGATTTTGTTTTGTACATAGCTGCTCCATACGCCGTCCCTTACTTGGTCGAGCTCTTCCTCGGTTAGGTTGTCACGCCCTTGCGTCATCTTTATGACGTTGGTGTATTCCTCAACGAGTTTTTGAAAGTCTTGATAGTTTACTTTGTCACCCAAGACTTCGCCTACCTGTGCCCTCTTCTCGGCGCCCAAAGCGTCGCAAGAACGGAACAATTCTTCGGCGATAAACGCAAAAAGGGCGAATCCTATCACGCAGATAAGGATTACGCCTTTGCTTCTGATTTTTCCTAAAACTGCCATTATTACAATATTTGTTTTTAATTTATTTCCTTAATAAACCAGTGTTTAAGTTATTTAGCGCACAAAAGTACAAAAAAGATAATAAAAACAATTATTTTTCAGTCAAAAACTTTGTGCCAAGGCGTGTTTAGTATTCATGGTTCACGGTTTTCACAGTTTTTTCTTCGGGGCTGGCGTAGTGGGCAGACGCTTCTTGGCCTTCACTGTATCCGGGGCTGACAGTATGCTGTCTCCTTCGCTTTCGCCCATCTCACCCTTGACGAAAGAGCCTTTAGAATTAGTTATCGTGTAGTGCATCATGCGCTCATCGCTACGGAAATATGTGCCTTCCATTTCGCGATCTGGCGTTACTAAGCGTGAATACACGTAGCTGTAAAGCTCGTGTTTGGCTTGATCCCAATATAATTCTTCGCTTGAGAAGCGCAGACCGTCAATAGTCCTGACATGCACACGCCCCCTAAGTTTCCACAACTTCTGTTGGTCGAAATAATAAGCCGTGTCGCATTGAACGTAAGCCTCTACGTGGAACTTTTCGTCAAACTGTTCAAGGAACAGCCCTTTCTCAAATATCCACCTCGACGGATTCTTTGCTTGGTTGACCTCCCAACATTCAGCCACAATGCGATACTTCATCATGCCTGAGTCGGACACGAGTGTGTTGACTCCGTATGACACCATCATTGACACCGAGTCTCGCGGATTGACGGCCGGTGCAGTATGTTCATGCTGCTCCTGGCAAGCCTGCACGAGCAGCATCATGGCCAATATGTAAGGAAGGTGCTTCAAAGTGGTTACGATATTTTTTCAATCAATCAACTTTCCACTTCATGAACCAACGCTCGTTGAACGTGAAGCCGATATTGATGCGGAACGTGTTTTCCGTAAGCATCCCTTTGGCTGCCGAGTGCACCCATTGCCCCGAAATGTTCAGCATTGAGCGGTTGTTGTAGGCGTTCACAATAGGTATGCCGAAACCAGCGCTTACGCTTATCTCGCTGGGCCCGTCCATGCCGTTTATCTTATAATAAGGAGTAGCATACGACACACCCGCCCTGAAACGCACGCGGTCGATGAACCTGCGGCTCATCTCTTGGTTGCAGAACTCGCCACCCAGCGTTACCTTGTACCGGTCTGAATAGTAACCGTCCTCCAGGGCGTATGACGGAACATTGTCTGTTATTCTGTAAACAGGATACTTCAGTTTCCCCCACTGTTGCAACGTAAAGTCCGCACCGACCTTCAGTCTGCCGGCGTGATTCCACATCACACCAGCACCGAACGACGACGGCAACTCAAGCCCGTTGTTTACCTTATATGAAGAGGTATCTGCAACTGCTGTCGTTGTATTTGTTGAGATTACCAAACATTCGGGATCGGCTCCGAGCTTGTGGCCAAGACCGTATGTAAGTCCCACGGCAAAAGTGTTTTTCTTATTTATGTTAAACGAATACTGCAAGCCAAAATCAAGTTTGTAGCTGCTGACAGTAGCCGTGTAATATTTTGATAGCGTGTTGATATATCCGTCGCTATAACTGTTTATAACGGAACGGTCGATGTCGCCCCAGAGGTAAGACACGTTGACGCCGGCCGAAAGGCCTTTCAAGAACTCCCAGCCAACGCCCAAATAAACTTGGTGTATACCGCCGCTGCCATTATATGTGTTTGTGTAAGTGGTGCTGCGGTCGCCTCCGAGGAAATCGCTGTACGAATAATTGTAACCCACGTTGGTGAACGGCACTATGCCGAAACTGACGCCCACGTGTTTGAATGCACGGAAGGCTGCCACGGCATACTCAAAGTCTGCGTTTTTGGCGTTCACTTTATGACCGCCCTCACTGAAGTTGGTAAGCTGCCCGGACACGCCCGCGTCAAAGATGAATGTCAACGAGTCGAGCGCCGAGTAAGACGCTGGATTTATGTAATTCACTTGGCCCCGCTCCCTGAACGCCAATCCCAGACCATTCATGCCGCGGTTGAAACCGCTTGACTGCTCGCTCAGCAAGCCCAGCCCATATTGGCTGTAAGGCGAGTTTGTGCCGCTTTGCGCTCCCGCCGGAAGTGTGAACGCGGCAGTCAGGACAACTGCGCTCAATACCTTTTTATAATGATACATTTCTTTTAATCTATATATAGTTTAAGCCCTTTGCGGGCGAGAAAACGACTGCAAAGATGGGCATTTTTTCCGAAAAAACCAAATCCGCTTAGCCCATACCGCTAAAATTAACCAAAAGTTAAGGTTATTTTTCAAATTATCTTACGATAACTTTACAATGTAGGGCGGTTATGGGGCTGAGTGACATTATTCTGTGTAAATAAGATGTTTATGTTCGGGATGTTAGCTGCAAATATCTGATATGTGGCATTTTGTAATGCGTTTTGGAACCTTTTGTCATGTATTTCACTAAAATTTGTATATAATTTATGTATACATAAAAGCGAAAAAACATAGCAAAATGTCAAAACAAAAATGTCAGCTGAAACTTTCGAAATAGAACGGCGCGGCCGGTAATCCACGGCAACAACCATCACTAGACATCGTAATGACGGCCTTTACTACCTTCATTAACGGCCTTTACTGCCTTCATTAATGCCCTATACAGTCTTCATTTGGCGCCGTTTCCCATGCCAAAAAGATACATTTTGGTCACAAAAAGGCCTTTTGTGGTATATTTTAAGGCCATTATCATTGTACACAACAATCGTCTGTCGTTATATTCTCCTGATCATCAACTATTTATGTCTGCACCACTTATTTTGCGTTATTTGCAGCCAAAGGTCAATAATTTTATAACGTTGGCAGTATAGAGCGTCAACAAAAAATCAATATGCAAACAAAATTATGTATTTACATTACATTCTGTCACGGGGCGGGCATTAACACGTTTGCTGTACTAAGAAAACGTTGTATTTCGCCCTGCATTGTCTACACTCTGTAAAATAGACAAAAAAATCCGCTACCGTCATCTCATCAAAACATTGGATTTCAACACACATTTTTACACTTTATGCAAAACGGGAAATTTTTTTTTGCTCACGTTTAATAAAAACGTTCCATTCTTTCCTGTATCCATATGGATTTGGTAAAATGCTGCCATTCATAATTTTTTAAGTTAATAGTTCGCCTAATTGGGAAATATGCGCTATTTTTGCAGCGTGAAACTGATAAGTGACTTTTTCAGGCTCGCGGCTTTGTGCATTGTCGCATTGGTCTGCAACGAGATAAAAGCCGCAGGCGTTAGTGCCGGCGGCGAGGCTGACTCTGTGACGGTGAGTCTGTTGACGTGCTCACCTGGCGACGAGGTTTATAGTCTATACGGACATACGGCAATTAGATATACCGATTACAATAAAGATATAGATGTTGCCGTGAACTACGGTGTGTTCTCTTTCAGCAAACCTTTCTTTGTGTTACGCTTCATCTTCGGCGTCACCGACTATGAGATGGGTATAATGCCTTTCAATTATTTTTGTGAAGAATACCAGAGTGAAGGACGGACTGTATATCAGCAGGAACTGAACCTTACTCCACAGGAAAAGGCCAAACTGCGCAATGCTTTGGAAGAAAACTACCAGCCGCAAAACAGAGTTTACAGGTACAATTATTTTTACGACAACTGTACCACAAGGGCTCGTGACATTATCTTTTCCTGCATAGATGGTAACGTGGTGTTCGCCGGAGGTGAGGAGACGTATCCGTCGTGGCGCGCACTTACCCATAAATTTAATGAAGAGGCTCCGTGGGCACGCTTTGGCAATGACATACTGCTTGGAGTGAAATCTGACGTAAAGACAAACAGAAAGGAGCATCAATTCTTACCCTACAATCTGATGCACGATTTTGACGGAGCCCGCATAGTAAGTCGGGACGGCACGGAGAGGGCTTTGGTGACAAAAGATAAGACAATAGTAAATGGCGGAGCCATGATATCTGCGAAAGGCTTTAGGCTGCGTCCATTGGCTTGTGCTTGGATAATATTCGCCATAGCTGTTGCCATAACTGTGGCTGAGGCTGCAACGCGACGGAGAATGTGGTTGTTTGATGCGTTGCTCATGACGCTTTATGGCTGTGTGGGACTGGTGGTGTCTTTGATGTTCTTCTCACAGCATCCTACCACGAGCACAAACTTGCAGGTGTTACTGTTCAACCCCCTGCCATTGCTGTTTACCTATAGGGCAGCACGTCGGGCCGTAAAACGCAAGCGTGAGCCGTATTGGATTTATGCTGCCATTTTGACGGCATTATTCTTTATCGGTGGATTTTTCCAGGATTACGCCGAGGGAACATACGTATTGGCACTGTCTTTGCTGTTACGGAGTTTGTGGAACATTTCAGTGCAAACAAAATATCCTAAAAGATAAACAATGATTAACAGATATATAACAGCCGTAATATTGGTTGCGGCGGGAGGCCCTGCGGCGGCACAGGTGTCAAGACCAATACCACGCCTTGTGGTGAATATCGCCATAGACCAGCTGCGGACCGATTATATAGAGGCCTTCATGCCATCGTATGGTGCAGGCGGCTTTAAGAAGCTGCTGAGCGAGGGCACTGTCTATCAGAATGCGCAATATACTTTTGCGCCGGTTGACAGGGCGTCGGCCGTGGCGTCGATAACTACCGGCACATCTCCGGCAAACAACGGTATAACAGGCTTCAGGTGGCTTGACAAGGAGACGCTCATTCCCACAGGTTGCGTTGATGACGAGCGATATGGTGGCATATTCACAAAGGCGAAGTCATCGCCCCAAAACATCGCCACGACAACCATCAATGACGAGCTGAAGATTACTAGCGACGGGGCGGCTATAGTTTACAGCATTGCAGCGGAGAGAGATGCGGCCGTGATAGGCGGAGGCCATGCGGCCGACGGTGCCGTATGGTTTGATAAGGATAACTTATGCTGGTGCTCGTCAGAGTATTACTTTAATAAAGCACCACAATGGCTTGAAGGATATAATCTTGTGTCAGCCAATGCTATTACGGCCGACAATGTCAACACTGGCGTCACGGGAATAGCGTTGCAATGTGTGATGTCGACAGGTATGGGCCGTGACAATGTTACAGATATGCTGTCACTGGCTTATGATGCTAAAGTACCTATAGACAAGGACGTGCTTAACAAACAGTTGCTGCAATATAAGTACATCCAGCTTGATAAAGAGCTTGAAAGGCTTATCACAGGCATAGAGGACAGGGTCGGTAAAAATAATGTGTTGTTCGTGGTTACGAGCACAGGCTATTGCAACGAAAAGGATGTGGATTATGCCAAATACCGCATACCGAATGGCACGTTTTACATGAATCGCACTGCGAACCTGCTGAATATGTACCTTGGCGCAATTTACGGGCAGGACAAGTATGTCGAAAGTTGTTTCTACAACCAGATATTCCTTAACATCAAGAAAATAGAGCAGAAGCGCATAAATACAAGCGAGTTGTTGAGCCGTGCGCAGACGTTCATAATGCAGTTGTCAGGCGTGAGCAACGTGTTCACCAGCAAGAATCTGCTGCTATCGGGCGACGGAGGCAGTTTGAGGCTGCGTAATTGGTTCTTCCCCGACAACTGTGGTGATCTCGTGGTTGAAGTGTCACCTGGATGGAAACTGCTCAATGAGGAGAATTTCCAACAATATACATCGAAAGAGAGCGCGATGCCGTTCCCGTTGATATTCTACGGTACCGGTGTCACGGCGGAAGAGAACGCCGAGCCCGTGACGATAGACAGGATTGCGCCTACAATAGCGAAATCCATACGTATAAGGGCTCCGAACGCCTGCTCCGCACCGCCGCTGAATTAAAATGCGGTTCCGCTCACCGTAAAATTTCACTAACTGTGCGAATTTAATGGATAAATTGATTATTTTTGCACACATTTATCACAACAACAGAAGAAAACGTAAACATAAAATGGGTTTAAATAGTTTTTTGAAGTCGCTTTTCGGCGACAAGTCGACAAGGGACATGAAGCTGATACAGCCTGTGGTAGAGCAGGTTAAGGCCGAATATCCCAAGATTAAGGCACTGAGCAACGACGAGTTGCGCGCCAAAACCAAGGAAATACAGAAATATGTGCAGGACTCGGCTGCCGTACAGAAAAAGCAGATTGAGGAGCTTAAGGCTAAAATTGAGGACACGCCGATAGATGAGCGTGAAACGATATTCAACCAGATAGACAAACTCGAAAAGGAAGTTCTCGACTTGTATGAAAAGGCGTTGAACGAAGTGTTGCCCACGGCTTTTAGCATAATGAAAGACACAGCACGCCGTTTTGCCGAGAACGACGAAGTTGTCGTTACAGCAAACGATTTCGACCGTGAGCTCGCCACTGCTAAAGATTTTGTGCGCATAGAAGGCGATAAGGCGATATACAGTAACCACTGGATTGCCGGCGGTAACGACATGAAGTGGGACATGGTGCATTATGATGTGCAGTTGTTTGGCGGTGTTGTGCTCCATCAGGGTAAAATCGCCGAGATGGCAACCGGTGAGGGTAAGACGCTCGTAGCTACCCTTCCTGTATTTCTCAATGCGTTAACAGGTAACGGCGTGCACGTTGTCACCGTCAATGATTATCTTGCAAAGCGTGACTCTGAATGGATGGGCCCACTCTATGAGTTCAACGGTTTGTCTGTTGACTGCATTGACAAGCACCGTCCTAATACTCCACAAAGACGCAAGGCTTACCAGGCAGACATAACCTTCGGCACGAACAATGAGTTTGGCTTTGACTATCTGCGTGATAATATGGCCATATCTCCGGCCGATCTTGTGCAGCGTAAGCACAATTACGCTATCGTCGATGAGGTTGACTCTGTGCTCATAGATGACGCCCGCACACCTCTTATTATATCAGGACCTGTTCCCAACGGCGATGATCAGATGTTCGAGGAATACCAGCCGTTGGTGGAACGCTTGGTGGAAGTACAACGCAAATTGGCTACGCAATACCTCGCTGATGCGAAGCAGAAAATAACCGAAGGGCGTGAAAAGAATGACCAAAAGTTACAGGAAGAAGGTTTCTTGTGTCTTTATCGTTCACACAAGGCCCTGCCTAAGAATAAGCCGCTTATCAAATACTTGTCAGAGGAAGGCATTAAGGCAGGAATGCTCAAAACCGAAGAGTTTTATATGGAGAACAACAACCGCCGAATGCCGGAGGCTGTCGAGCCGCTTTATTTTGTCGTTGACGAGAAACTTAACTCTGTTGACCTAACTGACAAGGGTACAGATTGGTTGGCTAAACAGGTGAATGACAAAGAACTCTTCGTTCTTCCAGACATTACTTCGCAACTATCCGAGCTTGAAAACGAGAAAGACCTTGACGATCAGCAACGCCTTGACAAGAAGGACAATCTACTCAATCATTATGCCGTGCAGAGCGAAAGGGTGCACACCCTGCAACAATTGCTTAAGGCTTACACGATGTTCAATAAAGATGATGAGTACGTCGTGATGGACGGCGAGGTGAAAATCGTAGACGAGCAGACGGGTCGTATTATGGAAGGCCGTCAGTGGAGTGACGGTTTACATCAGGCGATTGAGGCCAAAGAACACGTCAAAGTGAAGGAGGCTACACAGACATTCGCAACAATCACATTGCAAAATTATTTCCGTATGTACCACAAATTGTCTGGTATGACGGGTACGGCGATAACAGAGGCTGGTGAGTTTTGGGACATTTATAAGCTCGATGTTGTTGAGATACCGACAAACAAGCCTGTAATACGCAAGGATATGGACGACCGCGTGTATAAAACCGCACGTGAAAAATATAACGCTGTAATCGACGAAATAGTTGAGATGCGCAACTCTGGCCGTCCTTGTCTTGTCGGAACTACATCTGTGGAAATATCAGAGCTGTTAAGCAAGATGCTCCAGATGCGCCATATACCTCATAATGTATTGAATGCAAAGCTCCACCAAAAGGAGGCAAACATCGTGGCTGAAGCCGGACAAAGCACTTTAGGTAAAATTACCATAACAGATGCCGACGGCACCACACACACCGAAGAACGTCTGCTTGGAGCTGTCACCATAGCCACGAATATGGCGGGACGTGGTACTGACATCAAGTTGTCACCTGAAGTAAAGGCCGCCGGCGGACTTGCTATTATCGGTACCGAACGCCATGAGAGCCGCCGCGTGGACCGTCAGTTGCGCGGACGTGCAGGACGACAAGGCGATCCCGGTAGTTCTGTATTCTATGTGAGCCTTGAAGACAAGCTGATGCGTTTGTTTGCAAGTGAACGTATAGCACGTGTCATGGACCGTCTCGGTTTCAAGGACGGTGAGCGTATTGAAAGCCCGATGATTACGAAGAACATCGAGCGTGCACAAAAGAAAGTTGAAGAAAACAACTTCGGCATACGTAAACGTCTGCTTGAATATGATGATGTTATGAACAAACAGCGTACCGTAGTGTACGAGAAACGCCGTCACGCCCTCATGGGAGAGCGCATAGGCATGGACATAACCAACATCATCTGGGACCGTGTGGTAGAAATCATCGACAAGAATGATTATGAGGGTTGCAAAGACGAGTTCCTCAAAATTCTTGCAATGGAATGTCCGTTCACGTTTGAAGAATTTACAAATGAGAGCCACGACAACCTCGCTGAAAAATCTTTCCAAATAGCAATGGCTGCTTTCAAACGCAAGACAGACCGTATACAGTCCGTGGCTTGGCCGGTTATCAAGGATGTCTATGAGAACCAGGGCGACCGTTACGAGCGCATAATGGTGCCATTGACTGACGGTAAACGTATATACAACATACCATGCAATTTAAAAGAAGCGTATGATACGGAATGCAAGAGTGTCGTTAAGCAGTTTGAGAAAACCATCCTTTTACACATCATAGATGACTGTTGGAAGGAGAATTTGCGCGCATTGGATGAGCTGAAGCACAGCGTACAGAATGCGTCTTACGAGCAGAAAGACCCGTTGGTAATCTTCAAGTTAGAGAGCGTGAAACTGTTTGACGATATGGTTAATCAGATGAATAACCGCATTGTAAGTATCCTGATGCGTGGGCAAATCCCCGAAATACAGCGTGAAGAAGTGCGTGAGGCTGCTCCCGAACAGCGCAGCCAGCTCTACAACGAGCAAAAGGACGACCTTACCGATCCAGCACAAAAGGCTGCTGCCAGCCAGGATACGCGCCAGAACGCTGAGGCAAGGCGGCAACCCATCCGCAAAGATAAGATGCCGGGTCGCAACGATCCATGTCCTTGCGGTAGCGGAAAGAAGTTCAAAAACTGCCACGGCAGGGGACTTGTGTAATTAATTAGTAAGAATTAAGAGTTAAGAATTAAGAAACGGCATTTGGCGGAATTCTTAATCTTAGCTCTTAATTTTTTGTTTATATGTCATATTAAAAATATTCCAATTCAGATATGCAGATAAAAATCACCAACCTAAAAAAAACGTTCGGTGACAAAACCGCCGTTGACATAACTAATTTCACTGTAAACAGTGGTGACATTCTCGGCCTTGTTGGCAACAACGGGGCAGGCAAGACCACTCTGTTTCGCCTGATGCTCGATCTAATAAAGGCTGACGATGGGCAAGTGACAATGTTAACAGCCGACAATGACACAACCGTAGAGATAAACCCGGCACTGTCTGAAAACTGGAAAGGCAAGACCGGGGCATACATAGATGAAGGTTTCCTGATAGACTTTCTTACGCCCGAAGAGTATTTCAGATTTATAGGTAAAGTAAATGGCTTAACTGAAAACGAGACCGACAGGCGTGTGGCGGCTTTCGCTGCGTTCATGAACGGCGAGGTGTTGGGGCAAAAAAAACTGATACGCAATTTGTCTGCCGGCAATAAACAGAAAGTGGGTATCATCTCAGCACTAATAAACCACCCGCAACTGCTTATTCTCGATGAGCCGTTTAATTTTCTCGATCCATCAAGCCAGAACAGCCTGAAACACATACTAAAAGACTACAATACACAAAGTGGTGCCACTGTTATTGTGAGCAGCCATAACCTCGCCCACACAATAGACATATCAGAACGTATCGCCTTACTTGAGAGCGGGCGGATAATCAAGGATTTGTCTAACCACGGCGGCTGTGCACGCAATGAACTTGAAGAGTATTTCGGAAGCTAACTAAGTATTACTTTTCATGGATTGAAAGAGTTATAATATGTAAGTGGTTAACAATAATAGTTTTAATTGCTGGCATTCATCTTAAATATGCGATTAATCGAAATAACATCACTCAACCATCCCGGCACCGAACCTTACCACTCGCTCACCGAAGCCCAACTGCGCTCCGGACACATCACAGACGGCGGCGTTTTCATAGCTGAAAGTCCGAAAGTAATCAGTGTGGCTCTCAATGCAGGCTATGAGCCGTTGTCATTGCTCTGTGAACGACGCCACATAACCGGTGATGCCGCAGGTATAATAAACCGTCTTGGCAACATAACCGTTTACACCGGCGAGCGTGACGTATTGGCTGCGATGACAGGCTATACTCTGACACGTGGTGTACTTTGTGCAATGCGTAGGCCGAAGGAACGTAGTTTGACCGATGTTTGTTCGGACGTGCGGCGCGTAACCGTAATAGATAACGTAGTTGAGGCTACTAATGTCGGTGCAATTTTCCGCTCGGCCGCCGCACTTGGCATCGATGCCGTGTTGTTAACCCGCAACACTTGCGACCCGCTTTGCCGCCGTGCCGTCCGCGTGTCTATGGGAGCGGTGTTCCTTGTGCCTTGGGCGTGGATAGACGACCCTATTCAAGATCTTAAACCACTTGGTTTCAAAACTGCGGCTTTGGCCTTGACAAACAAGTCTGTCAGCATAGAAACTCCGGCTCTCGCCGCAGAGCCTCGCCTCGCCATAATAATGGGAAACGAGGGATACGGTCTGCCGCAAGACACTATTGCCCGCGCCGACTATACAGTGCGCATACCAATGCACCACGGTGTAGATTCTCTCAATGTTGCGGCAGCCTCTGCCGTTGCATTTTGGGAAATTTCCAAGTGAAATGCAAAATGTGGCTTATTGCGTTACGAAAGATCTATTCTTGCAGCGTGTATGCCACATCTCGTATTTTGATATGTGCCCATTTGCATCATGGTTACTTTTTCAGTTATATTCTATTTGCATATCCGTCTTTACGTTTGCAAATAAAATGCCATTAAAGATGTTGCAAGATGGACGTAACTTTATATTTTTTCATTTACCCATTGGCGGAATTATTTTGAGTGGACTGCTACAGTTACACTTTCAAACAGTGTCCTTTCAGCCTATAAGATATGGCTTTTCGCTTTCTAAAAGGTGCCATTTCGGTTCAGTAGATTTTTAGTGGGGATATGCATATAGTTTTGCAATACGGAATAAGAAGAACTTCTTATCAGCAACTC
>CALUGX010000131.1 GCA_944320285.1 uncultured Prevotella sp.
ACATTAAATGCTTAAAGACTTTCGGCACAACTGGATATGAAAAGAGGGTGTACCTGAATTTTGATACACCCTCATTTGTTTTTCTGTTAATCCCAAAGTCCTGACAGTTTTGCGCTAATAATAAAACACATTATGATGTAATTAATCTTTGACAGTCATTTGATAAGCGTGAGAAATTATCACATTTGCTCTTCGCAACCTTTTATCATGTTTCCAAGTTGGCTTATGCGTGACGCCCTGTCTTTCCTTGGGAATCGGGTATAATAAGCCAAGGCGGACTTGAAATATTCCGCCGCCTTGTCCCAATCTTCTTTGAACATATAACAAAAACCGAGGCGGAACAGGGCGTCTCCTTTTTCGTTTGGGCGGCAAACGAGTATAAATTTTTCGTATAGTGGAATGGCTTTGTCATACCGGTTAAGCTCGAAGTGGCTTTCGGCGGCAGCGTTGTAATACACGCTGCGTTCGTTTGGCGAATAAACGTCAAGTTCCGGTATAGCCTCGTCCAAATATCTGCACGCCTCCTCGTATTCCCATTCGTGGTAATGGCAGATGCCGATGTAAGCCTTGAAGCGTGGGTTCAGCTTGTATTTTTTGTCCAATTTCATGAACATTATCAACGCTTCGTGGTATTTGCCTCCTGCGAAATAGTCAAGAGCCATGCCCAGTTTGCGCGTGTCAGACATTCCGCCGCTCTGTGCCGCCGCCGTGGTGAACACTGTGCATACAATGATGATTAAATGTATCAGGCGTTTCACTTTGTGTAAAAATCAATGAGGTGTTGCAAGGCTCTGCGGCAGACGGGACAAAACTCCGGGTTGTCATTTGTCCTCATCCTACAGTCCTGTGTGCCTCGGTACACGCCTTTCAGACTGTATCCCGCTCCCTCGAACAGTCCCACTTTTGATTTCACCGTGTCCGGGTTGTCGCTTTCAGGTGTTGGCACAGCCGTGCCGGGCGTTATCAGGTCTTCCCATTTACCGTGAAAGTCTTGCAGTGTAGTGATGTTAGGCTCCCACGGTTCTACGTCGAGAGGATACATCGGCAGTTGTTCAAACTCGTAGGCGTACTCGTCGGCAAGTCCTCCGAAGCTGTGGCCGAATTCATGCACTACCACGGGTTTAAACTGCTCGTTGTGAGTCATCGACAACACGTAAGAGTTAAGTATTCCCCCGCCGCCGTATTTATCGGTGTTCACCAGTATGACGATGTGTTCGTAAGGCGTTCCGGCCAGTTTGTCATGCAGTGTGTATAGGTTAAGCGTCGTGAGGTACCGGTCTGAATAAAAAGTGTCGAAATGCGAGCCCAGCGCGGTGTCTTTCCAAACGCCTTTTGACGGTTCGCTTGTGCCGCTTTCGTTCGAGGCGGACTTTACGGCGATGATGTTAAATTTATCCCTTGACGATTTGAACGGCTCGTGGGCGAAGATGGCTTCCATTGCTTCCCTTGCATCGTTGACGAATGTCGTCATTTCGCTTTCGGTGTATCCTTCGGCTACGAAAGCTATGTGTATGCACTTTGTGGTGTCGGCGGCTTGTTGCAGCGTAGTGTACGGTGTGACATTCCTTTCTCCGGTGCGGCGTATCAGGATGTCGGTAGGTGTCACTGTATGTGTGTATGACGACGTAACCTCTCTCCGGCTGTTGCGCAGTTCCACAGTTACGTCAACGGTGTCTTTGGGCATCGGTATCAGAAACACGTTCTCAAAGGCCTTTCCCGGTCCTGCGGCGGAGTCATAAGTCAGCCATTCTTGGAACAGTGTAGAGAAAGAGTTTTTGTATATCACGGTGTCCGTGCCATGCTTCCTGACAGTTATCTGTCCGTTGCCTTCCACCGGGGTTTCGGCGAGCCGTTGCCGTTTGCCGTACCAGCGGGGTATTGAGCAGATGTCTGCCAGGCTGATGTCTTGCCGCAACTTGTTGCCCGAAAAGACATAATCCATACGCAGCGTCATGTCCGTGAAATACGTGTCGAAGTCTTGGCCTTTAACGCTTGGCAGGCATACGCTTGCAAGGATTAAGGCGAGCAGGTATGATGCTTTTTTCATTTATCTGGAATACTTTTAAAGAATGCCCTCATTCACCCAACCATTCAGAAAGGGCATGCCTTCATCAGCTGTTTAACATAGTCACGTGTCCAGTCGTTTTCGTGCAACACCTGTTCACCGTATTTCAGGATGTCGATGTCCATTTTCACTATGTTGTTAGTCCGTGCCCGCTTCCTGTTGCCGCACAGTTTTTCTATGTGCTTCATGGCCTTGGTGATATTGGCCAGGTTGTGTGCCGTGTGTGTGAACACAAGGCAGTTGAGGAAGTTCCCGGAGGCTATTCCCACGGGAACAGTCCACATCCGTTCGCTGAACACGATGTCGTCGCCGAACATATCTTTCAGCCTTGAAATGGCTTCAGACATACACGCCTCTTGGTCGCAGTTGCTCCCAAGTGCCAGTATCAGTTCCTTGTTCTCGGTCATGTTGTCTGGTTGTGTTATCGCCTTTGGGCTAAGAAGGCTTCAGCCTTTTCCAGGTCGGCCGGCGTGTCTATGCCGATGGTTTCAACCTTTGTTACGCCCACCTTTATCTTATATCCGTTTTGCAGCCATCTCAGCTGTTCGAGGCTTTCGGCTATTTCGAGGCTCGATTGCGGCAGTTTTGTTATCTCTGCCAGCACATTGCGCCTGTAAGCGTATAGTCCTATGTGTTTCAGGTAGTTGAATTTGCCGAGCCAGGCCTGCTTTTCGGCGTTCCTGATATAGGGTATTACGCTTCTGCTGAAATACATGGCGAAGCCGTTGTTGTCGCATACGAGTTTCGGCGAGTTGGGGTTTTCAAGATCCGCCAGTGTGTCGTTTTCGGTAAAAGGGCGCCCCAGCGTTGCAATCATTGTCTGCGGGTCGTCGAAACATTCGCACACAGTGCGTATCTGCGACTCGTGTATGAACGGTTCGTCGCCTTGGATGTTGATAACCACGTCAAAGTCTTTACCTATCTTGCTGGCCGCCTCTTCTATCCTGTCAGTGCCGCTTTTATGGTCAGGCGATGTCATCACGACCTTGCCGCCGAACTCTGTTACGGCGTTGAAAATACGGTCGTCGTCGGTAGCCACATATACATCGTCCAAGACTTTTGCCACTTGTTCGTAAACTCTTTGTATCATGGGCTTCCCGCCCAAGATTGCCAACGGTTTGCCGGGGAAGCGCGTTGAGGCGTATCTTGCCGGTATGATGCCTGCAAAGTTCATAAGCTATGTTTTTTTATGTTTTTACAAAGGTAATGCAAATCAGGTGAAGTGCAAAATAAAACGGTGAGAAACGAGTTTTTATTCAATTTTTTTGAGGCAGATTATCGTTATTTGCCACTTCAGTCTGACAAATGCTTCAGCAAGTTCATCCTGCATGATTTTTTGGCGGGTAAGTATTCGGCAAACGAGTTGCAATGTAAATCAAGAATGTGCAGAATGTAAAAAGAAATCAAGTGAATGCTTACATACTGATTTCTTGTTTAACATTTAAAACGCAGTAGCCACATGAAAATCTATACGTCAGTAGAATAACGTTAAAAATCGTGTGCAAACGTAACATCTTGAATTACACGTTTATACGTGAAATCCTGCCGCTTTGTGCAATCAGTGGCGGCTTTTTCCGGCAGCAAAAGCGGCCTTTCTCATCATTGACGATACCATTTAACGGTGTCAATGGCGGTAAACGGACTTGTCGTTTGTGCCCTTTTGCACCATGAAAGGGCACAAACGGCTGTGCCAAAGGGCGTAAACCACAGATAAAACTGCTGTTTACGCCATTGCAAGACTCTATTTCGATGGATTTTGTTGACGTTGTCCGATTGACGTTTTGTCACAGATATAACGGGAAATGCGATATTCTGTAATCTAAGCCTTGCTTTCGGTCGAGCAGGCGGGAAAAAGGGGCGGGTAGTGGACGGTGCATATTTACAGATATGAATATTTCCCAATAAATCAGAATTGCAGTTTGATTTTTATCAAATATTTTTGCCGTTTGATGAAAATATATTACTTTTGGTGATAAATTTAAAAAGACACTCGTGAATAAATATATATTACTCTCATTTATGCTTGCTTTGCCGTTGGCCGCCGCCGCCCAGAAGATAACGCTGGGTTCGTGCGAGACGAAGGACGGCGGTATGTACCAAGGCGAGATGGTTTCAGGCAGGCCCAACGGCAAGGGAAAGACTGTCTACAAGAACGGTGACACGTATGAAGGCTCATACGTAAAAGGTAAACGTCAGGGTTATGGCGTTTACACTTTTTCAGACGGTGAGAAATATGACGGCGAGTGGTTTCAGGACCAGCAGCACGGCCGTGGCACATATTACTTTATGAACAACAACAAGTACGTAGGCCTGTGGTTTCGTGATTACCAGCAGGGGCACGGGGTGATGTATTACTATAACGGCGACAAGTACGACGGCGACTGGTTCCAGGACAAGCGCAACGGCAACGGGAAGTACACGTATAGCGGCGGAGCCTATTACGACGGCGAATGGAAGGACGACAAGAAATGGGGCAAGGGCTTCTTTGACTGGGGCGACGGCACCACATACGACGGCGAATGGAACAACAACCTGCGTTCGGGATACGGCATTAACAAGTATGCCGATGGCGATGTGTACACAGGCGAATGGCTTGAAGACGTGCAGAACGGCAAGGGCATTTACAAGTTCCAGAACGGCGACGTCTACGAGGGCGATTACGTGCGGGGCAAGCGTACAGGCGAAGGTATCTTCACGTTTGCCAACGGCGACCGCTACACGGGGCATTTCACCAACGGCGACAAGGACGGCCACGGCGTGTTGCAGTGGAAGAATGGCGATGTGTACAACGGATATTGGAAGGCCGACAAGCAGAACGGCCACGGAAAACTGACTAAGAAGAACGGTGACGTGTACGAAGGCGAATTTAAGGATGGCGTGTTCAACGGCGAGGTGATAATCCATTATGCCGACGGCGCCAAATTCAGAGGCATTTACCGTGACGGGAAAAGGAACGGCAAAGCATTGGAAGTGGACAAAGACGGCCGCCGCTTTGAAGGCACGTACAAGGACGATTTGCGCGATGGCAAATATATAGAAAAAGACAGTAACGGCAACATCGTCTCACAAGGAATGTATATTTTAGGCAACAGAGTTCAATAATAATCTTTTAAATTTTAATGTTATGGTAATAGACACACTTGACAACTTGGAGAAATACGTATCGCTTAACCCTTTGTTTAAGGAAGTGGCAGAGTTTATTAAAGTTAACGACCTGAACAGCCTTGAAGCCGGAAAGCACCAGATAAAGGGTGCCGACCTGTTTGTCAACATCCAAGTGGCCAAGGGCAAGACGAAAGAGACAGCCTTGCTTGAGACACACAAGAAGATGATAGACATACAAATACCGCTCAGCGCGCCTGAAACTTACGGATACACACCGCTGTGCAGACTGCCACAGGCTGATTACAACGAAGAGAAAGACATCACGAAATACGAGGGCGCAGCCGACACTTACGTAACTTGCAAGCCCGGCGAGTTCGCAATATTCTTCCCCCAAGACGGCCACGCGCCCTGCATCACTGACGCATCTGAGATAAAGAAGGCTATATTCAAGGTGTTGGCTTGACGTTTAATTTAAAACTCAAGATATGGTGACAAAAAAGACCAAATCAACGAAGCCGAAGGCCGAGACGTCAGCCGGGCCGAAGCATATAGGCTTAGTGGCCAACGACGGTTATCTCGCCCCTTACGAGGATGCTATCAGGGGACGCCACGAACACGCCGTGTGGAAAATCAACCAACTGACAAAGAACGGCAAGGAGACGCTGGCAAGTTTTGCAAGCGGTTATGATTATTACGGCCTGCACAAGTTGTCGCGCGGATGGGTGTTCAGGGAGTGGGCACCTAACGCTACGGCTATCTACCTTGTCGGTGATTTCAGTAATTGGCAGGAACTTGACAGGTATAAGGCAAAGAGGATAGAAGGTACGGACAACTGGGAACTGAAAATATCAGAAAAAGGCATTAAGCACGGCGACCTTTACAAGATGCACGTCTATTGGGAAGGCGGCAGCGGCGAGAGGATACCGGCCTGGGCGCAGCGTGTCGTGCAAGACGATGCCACCAAGATTTTCTCCGCACAGGTGTGGAACCCGGAGCAGCCTTACGTCTGGAAGAAGAAAAAGTTTAAACCTTCAAAGAACCCGTTGCTCATATATGAGTGCCACGTGGGCATGGCTCAGGACGCCGAGAAGGTGGGCACATACACTGAGTTTAAGGATAACGTGTTGCCCCGCGTCATTGCCGACGGCTATAACTGCATACAGGTTATGGCCATACAGGAACACCCTTACTATGGATCATTCGGCTACCACGTAAGCAGTTTCTTCGCCCCGTCAAGCCGTTTCGGTACGCCGGAGGAGCTGAAAGCCCTGATAGACGAGGCCCATAAAAACGGTGTGGCAGTGATTATGGACATCGTTCACAGCCATGCCGTGAAGAATGAGGTGGAGGGACTGGGCAACCTTGCCGGTGACCCAAACCAATATTTCTATCCCGGCGACAAGCATGAGCATCCCGCTTGGGACAGTCTTTGCTTCGATTATGGCAAGGACGACGTGATACACTTTTTACTCAGCAACTGCAAGTATTGGCTTGAGGAATACCATTTTGACGGTTTCCGCTTCGATGGTGTCACCTCAATGCTGTATTACAGTCACGGTCTTGGCGAGGCGTTCTGCAACTATGGCGATTACTTCAACGGACACGAGGACGACAACGCCATTTGTTATCTTACCCTTGCCAACAAGATGATACATGAAATCAACCCCGATGCCATCACCATAGCCGAGGAAGTAAGCGGAATGCCGGGGCTTGCGGCCAAGTTCGAGGACGGAGGTTTCGGCTTTGATTACCGCATGGCAATGAATATCCCTGACTATTGGATTAAGACGATAAAGGAAAAGCGCGATGAGGACTGGAAGCCGAGCAGCATATTCTGGGAGGTAAAAAACCGCCGTCCTGACGAGAAAACCATAAGCTACTGCGAAAGTCACGACCAGGCTTTGGTGGGCGACAAGACCATCATTTTCCGTCTTATCGACGCCGATATGTACTGGCATTTCAAGAAAGGTGACGAGAACGACACCGTGCATCGCGGCATAGCCCTGCACAAGATGATACGCCTTGTTACGGCTGCGGCCATCAATGGCGGTTATCTCAACTTCATGGGCAACGAGTTCGGACATCCGGAATGGATAGATTTCCCACGCGAAGGCAACGGCTGGAGCTATAAGTATGCACGCCGTCAGTGGAACCTTGTTGACAATCATGATTTGTGTTACCACTATCTCGGCGACTTCGACCGAGAGATGCTAAGGGTGATAAAGAGTGTGCGCAATTTCCAAAACACACAGGTGCAGGAAATTTGGCACAACGACGGCGACCAAGTGCTTGCCTTTATGCGTGGCGACTTGATATTCGTGTTCAACTTCAGCCCTAACCGTTCGTTTACCGATTACGGCTTCCTTGTGCCTACAGGTTCATACGACGTTGTGCTGAATACTGACGCCAAGGCGTTTGGAGGCAACGGACTTGCTGACGACACGATGACCCACGTCACCAACTATGACCCTATGTATGTGAAAGACCATAAGGAATGGCTGAAATTGTACATACCGGCACGTTCGGCCGTAGTGTTAAAGAAGAACTGATATGACAAATTTTCATCAAGCAAACAATAGCACACTGCTCCGTTCGGCGTGTGCTATTGTTTTCATTTTGTTTGTTTTCATATATCTGTATTTCTTCCAGGCGGAACTTTTGTTCATGTTGCAGCACGTCCTGTCTGGCGGCTCAACTCATTATGATAAGGCCGTTGGCGCGGTTGTCATAACCGTCGTCCTTTACCTTGTACATATCGGTGCTAAAAAGCTCGGAGGCTTCGACGGCGCACTGTATGCGCTTACTTATTTCCCGTCATTGCTGTTGCTTGTCGTGCTGACGGGTGTTGACAGTGGTTTTGCTGTCTCCCCTTTCTGCAGTGTCTGGCTTTGGCTTGCGCCGTTGTTGATTGTCTTTTATGTGTGTGCCGCGTTGGTTTTGAAGGTAAAGTCGGGCAGGGCGTTTATTGGTACGGATAGTACTATTGTCGGTATTTTCTGGAAGAATTTGTCGCTAATGGCGTTGATGTTCATTGTAGTGTGTCTGTGCGGTAACAGTGACAGAGTGTTCCATTACCGTCTTCGGGTGGAACGTTTGCTGACTTCAGGCGATTACGGAGGTGCATTGCGGGTAGGTGAAAAGTCTGATGATGCCGATGCAAGCCTTACGATGTTGCGGGTTTATGCTTTGTCACGCAGCAAGCAGTTGGGTGAGCGGCTTTTTGAGTATTCTCTTGTGGGTGGTTCCTCTGCATTGTTGCCCGACGGAAAGGATGTGCGTTGCCTGTTTTATCCTGAAAGGCAGATTTTCAAGGCGTTGAGCATCCGTAAGAAAGGAAACATGACACCTATGGAATATTTGCGCTACATTGAAACCAACGGTCTCGCGATGAAGCCTGCTGCGGATTATGTGCTTTGCGGATATTTGCTCGACAAAGATTTAGACAGTTTTGTCAAGGCTGTAATGCGTAGATACGACGTGTCTTCACCGTCGTTGCCAAAGCATTACAAGGAGGCTTTGACGCTCTACACACATCTTCGTTCCAATCCGTCGGTAGTTTATCATGATGAGGTAATGGACGCCGATTATGCCGATTTCCAAAGCCTTGGGCGTAAATACAAGGACAAGACAGAACGCGAGGCCTATGTCAGGGATATGTTCGGCGGTACTTATTGGTGTTATTATTTTTACGGAAACGCACATTTTTGACAATTTGTCAGACAGCGTTTTTAGCGGAAACATTGCTATATTTATAAAAGGTGGCCTTTCCATAAACGATAAAAGGCCACCTTTATTATTGGTTTTCATTTGTGTCACAGTAGTAAACTGCCTATCTGGTAAACGCAGGCCGACACTATCCATGCCAGCACAGTGGTGTAGCAGGCGGCAAACGCCGCCCAACGCCAGCTGCCGGTCTCACTCTTGATGGCGGCGATTGTGGCTATGCACGGGAAGTAAATCAGTACAAACAACAGGTAAGAGAATGCTATGAGCGGCGTTACGCCGTCGGCTGTCATCTTCTGCCTTAATATTTCGTATTTGCGTGTGTTGTCTGCAGTGTCGTCAGCAACGGTCTCATCGTCGGCATAAAGCACTCCCATTGTTGACGCTACAATTTCCTTTGCTCCTACACCGGCAATGAGACTGACGTCAAGTTTCCAGTCAAAGCCCTGCGGACGGAACACCGGTTCAATGGCTTTGCCTATGCGTCCTATGTAGCTTTGTTCTTGCTGAGCCTGTCTGTCAAGCTGTTCGTTGTGCGGGAAATAGCCTAAAGCCCAGACAATTATGCTTGCCACGAGAATGATGCCTCCCATTTTCTTGAGGTATTGTTTGCCTTTTTCCCACGTGTGGCGCGCTATTGCCTTGCCGGTAGGGAAACGGTAGGGGGGCAGCTCCATCACAAACGGGGTATCGTCGCCCTTGACGAGCCATCTGCTGAACAGACGGCTCATCAGCACGGCCATGATGATACCTATGGCGTAGAGGGAAATCATCACAAGCGATTGGTATTTTACGGCGAAGAACGTGCCTGTTATCATGATGTAAATCGGCAGACGCGCGCTGCAGCTCATCAACGGTAAGACGAGTATTGTGATAAGCCGGCTGCGGCGGCTTTCTATTGTGCGTGTTGCCATGATTGCGGGAACGTTGCATCCGAAGCCCATTATCAGCGGTATGAATGATTTGCCGTGTAATCCCATTTTGTGCATCAGCTTGTCCATAATGAAGGCCGCGCGCGCCATATACCCCGAATCTTCCATGAACGAGATGAAAGCATACAAAATAAGAATCTGCGGCAGGAACACTATTACTGCGCCGACGCCGGCTATGGCTCCGTCGGCAATCATGTCTTTAAGCGGGCCGTCGGGCATGGATGATTTTACGAAATCACACAATGCTCCTACGCCGGCGTCAATCCAGTCCATAGGGTATTGTCCGAGCGTGAACGTAACCTCGAACATTATATAAAGGAAGAGGATAAACAACGGGAAACCGATGTACTTGTTCGTTACTAAGGCGTCGAGAAGGTGTGTAGTCTGGTAAGTGTCTGTGTGTGAACCCTCTTCGCATCCGACTTCTTGCAAAGCCCCGTGTATGATGCCGTATTTTGCGTTCATGATGGCCGTCTCGCTGTCTTCTTTTGTTTCCATCATGATGTAGTCGGCGGCCTTGTCGCGTATGGCGATTATTTCTCCGCCGTTGGGCAAGGTCTTGACAAAGTCCTCAACTTTCGAGTCTTTTTCAAGAAGTTTGATTGACAAGAAGCGCGTAGAATACTTGTATCTTATCTGTTCGTCTTTCTGGATTTCCGTCTTTATCTCGCTGATTGCCTGCTCTATGTACTTGCCGTGGTTCAGGTGTACGTGTCTAAGCGGGCTCTTGCCTTGTGCGTTTTCTCCTTCGTAGACATTGATTACCATATTGAACAAGTCATCGACGCCGCGTCCGTTCTTGAATACCGTCGGAACGAGCGGGATACCGAACAGTTCGCCTAACTTGTCGTAATCAAGTTTGTCG
Source organism: uncultured Prevotella sp. (assembly GCA_944320285.1). GTDB lineage: Bacteria > Bacteroidota > Bacteroidia > Bacteroidales > Bacteroidaceae > Prevotella. Next base: position 10,691 of record CALUGX010000131.1, read on the forward strand.
CCACGCGATTCAAATTCGTCAAACATATTTAGCGCACCCACGATCTTGAGATTCATGTCAACAAGCTGCGTGGTGAGATAAAGGTTACGCTCAAGGTTGCTCGCGTCGATGACGTTTATTATCACGTCGGGCGTGTTTTCAATAATCTGTTTGCGGACGTACAGCTCTTCAGGACTGTATGCCGACAGCGAGTAAGTGCCGGGCAGGTCTACAAGATTGAATTTGTAACCGCCGTATTCAGCCTTGCCTTCTTTTGCGTCAACGGTTACGCCTGAATAGTTGCCTACGCGCTCGTGAGCGCCTGAAGCGAAATTGAACAACGAAGTCTTGCCACAGTTGGGATTGCCGACGAGGGCCACGTTTATCGTCCGGCTTTTTTTCATCGCCGCCTTGTGCAGTTGCTCGTCAGTCATGCGGTATTCGTCGTCGCTGTCTTTTTCCGACACTTCCGCCAGTCCTAACTTTTCGGCTTCTTCGTCTTCAAGGCGGCGTGCCTCGCCTGCCGACATTATTTCTATCATCGCTGCCTCAGAGTGGCGCAATGATATTTCATATCCCATTATCTTGTACTTCACGGGGTCTTGCAGCGGTGCGTTGAGCAATACGGTTACTATTTTGCCGCGGATAAAGCCCATCTCCACAATGCGTTTGCGGAAACCGCCGTGTCCGAGCACTTTCACGATGACGCCTTTTTCCCCTGTCTTCAGTTCTGAAAGTCTCATTTCTTGTCCTTTTTCTTTTAGGTAATGCAAAAGTAACAAAAAAAGCCGACTTAATGTCGGCTCTCTTGTAAAATACCTAATAATGAGGATGTTTTGTCTGTACGTGCGCCCCTGTCTGTCGGTGCACAATGTAAAAGGTGTCCTTTTGCACTGCAAGAGATGCCCTTTTGCTTTCTTGTTTGTGCCCTTTTGCATTATGAAAGGTATCCTTTTGCAATGCGTGTTTGTACGTTATGGCCGAAAGGCACAAAAAACGTGGGTGAAAGCGATTATCGCTTTCACCCACGCCGGTTGCAAACGAATGAGTATAGTTAACTTATTTTATCAATGTTACCGAGCGTTTGATAAACTCACTTAACGCTGCGCCTTTCAGCATTCCGTTTTGCAGCAGGGCAAGGTCAATGAGTTGGTGCACCACTTTGTTGTCCTTCGCATAGTCGGCTATTATCTGGCGTTTCTTCTCGCGTTGCTCTTCCAGTGCCTTTTCAGTGTTGGCGAGGTCGTCTTTTTCCTCCTGCGTCACTTCCTCTGGCTTCTTTTTGCTCTGGCTCTGGTGCAGTGCCGCTAAGCGGGCCTGCTGCCCTTTGATTTCGCTTACTACAGGTTTTAGCGCTTCGCTGCATTTTGCATTTTCGTCATCAAGTATGTTTTTGATAAGCTGATGGTCGCTGTTGAGCACAAGGCTGTAGCTGTCAGGCATCTGAGCATAGAAGCCCATACCGCTTTGGAAGCGGCTGATGTCTTTCATTCGGCGCATATATTCGCTCTGGGTTATCATCACCGGCTGTGCGCTTTCGCCGAGAGCCTGCACTTCCACGCTAAATTCAGCCTTCTCGATTTTTGGCATTTGTGAGCGGAATGCAGATGACAGGTTGTCAGCTTGGTCGCTGTCAAGGTCGCTCTTCTTTACATCGTCTTTTACTATCAGGCGGTCTATGATGTCACTGTCGACGCGCATGAAGCGGCTCTTCTCGAATTTCTGCTCGAACATCGATACCGTCGGCACGTCAAGTTGCCCGTCAAGCAGGAGCACGCTGTATCCTTTGTCCTTCGCCTCCTCGATGTATGAGTATTGTTCCTCCTTGTCCGTAGCGTAGAGATATATGAGCTGTCCGTCCTTGTCGGTCTGGTTGTCCTTGATTAAGGTCTTGTATTCGTCAAGGGTGAAATGCTTGCCTTCAACGTCTTTCAGCAGCGTGAAGTCCTTTGCGCGGTCGTAGAAGTCTTCTTGTGACAGCATACCGTAGTTGATGAACAACTTGAGGTCGTCCCATTTCTCTTCATATTCCTTGCGGTTCTCCTTAAATATGCTGTTGAGTCTGTCGGCCACCTTCTTCGTGATATAGGTTGAAATTTTCTTTACGTCACCGTCGCTTTGCAGGTAACTGCGGCTCACGTTAAGCGGAATGTCAGGCGAATCGATGACTCCGTGCAGCAGTGTGAGGAAGTCGGGCACGATGCCTTCCACTTGATCCGTAACAAACACTTGGTTGCAGTAAAGCTGAATCTTATTGCGTTGCAGGTCGATATTTGACTTTATCCGTGGGAAATACAGTATTCCGGTCAAGTTGAACGGATAGTCAACGTTAAGGTGTATCCAGAACAGAGGGTCGTCCTGCATCGGGTAAAGCACGTGGTAGAAATTCTTGTAATCCTCGTCTTTCAGCGTGCTTGGGGTCTTGGTCCACAACGGCTCCACGTCGTTGATGATATTGTCCTCGGCCGTATCCACCTGTTTCCCGTCTTTCCATTCCGTCTTTTTGCCGAAAGCCACGGGCACAGGCATGAATTTGCAATATTTGTTTAGCAACGCCTGGATGCGGCTCTTTTCAAGAAACTCCTTGCAGTCGTCGGCAATATGCAGGATGATGTCAGAGCCACGGCCGGCCTTTTCTGCATCGTCAATCTCAAATTCAGGGCTTCCGTCGCAGCTCCATTTTACGGCTTTAGCTCCGTCCTGATAGCTTTTGGTAACGATTTCAACCTTGTCGCTCACCATGAAGGCACTGTAAAAGCCCAGTCCGAAATGGCCTATTATGGCGTTGGCGTTGTCTTTGTATTTGTTAAGGAAGTCATTTACGCCTGAGAAAGCTATCTGGTTGATGTATTTGTCTATCTCCTCTTCAGTCATGCCGATACCTCGGTCGCTTATCGTCAGCGTTTTGTTCTTTTCGTCGAGTGCTATGTGCACAGTCAAGTCGCCAAGTTCACCTTTGAACTCTCCCTTCTCTGCCAGCGTTTTCAGTTTCTGCGTTGCGTCGATGGCATTGCTGACCATTTCGCGGAGGAATATCTCATGGTCTGAATACAAGAATTTTTTGATGACGGGGAAGATGTTTTCCGTCGTTACCCCTATATTACCTTTTTGCATTGTTATATGTTTTTGGTTTTTTACACTTTTTGCAGATTGAGCCTTTATAAGGCGTGCCGGTATCGTGACTTACAAAAATTATGCCTGAAAGACTGATGTTGGTGTTGAAAGTCTGTATTCTGCCATTTCGTCACAACTGTGTCACTTCCTGTTTCACGCTTGTTCCACGTTCTGCCACGCCCGGCCCTTGCCGGAATCATTGCCGATATTCCGCCATGCGCTTCCTTTCAGGTGTCTATGTAACATGGAGTTGCTGTTGCCTTAATGTTATTTTGTAAGCAAATTAAAATATTACGTGTCACATTGATTTTCGTTTTAACATTATACGTGCCGTAGAATAAAAAACGTTGCCATCCGTGAAAATAACGGCACTTTTCGTGTGCAACCGTAGAACGTTGACATACAACGTTTTACAAGCATTATCGGTAAACCGTGCAATCGGATGCAGCAATTAAACATTTTTTTGACGGTATTTATGGGCTGCGGATACATTATTTGTTGTTTTAAAGACCGTAATAATTGGCTTTATATACGCCGAAAAGTCCGGCAAAAAGCCACTAACCAGGGTGTAAAACGTATCCTTTTGCAGCATAAAAAGATGCCTTTTGCGGTATAAAAGGCATCAAACGGTGTGTCAGACAACCAAAACGTGCACCTGAAAAGTCTGTTTCAACAATTATTGTTTATATTTTCTAAATGACATTTTGCCACCAAACAGCCGCTTTTAATGAACTTTTGAAGAATAGCATGAAACTAAGATTTAAGGCGAAGTGTACATCAAACATTTTAAAGATATGGCATTAATTAATGTTAATCAGACTGCTCCTTTTATATAAGTTTGGATAAATTGTGTATTTTTGCATAATCCTACGCCGATAAATCCCGCTTTGCGGGAGCGGTGTTTGGGTTCATATATGATATAAGCGTTTACTTGACGCTTTGTTTTGACGAATCGGAACTTCGCAACTTTCAACTCTGTCAAATCCAAAGCAGCGGTAGATGCTCATTGGGTATGTTATATGCACATCCTTCTCGGCACATTCTTTTTTGTGTGGGGAAGTGGTGGATATTACATATCGGCGTGGGCTTCTGCGTTGCTCGTTCTGACAGAGTGGGCAATGCGAAGGCCTCGATTCGTGGAACGGGTAACAGGTACAGACTTCCACGCTTTTTCGTATAATGTAATCTCTAAATTTATTATGAATTTAGCCTTGGACAGGGAGTGTCTTCCGGGTTGTAGTAATTTAAATCATGAAGAATATACCTGCTACCATAACCTTTGTGACAGTCTTTGTTTATGTACTTTTTTCCGGTTGTAGTAATCGTGTGCAGCTTTCATGGAAGCCCGTTGCCGACGTTTCCGGGTCCGTAAGCAATATCTGCATTGACGTGTATGTCGAAAATTCAGGAAGTATGTACGGTTACATGGTTGACGGTTCGGAGCTGAAAGACGCCGTTCATAGTTATGTGAGCTATTTGGCAGGCTATGCGGATACGGTAAGTTTGAACTACGTAAACTCTTCAATATTTTATGCCGGGAGTGACGTGAAGGAGTTTATCGCCGGACTTACACCAGCGGGTGCGGCACAGACAGGTGGTAACAAGGCGGATTCTAACATTGACGAAATGTTCGGGCAGATTTTGGAGCGGACGCGGCGCGGCCATGTCGCGATTTTCATTACCGATTGTATCTTGGACGTCCGTGACGGTGATGCGTTGAAGTTCTTTCATAACAGTGAGACCAATATACGCAACGCTTTTTTGCGGAAAAAGCGAACGGACGGGGATTTCAGTGTCGAGATAATGAGGATGATATCGGCATATTCGGGAAGGTATTTTTATCCTGCCGGCGGAAGCGAAGCCCTTGTTAATGCCCGGCGGCCTTATTACATATTCATAATGGGCGACAAGGGCATCTTGTCTTACCTTAACACAAAAGTGCCTTATTCTGAAACAAGCAGTTTTGACGTTGATGATTATTGCGCGTTCACGTCGTTGTCCGAGTTGCCGTTTACAGTCACCAATAAATATGGAAAGCCGTTCAACGGCAATATGGAATTGAACGCTGAAAGCGACGGTACTTATACAGTATGTGCAAAGGTGGACTTTTCAAAGACTTTGCAAAATGACAAGACGCTTTGTGATGCGGCGAACTATTCAATATTTGGCGGCAATGTTGGGATAAAAGATATTAAGCGGTTAAAAGGAGATAAAGATTATACGCACATCGTAACATTGTCGCTTGGCAATAACGTCAAATCGCAGGGAGTGCAGATAAGTCTTGAACAAAAGGGATTACCATTGTGGGTTGAGGCCGTGAACGACGACACGGGTAAAAACATTAAGGGCAATCTCGACAAGACTACGGGGATAAAATACATAGTCCAAGGCATAGCCGACGCTTACAAGGCCGACGGAGTGTTAGGTAATTTCAAGTTTTCAATCAAAAAATAATGATTTATGGGAGAGTTTTTCGGTAGCATTTATTGTGCTTTGTTTGAAGATTTCTTCGGGTTGGACCTCGCGGACTATATGTGGGGCAATGCCACGCCCGACGGTTCAAATCTCTTTATCGGCATAGGCCTGTGGATGTTTGGCGTGTCGCTGCTTATGGCTGTGCTTTATTATTATGTCATTGACAAGCCCCGGTGGGCGAACATCTGGGCATGGCTGGTTTTCATGCTGGCAAACTTCGTGTTGAATTTCATCATCGGCTGGCAATGGGTGCTTACTGACTATTATGCGGGTGACATGGCTGCTCCTGATCCGGTCACGCAACAGATGGTGGCTTTGCCAATAGACTTTTCCGACTGTTTGTGCTTCGGCGTTACCAATGCCATACTTTCTTTGGTGGTATTCTTTATTTTCTCGTTAATTATAAAATGGCGTAGCACTAATTGTTGGCAAGTGCCGTTTTAGTCGGTTTTACGATTGGCAATGTGATAAGTATATTTGTGTATATCCATAGGAATAAAAAAGATATTTTAAATCATGGCAAAACTTTATCTTTTCGGCATTGGCGGTACAGGGGCGCGGGTGTTACGCTCGTTGACAATGCTTATGGCCGCCGGGGTGAAAATAGACGGTAATGGGAATAATCCGATAACGGAAATTGTACCTGTAATAATTGATCCCGACAGGCAAAACGGCGACTTGACGCGCACTGTGGCGTTGATGAAAGCCTATGCCAAACTTCGCAGCCGGCTGTCCGTGGCAAGTGAAAACAGGTTTTTCCGGACAGGCATAAATGAAGTGTTACCGAATTACACATTGTGCATAAAAGACACTGACGACCGTAAATTCAAATCGTTTATTGATTACTCTACCATGAGTCGTGAGAACAAGGCCATGATGGAAATGCTGTTCTCGGAAAAGAATTTGGAAACGAAAATGGATGTCGGTTTTAAGGGCAACCCTAACATTGGCAGCGTGGTGTTAAACCAAATCTCATATTCGGATGATTTCAACGCTATAATGAACTCGTTTCAGCAGGGCGACAGGATTTTCATAATAAGTTCGGTGTTTGGAGGTACGGGTGCAAGCGGTTTCCCCTTGTTGTTGAAGACTTTGCGCACAAATAAAGACCTGCCCAACAACGCCAATGTGAATAATGCTGTAATAGGTGCCGTGACGGTGTTGCCGTACTTCAAGTTGAAAACTGACAACGGAAGCGAAATAGATTCATCGACATTCGTTTCAAAAACAAAGTCGGCGATGGCTTATTACGAGAAGAATATGATCGGCAACGGTACGCTTAACGCCTTGTATTACCTTGCCGACGAGCAACTTAACGCATACGACAACCATGAAGGTATGGCCTTGCAGATGAACGATGCACATCTTGTGGAGTTCCTCGCGGCTACGGCGATTGTAAACTTTTGCAATACCGACATAGCCCTTACGGATGGTTACAATTATGAACTTGGCATAAAAGACGGACAAAACGCAGTCACGTTTGGTTCGTTTTACGGCGGATTAAACGATATGCTGCGTGACAGCCTGACGCAATTTTCGCTTACGGCAAGCATTTTTAATTACGAATTTGATTTTATAAGCGGAAGCAGCCTTGCCGCCAATAAGCGTTTGAAGCTCGACGAAGATTTTTACAAGGGAAGTTTCGTAAGGGATCTTAGAAGATTTCTTGACTTGTATCGTGATTGGTTGAATGAGATGAAAGGCAACAGCCGGCAACTCGACCTGTTTAATTTTGATAGTGGAAAAAACAAACCGTTCTCCATAGTGACAGGCGTCTCGGAGAAAAAAACTTTCAATCCTTTGGTAAAGAAAGATTATGAAGCCTTTTATGTAGAGTTGAACTCGGTGGCAAAAGACAAATGTAACGGTTCAGAGGAAAACAAATTGCTCGAAATGTATTATCACGCGACTAAAAAACTTGTAAAGTCAAAATTTAATTTTTAACAGTATGTCAAAAATATTCAGGTTAGGAACAAATGGGACTACCACACACCAAGATTGGTATGACAGTGGAATATTCCCTTATAATCAAACTAACAGAGATACCATAAACGATCCAAATGGGGCTAACGCTAAAAGAGAGATTACGTCGATACCGTCGCCTTTTGCCCGTATCGATTTGGTGAAAAACGCTTTTGCCGAAGTCGTACAGTCAGGCAATGCCGACGGTAATACGATATTCCACAAAATGGTGTCTGACACGTTGGACGTTGGAGAGATGTTCTTCAACATCGACAAGTTCCGTAACGATATTGAAATCATCGTGTGGGATTGTAATAAATGCACAGGCGAACTGATGCAGTCAGTAGATCAAGGCCATTGCTATGTTGGCGACGCTTTGTCAAAGTATCTTGAAAGTGACGCCCGCACATATAATTTTGACAGATTGCAAAACATTTATCTGCTCAACTACAAAAACGGCCCTAAGCAGATGAACATCATCGGGGCCACTTCGCCAGCCACTGTGTTCTTTTCAAATGCTAACGATCTTGGGTATGTATCGGCCAATGTAAATTTCGGCCAAGACCGTCCGTTTGACGGGGACTTACAACCATTGTACAAGCGTGATTTTGAATATGTGAAGTTTTGGTTTTATCTAAGGCATGACATCGGTAATTTTGATAAGTTGTTCCCGGAGGTGGCAGATTATCTAAACATGACATTCAACAACATAACCGATGCCGGCAAGCGGGCGGCCCTTAATGACATAGGTAATGCAATGTTTGACGTGTTGGACTTTTCGGACACAAACCAAGTGGAAGTGTTGGGTTATCCGTTGTATAAGCGGACTGAAAGCGGAACGTTCTCAAGCGATTTCGAGATAAAACCGTCAAAGGATGTCGCTGTCAAGCCTTTGGTGCTGCCCATAGAACAAGGCGTGAAATACAGCGAATTGCAATATAAGACGGACAAATGGGGACGTTACAACCAAGCGCCGTGCCGTGACGACGAGCAAGACATAACGAAGCGCAGACTGCCCAATGAAGGTTCTACGTATCCGTATCTTACGGCATCAGACTTTTTGGAAGACACGATAATCAAGGTTGGCCACAAGCTGAATAAAGACGCTTATTTTGACGGCAATGCTATTTTGGCCGGTAACAAGTCCGTATCTTATCTTTTACCGTTAAGACCTCGTTTCTTTTCATATTTTACAACCGACGATTTGATTAACGGTTCGCGTTCGGGCCAAAAGATGATAGAGATGGAAGAGCTTGGAGGCGGCACCGGTGTAAAAGTGACATTGAGGATACCGATAAAAGGGCGTGGGCGTGTTGACAATATTGAATATTCGCGGATTTATTACGGCGGAGATTGCGACGTAAAACCGGAAAAGAACGAAGGGCGTGTCGTTGAATGTTCTTTTGCCGGTTTCATAATGCCGCGTATACGTTTTACTGATGCTGCAGACGCAATTTACAAGGTTGGTTGCATTTCAATGTATAGCAGTAATTATGATTTCAATTTTTATGACGGGGATAAAATGTTGCCTGCAATATTTCCACAATGCAGAAACCAAAATAAAGAAGAAGATTACAAAGCAGAGACATACACTATCGAACGAATTATCTTTGATTTCATCCAAGTTGTTGACGGACGTGGCAACTGTTCAATAATGGTTCCCATTTTCAAGAAACAAAGGTCTTTGGAAAGTTTTGTTTTTGCTGTTGATTTTGGAACGTCTAACACCCATGTAGAATATGCCGACAGTTCAAATGCCGCCGCTCCGCGACCTCTTGAATACGACAAAGGCAACGTTTTGATTTCTAACTTTTTCACACAGACATTATGGACGACAGAATCAGGAAAGCAACGTGTAGAAGACCTTAAATCGGAAAAAGGAGTGGAAATGCACGACTTTCTTCCGGAGGCATTAGGTAATGGTGAGAATTGCAAATTCCCAATACGTACAGTTTTGTCGTATTCAAAAAATACAGACTGGCAGATGGCACAGCCGCCGTTCGGACTTGCAAATATTCCGTTTGATTATAACCAGCGTGAGGAGTTTAGGTATAATAAGCACACTGCCGATTTGAAATGGGGACGTGGAAATAACAACCAAGCAATGATTCGTGCCTATTTGGAAAACCTGATGCTCACTATCAGGAATTTCATCTTAATAAATGACGGAGACATAGGTAAGACAAGTATCGTTTGGTTCTATCCGATAAGTATGCCGGCCAATCGCGTCAACTTGATGCGTAATGTGTGGAAGGATATTGCCGGAAAATATTTCAAAGGATGCAATACAGCCGACCTTACAGAGTCTTTCGCACCAATACAAATCTTCAACCGCCTTGCAACCGCTACTAATATGGTAAATGTAGACATCGGTGGAGGCACGACGGACATCGCTTATTCGATGAACAAGCAACTTAATTTTGTTACATCGTTTAAGTTTGCCGCAAACGATATTTTTGAAAATACATTGTTAGATGAGCCGCGTTATCCACAAAACAATGGCATAATAGATTTCTTCAAAGACGATGTTATCGCAAGTATTGCAAAAGTTTCTAACGAATTGGTAAAAAAGGCAAGTGAGAATGAAGGTATGCCGGCTGAAATGGCGTCGTGGTTTTTCTCACTGAAAGATAATAAGGACGTTGTCGGCCTGAATACCAATGAAGTGGATTTTACATCGCAGTTGAGCAATAGCGAGGAGTTTAAAATTGTGTTTGTGATTTTCTATTCGGCCATAATTTACCATTTGTCGAAAATCATTCGTTTGCGTAAGTTGACGATGCCCAGGCACATTGCGTTCAGCGGGAACGGTAGTAAGATAATCAACGTCGTCACCAACGGGAACGTAGACCAACTGCAACAATACACAAAACTGTTGTTCCACATGATGAACGTTGATGGCAGCGACGGAAAAATCGAGATACTTGGCCTTTTGGGAGATATTGAGCCAAAGCAGGCAACTTGCAAAGGCGGCATATTGGCGGTCAAGGCAGGTAATATGTCTTCTAAGGCTGAGACTGTGGTTTTAAAAGGTGACGGTAGTAAATTTGTCTCGAATGAAGACACTTTTGCCGACATTAATGAAACATATATTGAAAAGGTAGTCACCGAGGTTGATTATTTCTTTGATTTTATCTTGAATAAGATAAACAAAGAATATAATTTCAATAAGAATTTCGGTGTATCAAATGAAAGTCTGAAAATAGCAAAAGAAATATGCCTCGGTAACTATGACATAAAGACATTTATCCAAAAAGGCAAGGCTATTTGTGAAGCTGACGCCTCTGGAAACCCGCAGCCGGAAGAAACGTTGTTCTTTTACCCGATCAAGGGAATTTTGAGTAACTTATCAGAAAGTATATGTAAAAAGTTTAAACAATAAAAGCTGTAAGAAAATATGAAAAGAATATTATATTTGCCTTTTTGCCTCTTGTTGTTAATGTGTGTCTCATGTGACGAAAAGCACATATCAACAGACGGAAGTATTGGCGTAAGTTATCCATCAGATGCTGATACTAGAAAAACAGAAGTGAAACAGGATGTTAGCTTAGGGGATTTATATGTCAAATATAACGCTCTTGAAGGTAAGGTCTGTAATTTGAGGGACAGCTTACAAAACATTCAAGAAAAAGCTAACGATTTTGACGAAAAGGCATCATGCCTGGCTCGTCGTCTGGATATGTGGTTTGCCATCCTTGGATTTTTCATTATTGTCGTGATGTTGTTATCATGGAGGCATACAAACAAAAAGACAAAGTATCTGAAAAATGAAATATCCAAATTTGATAGTTCGCTAAAAGATTTAAAACAGAAGCAGCAATATGTTAATGCTGCAGGAAACAAAAGTACAAATGCGGATGTAAGTAAACCATCTTTTGAAATACAAAGAATTTCAAAAGAATTGGAAGAGTTGAAAAAACACGTTGCCGATATTCAAATAAACGGAGACGTAGAAAAGGACACTAAGGCTCAAAAGCTAATAAGTACGCAAGAACGCAAATATGGCTATTGGGGTGAAAATGATGAAGATGACATACGCAAGGAATATTGCTCGATGCAGGATGAATGTTGTTTCAAAGTTGAATATATTTCAGACAAAGAAGCAAAATTTGAGCCTATAAATGTAAATAAGTTAAGCCGCATAGACAAGTGTGCTGTTGAAAAAACAGGCTGTTCTGCTTATGAAGCACAATGTATGGAAGTTTTAGAACAAGGTAGAGCGTCGTTGAAACATTCTAACGATGGAAGCCGTTATTGGCACATAGAGAAACGGGCAAAAGTAAGGCTCACAAAATAAAAATGTCAATTATGGAATTTGCAGATTTGATAAAACTGATAGTACCTGCCATTGTAATTATAATAATTGCTTTTCAGGTAAAGTTGTTTATTGACAACAGAATGCGAATGCTTGGATATGGTAGGATTTTTAAGAGAGAAGGCGACCTTGATTGGCGTGTGAGCAAATCCACAGATACTGGATTTGTTGATGGAATATATGTCAAGACTGAAAGCGGAATTTTTTCGTCGATAGTTCAGTCGATCAATAAATACCTTGGCAATAACACAGGGTCTGTAATCGAGTTTTCATTGCTGAAAGATGCCGTTGACAGGCATTGTCAAGCCGTAGAGGATGAAATACAGACCCAAATGCCCGTACCACTTTATTGCGGACTGGCGGGAACGATGCTCGGCGTTATCATCGGGCTTGGCTCGCTGTTGTTTACAGACAGTATATCGTTTCTTATGGGAGCTACGGCTGTGAGTGGCGTGGAAAACGCAACATACGGTGCGGCGCAAGGTATAAATGATTTACTCTGGGGCGTGGCGTGGGCTATGGTTGCAAGCATTTGTGGCATAACGCTTACGACGGTTAACTCTATGCAGTTCAAGAAATGCAAACTTGAAGAGGAAGAGGGCAAAAACAACTTTTTGGCATGGATGCAGTCAAGATTGTTGCCGGAATTGCCGTCGGATACATCGCAGGCAATGAACAATCTTGTGAATAACTTGAACAGGTTTAATTCTACTTTCGCTTCAAACAATGAAGATTTAGGAAAAACACTCGCGGAAATAAACGATTCTTATAGGACGTCTGCGCAAATCTTGGAAACCGTGAGGCAAATGGACGTGCAAAAGATGGCGCGCGCCAACGTTAGGGTGTTGAACGAGTTGCAACAATGTATGCCTTTTTTGGAAGGTTTCAGGGAATATTTGGAGTCAGTCAAAGGATACACGGATAAAATACAGCAGTTTACTGAATTGTTTAATTCTGAAAGTGAACGCTTGCACGTCTTGGAGGAAATACGTGATTTCTTCAAAAGACATAAAGGTGAGATTGCGAAGGAGTTGACTGATGCGGACAATACCTTGAGAGACGCAATGAAGCAACTCCGGGAAACATCTGCCGCGAACGTGGCAGATTTGGAAAAATCGCTGACTGAACAAGCTGTCAACTTTAAAACCTTGAACCAAGACATTTGCAACTCGTTTAAAGAGCAATTAAAACGAATGCCTAATTTGATGGCGCGTTTGAATGAGTTGTCGGAAATACCGGCACAATTATTAGCCATGACAAATAAAATAGAGGCGGCAAATGAAAGAATGGCGAAAGAAATACGGAAATCAAACGAAAACTTGGTAGACGGGATAGCAAAAAACATTGGTAACATCCGTGTGTCGTCAGTCGGGACGGTAGCAATCCAGATGCCTAAATGGATGAAAATTGCAGCCGTAATCGCCGTTTCGTTGTTGACGGTGAGCAGTGTGGCCACAACGATATTACTTTCAACCAATCACAATGACGTTTCACCCGTAATGCAAAACGAGCCTGCAACAAGCATTGACAGTGTAAGGGTTGACACGTTGGCGATAGATACCGTCTTGTAAAAAAATACGAAATAAAAGTCAATCATAATGTCGAATAAGAAAGAATCTTTTTTCTGGACGAGCTATTCAGACTTGATGACAAGTTTGTTTTTCATCATGCTTGTCTTGTTCATCCTGGTTATTGTGCTTTTGCACAAGCGAATGGAGGTGAGGGAACAGTATATTGACAAAGTAGAGCAGACTGTAAATTCCGTAAAGGATTTGGACAAGGATAAAGATTATTTTGAATATAACGAAGTTTATGAGAAGTATGTATTGAAGGTTGACGTCTTTTTCCCGATGAGGGTTTATGACATCGACGCATTGTCGCCCGAATGTCAGGATTCATTGGAAACTGCAGGCCGAAAGATTGTTGATTTCCTTGACAGGCACCGTGAGACTAAATATCTTTTGATTGTAGAAGGGCAGGCCTCGATGAATTCAGAGGCTTGGTCGGAGTTCAATTACAATCTTAGTTTCCAACGTGCGCAAAGCTTAATGCGCTTTTGGTTGGAAACGAAACATTTGAATTTCGGCGATAACTGCGAAGTACAAATTGCCGGTAGCGGAGACGGACGTTTGAACATTAAATCAATGCGCCATCCGATAGAAGAAAAGAACCAACGCTTCTTGATACATATATTACCTAAAAACATATTTAAGGATGATAAGGAATAATGTTTTACTGTTGATATTTTCATTTGTGGCATTCATGTTCTTTTCTTGTGCCCATAAGTCGGGGCATAGAGTTGGACAAAAAACACGAATCGGACAGGTTGCGAATACAGGTCTTTCGCGACCGTCAGCTGTTGTGGCTTCTGCTCATGGGAATAAGATGGAAGGTGCTGACATTTTCAAGAAATATACATCAGCCGTATTTATGGTTTTCACTTCAGACGGTAGCAATGTATATCAAGGCTCAGGTTTTTTCATCAGTGAAGACGGTCTGGCTGTCAGCAATTATCATGTTTTCAAAGGTACAGGCATCGGAGACGAGGCAATCAAGCTGACTGGTGACAATACGGTGTATAAAGTTTCTGAAATATATCAGCGAAATGAAAAGAACGATTTTATCCTTTTCCGTGTCGCTTGCGGTGAAACGAACTTCATCCCTATCGCCAAAGAACGGCCGGAGATAGGGGATAAGATTTTTGCTATAGGTAGTCCGCGCGGCTTGGAGAATACATTTTCGTCAGGTGAGGTTTCAGGCTGGCGTGACACTTACTTAATGCAAATCAATGCGATGATAGATCACGGTAGCAGCGGCGGTGCCCTTATAAACGAATACGGTGAAGTGGTAGGTATAACGTCGGGGACTTTTTATGACGGTTCACAGGCAAACCTGAATTACGCTTGGAGCATTGAGGCCGTAAAACCTTATGTAGAATAGTTTGCATCGGCCATATTAGAGCCCCTTTTTTGTGGCTTACTTGAAAGCCACCACCTCTGTCAGGTCCGGTTGCAGATAGAATGTTTGGTTTAATGTGTCTTTGCCGATGCAGATCTTTGTTTTCAGGTATTGGTATTGTTCGTTTGTATTTCCGTATTTTATGCCTTTATTGAAGATGTTGTTTTTCTCGGCATTAGTCCTCATCCTGTGTATGGCACTGTCAGTGACGTGGCTGGTAGAGTCGAGTTTCGTGAATATCACACTATAATCGTCTGTCCGCATATTGTTTTCAAGAAAGTCTTTAACTGTGTTTTCTGCCTTATGTTGTTTACCGCAGCCGCACAGCATTGTAAGTGTCACGCATATGAGAGCGGCCCGTCTTGTGTTTGTTTTCATCGTTTTTATCTTAGTTTTTTATGTGAAAAAGGAAGCGTCGGGCCGTTTGCATTCGGTTTGCAGGCTTTCCAACGCTTCCATTTTTTTGATTTTATTATTTCTTTTCAGGAATGTTTTTCAATATCTCCAGCAAGTGATCCCATACCATTTGCACTGTCGGGATTAACAGACGCTCGTCGGGCGAGTGTACGCCGCGGAGGGTCGGTCCCATTGAAATCATGTCAAGGTGAGGATATTTCTCGGAGAACAACCCACACTCAAGGCCAGCGTGTATGCCGATAACTTTAGGCTCCTTATTGAACAGTTTTTTATAAGTGTCAACGACAATTCCTGTAAGCTCGCTGTTGGTGTTCATTTTCCATGCCGGGTATTTGTCGCCTTGAGTCACTTCGGCTCCTGCAAGTGTAAATGCTGCTTTTACCGTGTTGCCCATATTTGCCAGGTTGCTCATTACGTTTGAGCGTTGCGAAGCTACGACGGTGACAGCGGTGTCCGTGGTTGTCACGCTTGCTACGTTGCTTGACGTTTCCACCATCCACGCCAACGCTTCGTCCTGGCACATTGAATATGGCCCGTTGTCAACGGCCTGCAATGCAGCAATCAGGTTGTCGCTTGTAGTTTTTGGCATTACCGGTTCGGCGTCACAACTTTCTAAATTGAATTGGATGTTGTTCTCAGTAACATGGAATTCGTCTTCAACATCTTTTGCAAAAACGTTTAACGCCACCCTGATGTCTTCTTTTACGTTGTTGGGCACAGCGAAGACGACAACTCCATCACGTGGAATGGCATTGTGCATACGTCCGGAATTGAAACTTGCCAAGCGGACGCCGTGTTTTTCATTAATCATGTAAACGAACCGTGTCAACAGCTTTATTCCGTTGGCGTATTTTTTGTTAATGTCGTCGCCGCTGTGACCGCCGTGCAACCCTTTGAGCGAGAGCTTCATGAAAAAGCTGTCTTCCGGTGCAGTCTCTTTATTGAACTTGAATGTTGCGCGGGTAGTCATGCCGCCGGCACAACTGATAAAGAATTGTCCTTCGTCTTCACTGTCAAGGTTAATGAGCATTTCGCCCGTCATGAAACCTGTTTTCATGCCTTCGGCACCTGTCAGTCCGGTCTCTTCGTCTTTTGTAAAGACACATTCTATTGGTCCGTGTTCAAGAGTGTTGTCGGCGAGGATTGCCATTTGTATTGCGCAGCCGATGCCGTCATCGGCACCAAGTGTTGTTCCTTTAGCTTTAAGCCATTCGCCGTCAACGTATGTCTCTATCGGGTCTTTTGTGAAATCGATGTCAACGTCAACCAGTTTCTCGCAAACCATGTCCATGTGGCTTTGCAGTATGGTTGTCTTCTTGTTTTCATAACCTTGCGTCGCAGCTTTCTTTATTATTACGTTGCCGGTTTCGTCAACGTTTGTTTCAAGGTTAAGGTCTTCACCGAACTTTTTTAGATACTCAATCATCTTTTCCTCGTGCTTTGACGGGCGCGGGATTTTGTTGATTTTAGCAAATTGTTCAAAGACGCATTGCGGTTTTAATTCAATTTTGTCCATTTATTTATCAAATATTTTTTAATATGTAGTGTTAAGACATGAGATTATTTACAATGTCGGGCTAAAAGTTATTGCTTTAATTTGCTCACTCGATTTTTTACACTATCTTTGCAACGGCAAAAGTAAGAAAAATGGCAGAGATTTTCATTTTAAGTATGTTAATAATTGCTATTGCGTTGTAAAGGAAAAGTAGAACTAAATAATAATAAACAAAGTATGAGAAAGGTAATTTTTTCAGCGGCCGTTGTGACTATGATGTCGTTGGCCGTTACCTCGTGCAACAATCAGGCTCCGAAGGTTGATGAGAAACCGGCTTCGGCTCAGGCGGCAAGTTCGGAAATGAAGATAGCTTACGTTGAGGTGGATTCAATAATGTCGCAGTATAAGTTCTGCAAAGAACATTCCCTCATTCTTGAGAAGAAAAGCCAAAACATCCAGAACACAATAAACGCTAAAGGACGTTCGTTGCAAAACGCTGTGGCTAAATTCCAGCAAGACATACAGAACAACAAGTACACACAGCAGCAGGCTGAGGCTGTACAGGCCGGATTGCAAAAGCAAGACGCAGACTTGCGGGAGTTGCAGCAAAGACTGGGCAATGAGTTCCAGGCTGAGACCGAGAAGTTCAACAAGGCATTGCGTGACAGCATCCAGCATTATCTAGCCGTGTATAACAAGGATAAGAAATATGCGCTCATTCTTAGCAAAGCCGGTGACAACATCCTTTATGCAGATAAGGCATATGACATAACCAATGAAGTCATTGCGGGCCTGAACAAGGCATATAAGTCTGCTCCGGCTAAGAAGAGTAAGTAAGTATCGTTGTTAAGTCATAAGAAACCGCCAGAGGCTCACTGCCTTTGGCGGTTTCTTGTTTATTCCTTATTTGCTTGATTTATGGTCTAACCGTCTAAGTTCTTCCATTTTGTCGAAAAACAAATGATGACATCTGAGCAGTTGGTTCAATATTGCGATGAGATAATCTTTAATATTCGGAATTTGTTGTAGCCATAATATTGTAATCCTTGTATGTAGGCCCACAGTCTTGTTTTCATTGTTTATCGAGTAAAGCAGAGTAGCCGGCGAATTGAAGTTGCAATCGTTCACCGCTCTACGCATCAGTGCGAGGTTGTCTATGTCGTCCAAAGGCGATTCGTACCACCACGTGTCGGCGATTGTAATGAACAAATTGTCGTCGTTCAAGTCATATGCGATAAAATGTTCACCCTGGAAAATGAAAGATATTGACTCTTTCTTCTCATCTATCTCATATTTGCATGACAGTTTTTCCAATACGTCAGCAAGGGTGTCAACAGTTTTCTGTTTCTGTATGTTCTCGCCGGCTTTCACCGTGGTGTTTTTGCTGCGGCGAAGCCAAAACCATGCACTGATACCCGCACAGATGGCAGTGTTTATCAAGATTGTAATTAAAACATCCATTGCTATTTCGTTTTTATGTAGAGGCTGCTTGTGTCGCCTTGTTACGCATCAGCGTATTTTGTGTCAAACTCATTGATTATATCCTTCATGTCGTCTTGCAGCTTTGACATGGTGAAGTCATATATCCCGTCGGTTACGCCGTTGTAAAACGCGCACGCTATGCCGCCCGTTATTGCGCCCATAGTGTCGGCGTCGCCGCCGAGCGATATAGTCTCTCTTAATGCGCTTTCATAGTCTGTGCTGTCGATGAAGGCACGTACAGACTGCGGCACGCTCTCCTGGCAGCTTATTTCGTAGCTGTAGTGCGGGCGCAGGTCGGCGCATTCCATATCGAGGGCGTAGCCGAACGTGCCGCTAATGTATTTTCTTATGTCCTCCTTCGTGCTCCCCGTGCGGGCGAGGTATATCGCCGCAGCTGTGGCCTGCGCCCCCTTAATGCCTTCAGGATGGTTGTGTGTCACTTCGGCCGATATTTTCGCGGCGTTCAGCGTCTCATCCAATGTGCCGAAGGCGAAGCCCACCGGTGACACCCTCATGGCCGACCCGTTGCCCCACGAGTTGTAAGGCCCTGCGTCGTTGGATGCCAGCCACAGGAAGAAATGGCCTCCGTATCCGGCATACGGGTATTTGCGTCCCCATATCCTCATCAGGCTTGTCAGGCTTTCGTGCCTGAGTTCGTTGTCTGTCAAAATCCATTCTGCCACAGCCAGTGTCATTATCGTGTCGTCGGTAGGGCGCATTTTGTCATCGTACAGATTGAATTTATAGTCTTTTGTGCTGTTGAATTCGTAGACCGAGCCTATCACGTCGCCGGCAATGGCTCCCAATATCGTAGCTTTTTTCATATTCTGCAATCTTTTTAAGGTTCGCTTTTACAAAGGTAATAAAATATAGAGACACCTGCAATGTTTTACCGTCTGCAAGCCTTGCATATATATATATATATAATCTCAGATTTTTAGTATCTCTACGGCCGGTTACTAATGTGAGTTCTCTTATACTGAATTCACGTTAAAAACGTTTTTGGGTAAACATGATGTTTTTTTGTAAACATAGAGTAAGACAAATGCGTTCATTCGGCTCATTTTTTTCGGTCAAGTGTACAAACCTTCCAAGCGCATATCAGGCTGTAATCACCGTAAAGTCGGTAATTACAGCCTGATATAAGAATAGTATTCTAAGAGATTATTCCTCTACAGCAGCCTGCGCCGCAGCCAATCTTGCGATAGGTACACGGAACGGAGAGCAGCTGACATAGTTAAGACCGACTTTGTGGCAGAACTTGACAGATGACGGCTCGCCGCCGTGCTCGCCGCAGATGCCGCAGGTGAGTTCGGGGCGTGTAGAGCGTCCCTTGTCTACAGCCATCTTGATAAGCTGGCCTACGCCGTTCTGGTCGAGCACTTGGAACGGGTCTACGTTCAAAATCTTCTTGTCAAGATATACCGGCAGGAAGCTGGCGATATCGTCGCGGCTGTAGCCGAATGTCATCTGTGTGAGGTCGTTCGTGCCGAAGCTAAAGTATTCGGCCTTTGCAGCAATGCGATCCGCAGTGAGTGCGGCGCGCGGTATTTCAATCATTGTACCTACGCGGAACTCGACAGTTACGCCTTCCTCCTCAAACTGTTCTTTGGCCGTAGCGCGTATAACTTTCTCTTGAGCGTCAAACTCGTTGACGATACCGATGAGCGGAACCATTATT
>CALUGX010000132.1 GCA_944320285.1 uncultured Prevotella sp.
GCTTGATTTTTTTATACCAGACAAAATGAAAAAGAGAGTGAATCAAATATTTCTCAATTTGATACACTCTCTTTTGCTTTTATCAGGAACAATATTATTTTACACCTTGACGTTTACATAAACTTCGCCTTGACAAACTGGGGCACTTTCCACATCATTTTTTCAATTTTCGCCATAACCGGGTTAATGCCGTGCGAGTGGTAAACGCGTATGTCCTCCTTCCACATTTGCTTGCGGCGTGCGTTGTCGGTGCTTAGTCCGCCCATGCGCATCCTGACGATGTATTCGTCGAGGTAAGCCACGGTGAGGTCGCCGCCCATCAGGTAACGCAGCAGGAAATCCGAGTCGGCCGCTATCTTGTAAGTCTCGTTGTAAAGTCCGCGCCGTGCCATTACGTCCCTCTTGATGTAGCACGTAGGGTGCAGGGGCAGCCATCCGTGGCGCACTTTCCACGTCCTGTAAGTCCCGCCTATCCAGTTGCGTACCACCTTGTCCGTGTTCACGCCGTCAACGAACAGTCCGTTGCCGTAAAGGAAGTCGGCGCCCGTCTCCTTCATTCGTGCTACTATATGGCTTACCACGTGTCCGTCATAAAAGAAATCGTCGGAATGCAGCAACCCCACAACGTCGCCCGTGGCCGCCCTTATCCCCTTGTTGATGGCTTCATACATCCCGCTGTCGGGTTCGCTTATCACCTTTGCTATGCGCTCGCCGTAGCTGCATATCTTTTCGAGCGAGCCGTCTGTCGACGCGCCGTCAACGATGATGTGTTCAATGTCCGGATAATCCTGTGCCAGCACACTCTCTATTGCGCCGCCGATGGTTGCCTTTCGGTTATAGCACGATGTTATGATTGAAACTTTCATAATATGTGGTAAGTTTTTCTTTGGGTTACGTCATCTGATAATCCGCTTTCTGACCATTGTTGCGGGATTACCTCGATAAATGCCGTTTTCGTCCATATTCTTTGTGGCGATACTGCCTACCGTGAGGACTGCGTTGCTCCCTACCTCCACACCCGGGCAGACAACGGCCTTCGCCCCTATCCATGCGCCGTCGCCCACGGTTATCGGCGCGTTGCGGTAAGGCATATTGTAAACAGTGTAGTCATGGTTGCCCGTCAGTAGCATGGCGGCCTGTGATATGCAGACGTCATTCCCAATGCGCACGCGGTCAAGGTTGTCAATCCAGGCATTCTCGCCAATCCAGCAGTTGTCACCAATCTCAAGTTTCCACGGAAACTTCACCGTTACGTTGTTTTTTATAACCAGCCCTTTTCCTATACGTGCCCCGAACAGGCGCAGCATGAATATTTTGACACCCATAAACGGGTTCCACGAGGCCCGCACAAACAATGCGTTGACAAAATACCATAACGCCTGTTTTGCCTTTCCTGCCCCCTTGTCAAATCCTTTCGGGGAAAAATCGGCGAGATTGACGTCAAGCGGCATACGCCCTCCTTTCCTCTGTCAGAAAGGCGTTATGCAGCACCTGAATATATAACTCAGGATTTACCCCCCCCAGATTAACTTTTGTTAAATATTTATTTTCTATATATCCTTTTATTTTCTCACGGTCAAAAGCAAACTGTCTCTTCATCTCAAAAATCTTGGCATCAACCAGCATTCTGTACCAGAACCCCTGCAATATGTGCCAGATGAAACCTTCCCTGCCGTCAATGAAGCCTCGTTTCAGGATATATCGGATAAAGAAGTTTGCAAAGGGGCGCACAAACAGCGGAGCCTTGACATACTTCAGCTTCAGCCAACGCTTGCGCTGCTCTTCGGTGCCGAAAAATTTTGGTGTCACCTCTTGTGCCTTATCGTCAAGGCCGTATTCCATCATCAGCATATCCGCCATCTCACGTGTTGCGTAACCGTTGTGTTTTTCTGTCCACCAAGTCAGGTCGTTCAGGTTCGCGTCAACCTGGTTGCCGGTTTCAACGGTGATGGCTTTTCCGTCAAACAAGCGTATGTGCTCGTCCATCCAACGGTTTTCACAGTCGCCGTGCCCCCGTCTGAACACCTTGAGATGAAACGTAGGATACCATCCGCCATGGAGCAGTGGCCGCCCCATGAAGTCAATGCGCTTACGGACATACACTCCGTTGACATCGTTGCCACATTCGGCCAAGGCCTCTTTAACGGCCTCGCCCAGTCCGCCTTCAAGATATTCGTCGGCGTCGATGCGCCAAATCCATTCGGTCTTGACATCGCAGCCGTAAACGCCGTAATTGAACTGTGTGGCGTAATTCTTCCACGGATGGCGTACAACTCTTGCGCCCATGCTCCCGGCAATCTCACAAGTGCGGTCGCTACTGAATGAATCGACTATCAGAATGTCGTCGCATACGCCCTTCAACGAGCTTATGCAGCGGGCGATATGCTTCTCCTCGTCCTTGGTGAGGATTATCGCTGTAATGCTGTTATCCGTCATAAACCGTTAAATCAATTCTCCGTAATGTTTTCTGTAAAGGTCGTAGACCACCTCCATTCTGTAGCAGCTGTACACCTTCTCATACGCCTTGCGGCACAAAGCGTCAGCTTCATGCGGATGAGAGACGCACCAGCCGAGGGCATCAACAATGTCGCCGACCGACCGTTCGCTGACGAACACTCCGCACGGTTTGCCGTCCATGCCCGTAAGCATATCGCCGATGGCAGCCCTGTGGGTCGAGATGACGAGTTTGCCGAGGCTCATTGCTTCCAATATGGATATGGGGAAAGCCTCGTGCTGCATATATGTAGGCAGGGCGAGGATGTCGATAGTCTTCATAAACTCCACGGCCTTGTCGTTGGGAAGGCGGCCAAGCATGAATATGGTCTTGCCTGTTTTTTCGTCGGCAATTTGTTTTACTTTGTCTATCACCTCTTCAGGCCCCGTCCCGACAATAGACAGCCGCATATCATCGCGGTCGAGTTTTACGAACGCCTCCACAAGCTCAAACAGCCCCTTTGACGGCACGAGGTTGGCAATGAACGCCACGTGCTTGTATGCCTTAGGCTTAATCTCAAGTCCGGGGGTTACGGCTATCGAGTTAGGCGTCACGTGCACACGCCCGGCAAGCTCCCTGTATTGCCTCATGGTGCGTGCCGAACGGTTGTCTAACACCCACACTTGGTCATACAGAGCCATCGTCTTGCGCAGGAAACGACCGTAAACAGGGCGGTGCAAGTCTTCCGTTATGCAGCCGTATCGGCAGTGCATAACACACTTTACACCATGTTTGCGGCACAGACGAGCCACGCAGTAATCACGCCAAGTGCCGAGCGAGCCGCTCGTCGTGGTGTGCAGCAGCTTTGCGTCGTTGTCCTTGATGGCCGCCTTCACTGTGGGCAATATCTCCCTTACTTGTGACAGGCCGGCAACGGCGCGCTTTATCACGTTCCAGTCTTCTTGCTTATGCTTGGTTACGGTTCTGTCGATGGGGATTATCTTGTATTCGTTACTTGTGAAAGTCTTTATAAACTTTTTCGACCATGACGCTATGCCGCCGTTGCCTTGGAACAGCGACAAAAGGATTATGTTCTTCATATCTCGATTATTTTTCCTTATATTTCACGATTTTTGCAGGTACACCGGCAACTATGGCATTGTCTGGTATCTCACTTAAAGTCACCACCGCTCCTGCGGCTACTGTTACGTTGTTACCTATGCGGCACGGGGCAAGCACCGTGCAACCCGTTCCGAAATAACAGTTGTCGCCCGTGGTGATTTGCCATTTATCCGCCGTTCCTGGTATGCGTTTCCCGAAAAGAGTCAACGGAAGCACAGTGCAGTTTTCACCGAACTTGGTTATGCCATAACTGCGGAAAAAGCCGAGATGGACTAAATGAAACCCCCGCCCGGCATCTCCGGGGCCTAAATGTATGCCATAACGTATCCTTAGCTTGCGCAACAACACGTAATAAAAAAGGTACGGCACGGCATAAAGCCATTTATGCCGGCTGCGGCGGTATTCCATCAGCTCAACATGACGCAGCACCCACATATAGTGGTATATGCAGGCAAACTCGCTGCCGGTGAGCCACTGCAGCCAGAAGTGCCTTATGCCCAGCTTCTCCGCTTCTACGGCGAGCCAGTCTTTCATCTGGCGTCTTGAAGTTATCATAAGCTTTCTATGATTTTGATGTATTTGTTTACAAACGTCTCAGACGAGCAAAGGCTCTCGGCAAACTCCCTGCTGCGCCGTCCCCAAAGCTGCAACTCATCGTCAGGCATGGCGGACATCTTTACCAGTACGTCGGCCATACCGTCAATGTCATCGGGACTGAATAACATTCCGTTGCTCCCGTCCTTTACGTAATGGGCGTTGTCGCACACTCGACTCGCCGCCACGGGCAGTGCCGACGCCATAGCCTCGCATATCACGTTGGGCGTGCCTTCATACAGCGACGGCAGACAGAATATGTCGGTCTCGCGGTAGGCAGCTTGTATGTCTTGGCGTTTTGGCAGCAGGCGCATACAGTTGGTCAGCCCTAAGTCGTTAATCATCTTAACGCAATCTTCGGCGTATCTCACGTTTGTCGGCAGGTCATTGTCTGCCGGATTAACGCCGTACCAAGTCACATCAATGTCAGCCCCACGCTCTTTTGCCAAGCTGACGGCGCGGATAAACCTCTTGGTGTTCTTCGACGCTTTGACTGAAGCCACCACAAGTATGCGCCTCGGACGGCATATGGCAGGCTCTTTCGGTGTGAACAATTTTAAGTCTACGAAGTTTGAGATTACTGTAACCTTGTGTTTTAGAAACTTGAAGTTGCTGCAAATAAAGTCGCCTTCGGAATAAGAATTGGGTACAACGCGGTCGGCAAGCCTGTAAAGCTGGAATATTATCTTGTCTTTCAGCCCTATTGACAGGTGCGTGTTGCGTTCAGACACTATCAGCTTCACCCCCGTCATGGCTGCGGCGAGGCAAGCCAGGGCGTTAGGGTCGGTTTGATACGACACGATGACATCAGCCCTGAACCTCTTGATGCACCCCACCAGCCGGGGCAGACATAATTTTGAGTTGACGTTCAGACATTCATATTCGCAGCCGTCATCGTCTAAGATGTACTTATAAAACGGATGGTCGTAATACGTGACAACTTTCACTGCATATCCGCGCCGCTTCAGCATCACGGCAAGCCCTACGAGCTGGCGCTGTGCGCCGCCCGCGCCGAGGCTGTCGATAAACAAAAGTATTCGCTTCATTCAAAAATCAACTTAAATTCAAAAATACGTGAGTTGTCGGATATGTAAAATTGGTAAAAGAAAATGAATGCGTAAAGTATGTATGCCACCGACCGTATAATACCGATTTTTATCGAAACAAGTGTTTTTGCGATGACGGCAAACTGAACAAAGGTAAAATACAGTATCAGTCTTGGCACTATATCAGACGTATTTGAAAACGTAGCCGCCAACGGCACGATTGTCGTCACGCCAAGCATCTTGACCATAAGCAATGTTTCTTCATCAACTGTTCCACCTCTTATTAAAAAGAACCATGCCATACCGAAAATAAAAGCGTTTATCAAGAAGGTGGAGAACTCTACGGAGCTGCTTTCAAGATAAACATTATATCCGGCTACGTTACCTACAAACACAGCCATAAGCATCGGTATGAATTTATACAGCATCAAGAACAGCAATAAGTAAAAAGCTATAAGCAATTTACGGCTCCTGATAAAGTATAAGACGTAAATCAGCCCGAAGAACACGGCTGTGGGATGGATGGCCATAGCTGCCAACCACAGCAAGCCACACCATACGTATTTACACTTGAATAGCAGAGGGAAAGAAATAATGCAAAGGCCTATGGCTGTGTATTGGCGTAAAGCCATGGTGCTCTGCACGAAGCTCATCAAATAAAGAGCCAACGAGAACCACACTATCGGAGAATACTTTTTTATGAAAAATATGTACGGCAACGTGATAAGACATCCCGTGGCAAATGTAAAGTAATAAGGGTTGCTGGATATTATTGACAGCAGCTTGTTGTAAAAGTAATATCCATACTGCATTTTGTAATATCCCGTGGCTCCCCAATACGTCGCGTCTTCACGGCAAATGTATCTGTAAGCGTCAACATATCCCGGAATGTCGGGCAACGTGTTCACATCTTTGAACGTCTGAAAAAACAACACTTGTATTATTGCGCACCAAACCAGCACCTTGTTCTTGTCTGTTTGACGTGCGTTATGGCTGTTGACAATAAAGCAAACCACCAAAAATATTATGAGATTGACGAGTAGCGAAGGCATAAAATGTCTTAAGTTGGAATATAAAATGTCACAGAACACAATCCGCTGATAATCAACGGCTTGGCAATATGCCATATTTTGCGTTGCAATATGTGTCCTTTTGCATTGCGTTTTGTATCCTTTTATGATGTAAAAGGATACGTTTTGCGGGTCATCCGTAAATTGGTCGGGTGGTAATATCTTTTGCAATAAAACCAAACATAAACTGAATACACCCACGGGTAGGGACATAATTTATTATGTCCGCACGTTTCGTGAGAAACGTATTGCGCTGACATACAGGCGATTAAAAGCCCTTTCGTGGCGTGCGGACATAATAAATTATGTCCGCACGGTGGCGGCCTTCATTGGTATGCTGTAATTGCAGGTAAAATAATGTCATACAACCGGTTTACGGATTAACCCGTTTTGCTGCGGCTTACACGGGCAGGCGGAGCCAGGAGCCTATCTTGCCGTTCCATTCGGCGGGGCTGAACCTGCCGAAACCGCCGGCCGGGAAAAACGTTATCTCGCCCCAATAAGCTCGGCCGTCGATGTCGTAAAAGTCTATGCGGGCGAAGGGCAACCCCTCGGCCAGTATGCCGGCGCAGCGCAGCATGTCGTCGAACGAGCGGGGGCGGGGATGGCCGCACGTGCTGTTGCGCACGCCTTCGGTCAGGCCTACAAGCCCTTCCATCCTGCGCCATGACGTGTCGTAAAAGTCGATGTGTTCCTCTACGGCGCGGTTGCTTATTATCTGGCAGAGCTTCGGCCTGCCGTTGAAGCAGAACAGCTTGTAGTCACGTAGCCCGCCCACGAGCGCGGCCTTGGCCTCGGCTGCGGCGTCCATCACGGCTTCGCCGGCGCTTTCCATGTATTGTTCGGCCAGGATGCGGCGCGGCACGTCGCGGTAAGGCCACTCGCGCCTGTGTTTGTAATAGTTCTCTTTCAGCCCTCGGCGCAAGCCCTCGCGCACCTTGCCCGCGTCCATCTTCGCCTTGTCGCGGCAGATGTACATTCCCTTGCCGCTGTTGTGGTTGCACTTTATGACGAAGCGGTCGGGCAGTGCGTCGAAGTCAACGTCGTCTGCGCTTTCCCACACGCCGAGCGTCGGGATGACGTATTGCGCGCCTATCTTCTCCGCCACGTATTCCTTGGCCTTTACTTTGTCCACCATCAGGGTGTAGAGCGGGTTGCGGTCGTGCATCTTGAGCCATTGCAGCTTCTCGCCGAAGGTTTGCGGGGCGTCGAGGCGCAGCCGCTTGCTGGTCGAGGCGCGGTACATCATTTTCAGGTAAGGCTCGTCAGGCAGCCAGTCCGCCAAGCCCCTGTTGGCCAGAAACCTGAATGCGAGCCAGGGGTTGTTGAATAGTCTTGAGAGATTGCTCATGTTTGTAATTATGCTATTATAATAGCTTTCTGCGGTTTGCGTTTTGAACAATAATCGATTATTTCGTCTGTAAACCGGCCGAAAGCGGGCATTCCAGAAAATTGAAAAAGCCAGTAGCTGAAACCACCGCAATTATATTCTATCAAGCAAGGGCTGCCGTCTTTACCTAAGGCCACATCTAATGCCAGCCACCGCATATGATGATTGCTGCGTCCTACATATTTTGCAAAATCAACCACCGCAGGCCAGTTTGGTATCGAATAATCGGCAGAGGAAAAATCAACGCCGTTCCATTGTGTCGCCTTATTACCGTATTGGTCACACACATAATGGCCTAATGCTCCGCTCTCCAAATTTACACCGACAAAACGACCACCGCGGTGCCCGTTGTCAACGAAAGATCCGTCACGGCCGATGCGCAACACAGCACCCACGACGTTCACACTCTCATCTGCCACGGAGCGGTAGACTGCAATGCGGAGGGTATTCACTGCCGTCTTGCAGAATTGTGATATATACGGATGTTGCTCCACGGCTTCTTGCAGGATGAAATCGTCACTGTACCCCTCAAGAAAGGATTTTGTGAGTTCGCTCTTCCCGTCAGATGACAAATATCTTCCCCCTTTATTTTTAAAGAGCATTACGCCTACGCCAGAGCTGCTGTCTATTGAAGGTTTAAGTATCAGGCGATCGTATTCCAATGTAACTACTCTGCCGTCTTTGTCAAAGAAAAAATCAATATTTGGCGTAAAATCGGCATCAAGAAAAGTTCCGCCTCCAATGCGTCGCAAGATGGTAGTAGGCATTCTGTTTTTGTTCAAATAAACGGCGTACATATTTTTATCACCGTAAAATGAGCGGAACCTCGGCGGATTGAGCACCGGTTCAATGCATCTGCGCGCCACCCCTTCAGGCACTATGTAGGGATTGTTACCGCAATATTGGGAAAAAAGACGATATGAATATGGTTCAACATCATTGCTCAACGCCCTCCATTTGCGCATATATTCGTCTTCACCTGGGCAGGACTTATTTTCACAACCGAGATTATGCAAATATGATTTAAACTGTGATTTATAATGCCTGTACGACAATGTGTCGAAATATCCAATGACAAACTTATGGAAAAACCTTTTCATGCCTATATTACGCTAACATAAAGTAAGTTCATAATTAAAAAATATATGTGGTTAATCAATCACTGAGAGAGAAAAATAAAAATAGCTATAACCTTGTGAAGTTAATGTATATAGGAAGCTTTTATTGGTGTTTTTTTAAAAGGTTATAAACAAACCGTATAGTTTTTTTGGCGATTTTATTTGACAACAACAGTGACAATATAACGATAAGCCATTCATAATTATAAAATCTGTAATAGCCTTTTCCTGCCATATCCATACTTATAGGGTACATACCCATTCTGCGCAATTTAGCAAAATAATATGTCATGAGAGGATATGGGACACCGCCCATCAGCAAATATCTTACCGTATCTTCACGGAAAAACATAAAACGATCTAAAAACATTTTCTGTTTCTCATTTGAAAAATTGGGCAAATCTACTTCCTTCAACTTGCTCAACAGTTTTATTCTATTAAATAAATATTTGTCGGTTTTCCAAAAATCCCTTTCTCCTCTGGATAGGCTTGTTTCAAGAGATCTGTAAAGATAAAAGCAAAATGAAGTATTGACATAAGCTTTGCCGGCTTTTAAAAGAGCGAGAGATAAGAATGTGTAATCCTCATTCCATGTCATATCTTCTGGGTAACCAAGATCGTTTAACAGTAAAAACTCTCTTCTCCATATAAATCCCATGTGCCCATAAGGGGGTGCGTTGCGTGACAATAGTTTGTAAGCATCCATTATCTTGAACCCGTCAGCGTCTGGTGACGTTGAGTAGTTACAGATAGTTCCGTCACTTTGCAATACGTTGCAAATACATCTTCCTATCTTAATCAAATCAATGTTTTGCTCTTTTGCAATAGGAATAAGATATTTCATCGCTTCAGGAGTAATCTCGTCGTCTGCATCAACAAACCATATAAAGCGTCCTTTTGCGTTTCTTAAGCCTGCATTGCGTGCTGCCGATACACCACGGTTATCTTGGTTTACCAATTTTATGTACATTTCAGAATGGACTGTCATGTATTCCTCAACAATGTTTTGCGTGTCGTCAGTCGATCCGTCGTTCACAATGACGACTTCATAATCATGGCATTTTACTTCTTCTTGATTGTGTAATGAATCTAAAAGTTGTGATATAAATCTGCCAGCATTATATGCAGGTGTTATCACCGAAATTGATACGTCCATAATCTTCAATGTTTTTTATTCTTTAATTGGAAGAGCCTTTTTAATTCATCTGCTGGGAACAATGTAAAAATTGTAAGCAGCATTGCATATATGAAACAAATCAAAGATTTTAATAATGTGGAAATAAAAGAATACGAAATATTCATTATATCTACTGAAAGAAAAAACGTACCTCCTAATACAGCCATCAACAAAATGACACGCAATAAAACTTTTTGTCCATAATTAAATGTGTCAAAATGAAATTGTACTTTTGCCAAATGGAGTATTACAAATAAATTAACTATTTCGACAATAGACATTGATATGAAAATAGAATAGTAAGGCATACCAACGTAAAGTATAAAAAGTGAAATGGGAATATTCAGTACCTGTACAGACATCTCAAGTATCTGATATTTTTTTAACACCCCAGAAGCTTTAAACATGGTGTCAATAGGGCTATGTACACTTCTTATTGTAGCATACAAAAATATGGCTTGCACAAATTCAATCGAATAATTAGGAACATCACAAAGCCACAACTTCAGTAAAGACGGACACATGACAGCCACAACAAAACCTAAAATTGCACAAATAGCAACAGAAACCTTAGTATTGATAAACATAATGGCGTAATATTTATCTTTGTTACCTTGTGAATAAAGCATCATACTTTGAGGCTGAAAACTTAGATTTACACTTGTGACAAATTTTTGGACGGCGTTAAGTACTTGATATGCAATGTTACGTGCTGCATTGACAACCACACCTCCGAAGATGTTTATTATAAAGTTCATTCCAGCATTTACAAATGCGTAAACAGTATTTCCTAAAAAATGCCATCCTGCAAAAATTGTCATCTTCTTGAGATATGACTTATCTTTTATGAACCTAAAACGAGTCTCATCTTTGAATTTATGTGAGCAATAAATGGCATTAGCAGTTCTGATAATTACTGACACGACAAACAATAAGGCAGAATAAGTCACTACTTTTATCCAAGGGCTAAAAATTAATAACAGAGCAGCAGCCAATTTCAGGATACTTTCACTAATAGAAAGCACCGCTAATGCATCAAATTTCTCGTTTGCTATTATAATGGCGTCGTATGGAACAGTCATTATTGTGACGATTGACGCAAGTATTGAAAACTGTAACACCCATTGCGCCGTTGTAATGCTTTCTGCTGGAATATTAAGCGTGGGGATTAATATGAGTCCTGCAATTTCGGAAACGATAAAGAAAATAACCGATAAGCCTATATGTATTGTTACACCAAGGCTGAATACCTTGTTGACATTGCTTTCGTTACCAAGTCCTTTTTCTACATTAATAAACCTTTGTATTGAAGAAGCGAATAAGCCACGAAGAGAATTGAATAATAATAAGATACTGCCTATTAAGCCATAAAGTCCAAAATCATTTACCCCTAACTGTTGTAATAAGATACGTGAGCTGTAAAGAGCGATTAGCAAAGATGCAATTTCCCTTATATAAAGCAATATCGTGTTTTTTGCAATGCGCTTATTTACTGTATTTTCAGACATTCTACATAAACTTTTTTCAAATAATATGTTTTAATAATTTATTATTAAATGGAGACAAAAGTTTTATCTCAAAACATTTTATTTTTCAGTTTCTCAACCGCTAAAAAACGTTGTAAAAATATATCTCCATCGCGTTCATACCATTTTAGATAATCGGTTCGTTTAACTGTGGCAGGAATACCGGCCAACAAAACATTGTCTCCCGAACTTTTATTGACAAGGCTGTTTGCAGCTACTGATACCCAGTTCCCTAATGTCAATGTTCCCATGATTTTGGCACCTGCACCCATATAAAGACCGTCGCCGAACACTTTATTGCTGCCACCGATGCATATTGAAGTATGTAAAACGCAATAATTACCTGCTCGGACTTTACTGTTTACGACGATTGTACCGTAGTGAGGTATAACCAATCCGTATCCGAAAACGTCGTACCCTATACAAAAACCTAACTTTTCAGATAAACGAGAATATTTATAAGCGAACCATTTTCCTCGGATTTTATCTAAGATTGAAGGATTTTTCTTGTTTTTATAATAGCTGGCATACCTCATAAGACGCAGGAATTTTGTAATCTCATGTTTATGAAGAAACAAGGATTGTATTTTTTCAGATAGAGTGTATTTAGAGGGTAAGCCGTTCATAATCCTATCTGCCATTATATAAAATAATAATTCCTTCTTCGATTTTATCATATTCTTTTATCTTTTGAAAATGTGATTGTTTTTTTATCTCGCAATATGATGTACTGGAAAACGTGAAAACCCTACTATGCGGTAAATGCTGTCAAGACCTCCGGTCCATAATACGTTGACTGTTTCCATAGGTTGTGTATTTCTGATTTTACTATAAAGTTTGGGTGCAAACGGTTATCTAAACGTTTTCTTTGCTTCCTCGTAGCTGTCAAGACTGCCGATGTCGAAGCGGCGGCCGGGCATTTTATAGGCGTGGAGCGTTGTAACGGAACAAAGGTAATGGGCCAGGTTGCCGGGAGCGTCGAAGCCGCAACCGTGGTGCATGCAGTCCTTTATCAATGGCAAGTCCTCTTTACGATAGATGTAGAATGGCGGCACTGCCCAGTTTGACGCCGGATGTTCGGGCTTCTCCTGCATCTCAATCACTTTCATTTCACCGTCTACGGCAATGACGCCGGTGCGTTGCAGCTTCTTCAGGTCGGGTTCGTAATGGCACATTATGGCGGACGTGCCTTTGTCCTTAAAGAAATCGACAAAGCCTTGGAATGAGAAATCGAGGATGTTGTCAGCTGCCACGACGAGGATATCATCGTCCACATTGCACCGTTCGATTGCCAGCAACAGGTCTTTTACGGCTCCAAGGCGTGTTTCGTTAGTCTCCGTTCCGTCGTCTATTATTGTTATCGGCTTTGTGTAATGCGTCTTGTTTTTCCAGTTGTCAAATATTCCGGCAAACTTATGGTTGGTTACGATTATGTGGCTGTCGATTTCTTGTATCTTGTCGATGTCGTCGAGCATCCGGCCGATAATGGTGTTATTGCCTATTTCAAGCAATGGTTTCGGGAATTTCTTTGTCAGCGGATACAACCTCGTGGCATATCCTGCAGCTATTACGATTGTCTTCATTTTATTTTTTTGTTGACAAGTTTATGGGGTTATTTGCGCCCATCTATGGTTGATACTTACGGTTTATTGTATTTCCGTGACTTTTTGTTACGATTTTCGCTTACATTCGGCAAGTCTGCAAAAGGTATCCTTTTATAAGGTAAAGGGGCATCTTTCAGAAGGCGAAAGACCATATCTTGCAGTATGAAAGGGCTTCATTTGAAACTGTAACTGTCGCTATGCCGCTCAAAAAAATCCGCCAATGGGTTTTGGGGTTGACAGGTTTACGGAGAAAAGCAGACAAGAAGAAAGGCATTGTCTCTTGTCCGTTTTTTTTGCGTTTAAACAAACCTTGCTCCGTCGTCGGGCTTTACAAAATACGCCTTGAACGTCTTTTCATATTCGGGGAACTTCTCAAGGTAACGCTTGGTAAGCTCTTTTTCTATCTCATCTTTGTGTCTCGGGTCTATTATGGCGATGCAAGCACCCTTGAATCCTGCTCCTGAGAACCGGCCTCCGTAAACTCCCGGAAGTGAGCGCATGATTTCATATATGGCAATCAGTTCGGGCGAACCGCATTCGTAATTGTGTATGCTGCTTTCGCAACTCTCAAAACACAGTTTACCGAAAAGCCTGATGTTGCCCGTCTCCCATGCCGTTACGCCCTGGCGTACCCTCCTGTATTCAGAGTAAAAATGTTCGGCACGGCGGGCGAACCGCTGCGGCATGGCTATGCGTGTCTTCTCAAATGTTGATTTAGGGATGTCGCGGAGGAATGTCTTGTCAAACGGTTTTAATGGCTGCTCCATGTAAGCGAGCATATTCCATGCCGCCGTTTTGCATTCGTACACACGTAGGTTGTAGTCGCTGTTTACAAGGTTTCGCGTCAAGCCGGAAAAGAATATGCCGATTTCGAAATCCGGTATTTCCGGGTTGCGCTTCACGATGCGGTATTCGTTGTTGTCACAATCTAGGAACAACAAGCCTTCCTTTTTCCCCAGGACAATGCAAGACTGGTCGAGTATCCCATTATTCAGGCCTATGTATTCCCTCTCGGCTTCTGATGCAATCTTGACGATTTCCATCGGAGCAAGCTCAATGTCGTTGGCTTTTGCCAATGCCATGACGTATGCAACCAATACGGCCGCACTGGATGATAGGCCTCCTACCGGCAATGAACCTTGTATAAGGCCGGTAAAGCCTTTTTTCAATACAAAGCGTTTTTTCAGCGCGTACTTTGCCCCGCGGGCGTAGTCGCCCCATAGTTTTTCCCTTATTTGTGATGCCTGTGTGACGTCGAAGTCGACAACGCCTTCAAAAGTGCGCGACTCCAAGTGTACGTGCCCGTTTTCATTCGGGGTAAACCATAAGTCAACTCCCTTATTTATGGCGAACCCTGTGACAATGCCGTGCTGGTGGTCTACGTGCGCCCCTAATGGGCATACTCGGTAAGGTGCGAATATGTGGTACTGGTAGTTTGTCATATATCAAATAATTGATGGATAAAATTCTATCAGGAGTAAAGCTGTAGCAACTGGTTGCCCACGTTCCGGCCTTTCGTTAGGCTTTCCAAAGTATGGTTGGCTACTGTCATGCTCGATGGATATGGCAGTCAGGAAAGTTTGCCGCTGGCTTTCCATTGTGTAAACAGAAAAAGGGCAGATGTCACGGGTGAAAGGTAAGGACGGATTGCATTTGCTTAGGTTGAGATGTTGTAACCGCTTAACTTCAGCTATGGTGAGTCCATTTTACTGTTTTTTATATGGCAGCTTACGTCAATTTTCTAGGGCGGATGGTTTTCTTTTGCCAACCATTCTTTTACGGTTAACAGGTAAACACGCTTGAGTTTTTTTGTGTAAATGGATATTGAGTTGCGTCCAAAATTCTATTCTGCACACCAAGCGTGGTAAGTTCTAATAAGTATAGGGTTGAAATCATTGTTTATTATATGAATATCCGCAAACAGCCCTACAATAGTTAATTGGGCATAAGCCTACAAGACTTTTGTCTTTAATCTCTAAAGACCGGGAGTTTTGGGGACATTCATGTTTATTTATGCAGCCAAACAGTCCTTAAAAACCTTCTCCATACGGCAAGGTGAATGGTTGTGCTTATTTCCTTACATATATTTGTGCAGACGCTTATCAGCTCGTCTTTCGCCTTGCTTGTCTCTTCGGCATCTTTCCCTGTCGTTTCAATGGCCATGACGTTGAGGCATTCTTCACCGATTTTCAGGTTCTGTATTGCTTTTACCCTTGAATTTTCGTTTGTCAGGATGTTATGTAATGTTGGGGCAAAGTTGCGGAATGAATCTGCAATTTTTTCTTTCCGTTTTTTGTCGCTTGCGTCTGTGGAAACCTCTGTCGTCCCCTTTACCAATTTCTCGTTTGCCTTGCCGGCCGTTAGGAAATATTCTTTCAAGAATGTATCCCAGTTGGCAAATAGTGTGACGCCTTTGCTGTTACCGTTTTGTATAATTCCTATGTGGGCGAAATAAGTGGTCGTCGTCAGTTCGTCTTTGTGCTTATCCGGATAATATGTCAGTTCGGTTATGTTCGTTTTTTTGATGATTTCGGTAAAAGAGCCGTGCTTAAGTGTTGCTTCGTTTTCGTCTTCTTTTAATTCGATGCCAGACGTAGGAGTGAGGAACGGGCGGATTACGAGTTTCTCGAAGTTCTCCTTAACATACCCACGGTTATCGCGTTCGTAGCGGATGAGGTTAAGTATAAGTTCTGCGTCGTATGTGCCGAGGCTTGCAATCCTACGGCTTAACTCTCCGAAGCCCTTTTTATATAAGGATTTGCAGAAGTCAACTAATGAAGGCTTTACCATTAATTCATCGATGAAGCTGTAAAGCATTTTGAGTGTGTTCCCACCGTAACCGCAGGCTTGGATTAATCCAATGAGCAAGTCTACGGCCCTCTCTTTCATTGTGCCGATTGTCTGGCGGTCGCATTCGGCGTTATGTATTCTCACGACATGAAAGTTCCAGATGTTCGGCACAGACACTGCGTAATATCTGTCTCCATTCAATGCTTTCATGTTGAACACCAAGCGCTTATCCCGCCTGAAGCGTGTAAGGTATCCCTCTTTCCCTGCCAGTGGCCCGTCTATTACTTTTACGGTTTCGTTAGGCTCGTTGGTTTTCGGGTTGAAAGCGTAGTCTGTAAACGGCTTCTCCAGTATCAGTAACTTGTCAGCGTAGTTCTCGTTGAAATCCTTGAAGATGCGCATTTGTTCTTCAGGTATTGTGAGAATCCTTGCTTTCTTGTCGTTCCTGTTTCTGGTGTCATAAAGGATTGTGCCTTCGGGGTAATGACGGCTGATGAACTCTGTCACGGTTTTCTGGGTAGAAAGAACAAACACATATCCTGCAAATAAAGGTTTTTGCACTTCCTTGCCGTTCTTGCTTTCGTTCACGGTGGTGTGGGTGGGGCAATATACCTCAAGTATGTTCTTTTCTTTCTCTTGGTAGTGCATGAGCATGTCGGCCAGCTTCCTTTCTTGATGGGGTAGCGAACGGACAATGAACCAACGGAAGTCCACCTTGTTCAATTTGTCCTTGTTTGCGGGGGATGCCTTATCTGCTTCTTCGGTATTTACAGTGATGGATTGCATACTCATGTTGGCACTAACGATATGAGAAAAAGTCTTGATTTTACGTAACGTATCTCCGTATGGCGAATAAAAAAGAAAGAAGCCGTCAGCGTACTCTTTGTATTCCTCTCATGGCAAACGCATGAGAGTTGTCTTGGGCATTTTAAGGTGTAACGTCAGAGTTCCGGAAAGAACCTCAGCAGCAAACATCCAACGTTTTTATGTCGTGAAATGAATGAAGCGATGTAGGCTTCAACAAGTCTGTTTTCATACCACGAAATTGTTGTGTTCTTTGTTCAATTAAGTCTCTTTCAGGGTGGATGTTTGTCACTGTTATATAAGTATGAAACTTCCACTCGGGTGCAAAGATACGAAAAACGACGGATTTCATGCGTTTTACCAAGACTTTTTTGATAAAAATTTGTTTGTATTGTTTGACAAAAACGTATAATGTTGGGTTCATCCGCAGTTTAGGTGTATAGTGCTAAATACTTGACATTCAGTCTTTTACACAAATAATGCAATTCGTAACCGCTTGATAATCAATGCATCGCACATGATATTTGTTCAAATCAGGCTAATGAAATTGCATTTCATATAACGACTTGTTTATTTATGGATAATGTATTGATATTTTTTCTTTTAAGAAGAAAACTCGATGATACGGGTTCATCCGCAGTTCAGGTGTATGTGTAGAAATAAAAAGCGGAAGTTGCCGTAAAAGTCGTATATTTGTGGTTGC
>CALUGX010000133.1 GCA_944320285.1 uncultured Prevotella sp.
GTACCTCTATCCGGAGTGTGTAAACTAATGTAGTTTATTTAAACAAAAACTGTCAACCTATTTCAGGAAAAGACAAACTGTGCCCTTTCGGTCTGCAAAAGGTGGCCTTTCGTCTTTTAAAAGACTATCTTTTACACTGTAAAAGGATGCCTGTTGTAACCCCGTCGAAAGTACGCGAAAACCGTAAATAAAAACCGTTAAAATATAACAAACCGTAAGCATTTGCCACAATGAATGCAAATAATTCCGCCAACAGGTAGTCTTTATGAGTTTTGGGACCGCGTATATTTAATTTTTTGAATGTCCGCCAAGCTCTCATTCATCATCAGTAGTTAAAGGAGTTAAAGTAGTTAATCTCTCCCTGCGGTCGCTAAGGAGTTAAAGACATTTGCCTTGTTGATAAAGTCCGGTAAAAAGCGGATAGGGTGATTGCGGACCTTTTATGTTGCAAAAGGATACGTTTTGCAGAACGGTTTGTGGTTCTTTATTGAACGTCGTCCACCGATAATCAGATAAATGGTAAATAAAAAGGCGGATGAAAATATCATCCGCCTTTTTATTTATTGTCATTATTTACATTATTCCTGTATGTCCCAACCTATTGCGCTTGCTCCGAGCACTGCAGCCGAAGAACCTTCAAGACCGCTTATGAGGAACTGGGCCTTGCCTTTGAATATAGGCATTACATGGTCGTCATAACTTTTCTTTATCGGATTCATAATCAAATCGCCGGCCTTTGTCAATCCGCCGAAGAATATGAACGCTTCAGGAGATGAAAATACAGCGAAGTCAGCGCAAGCCTCGCCAAGCATTTCGCCGGTGAATTCATAAACGCGCTTGGCTAATTCATCACCGTTGCCTGCCGCAATGGAAACGTCAAGCGAGGTAATGTCTTCAGGCTTGATGCTACGAAGCAAGGAAGGAGTGTCAGACGTTGACAGAAATTCACGCGCCGTGCGTGCGACTCCTGTCGCCGAGCAATATGCTTCAAGGCATCCTGTGCGGCCACATCCGCACGTACGGCCGTTCTCACGCCTCATAATGACGTGCCCAAGTTCTCCTGCAAAGCCGTCGCTTCCGTAAACTAGCTGTCCGTTGACAACGATACCCGAACCTACGCCCGTTCCAAGTGTCAACATGATAAAATTCTTCATTCCGCGCGCCACACCGTAAGTCATTTCACCTATGGCAGCGGCGTTGGC
Organism: uncultured Prevotella sp.; assembly: GCA_944320285.1. Classification (GTDB taxonomy): domain Bacteria; phylum Bacteroidota; class Bacteroidia; order Bacteroidales; family Bacteroidaceae; genus Prevotella. The sequence goes on from CALUGX010000133.1 coordinate 1,203, forward strand.
GTCATTTGTTATGGCCACGGGGATGCCCAGCTTCTCTTTGAACATATCAGCCAGCGGAACACAGCACTCATGCCCCCACACGATGTTTGGCGCATACTCAATCGTTCCGCGGTAGTAGTTGGCGTTAGGAGCACCAATGCCCATAGCCTTTATCTTGTCTATACCGCCAACTTGGTCGATTATTATCTGCAACGCCTCAACCGACGCGTCAACGTAATCACCGACATTAGCATAATTTTGTGTTTTTATGGCCGTCGTGGCCTTTATGTCGCCACGGCTGTCAACGATGCCGAAAACTGAATTTGTGCCGCCAAGGTCTAATCCTATAACATACGGCTTCAATATTTGTGGTGTCATTTTAAATAAGTGATATTTTATTTAGGCTCAATTACTGCAAAGTTATCAAAAAACCAATACACGGCAAAGTTTTATCTATAAAATTTGTTTCTTTCGTAAAAAAATGGCAATTTTGCAGTCGCTATGCCGTTTCAGTTTCATTTAGACATACTTGATTGGATTTTCAAAGGCATTCTCATAGGCATCGTGGCTTCAGCACCGATGGGTCCTGTGGGGGTGTTGTGTATCCAGCGGACGTTGAACAAAGGGCGTTGGTACGGTTTTGTCACTGGAATAGGAGCAACGATAAGTGACTTCATCTATGCCTTGATTACAGGCTTTGGCATGAGTTTCGTGATGGATCTGATCAATAACAATAACAACCGTTGGCTTCTGCAAATAAGCGGCAGCATCATGCTTATGGCATTTGGAATATACTGTTTCCGTTCAGACCCGACGAAGAAAATACACGTAAGCGGAAAAAACAAAAAAGGCACATTGGTTCATAACTGCGTCACGGCGTTTCTCGTGACATTCTCAAATCCGTTAATCATATTCCTTTTTATGGCGGCGTTTGCCCAGTTCGCCTTCATCATCCCCAAGCATCCGCTGCATATCTGTGTGGGATATTTCAGCATTATTTGCGGTGCATTGCTGTGGTGGTTCGGTCTGACGTGGCTTATCGACAAGGTAAGAAACAAGTTTGACAACAGCGGCATTGTCATAATCAACAAGATAATCGGCAGCATTGTAATCATTTTTTCTTTGCTCGTGTTCATAGGCACGGCGTTCAATCTTTATACGTTTCATTATTAGCATATAAGATACAAGCAGACAAGTCTAAAAAAATGCCTTGTCCGCTTGTATCTTGTCTGCCTGTCAACCATAAAAACAATGTTCATATCACAAGAATTAAGAAAAAAGAGCATAGCGGAGTACATTCTTTATATGTGGCAGTTGGAAGACCTTATCCGGGCTTACGGTTGCAGTCTTGGAAAGATACGCCGTGAATACATCGACAAGTTTGACTATACAGACGAACAAAAAGAAGAAATGACGGACTGGTACGGCAATCTTGTAAGGATGATGAACCAAGAAGGATGTCGCGACAAAGGTCATTTGCAGATCAACAAAATTGTGATGCAGCAACTTATAGAACTAAACGCCCAACTGCTGCAAAGTACGAAATATCCCTTTTACAACAGCGAATATTACAAAGTGTTACCTTTCATCGTTGAACTGCGTAAGCGCGGTGCAGACAATAGCGAAAGCGAGATAGAGACGTGCTTTAACGCACTTTACGGCGTAATGATGCTACGTTTGCAAAAAAAGAAAATCAGTCCTGACACCGACCATGCGATAAAAGAGATTACCACTTTCATCGGTATGCTTTCCGACTATTATATGAAAGACAAGAATGAACCGCTTGAATTTTAATAGCAGACAAGCAATAAACAATAAAATCACATGGTAAACAGGCTTTCTGTCTGTAAACTTGTTGCCTGTCAAATAACATAATAAGAAAATGAACATACTCATTACCGGCTGCAACGGCCAACTCGGCAGCGAAATCAGGCTGCTCGAAAAGAATTATCCACAACACACTTTCTTTAACACGGATAAAGACGAGCTGGACATAACCAACCAACTGGCCGTCAACGACTTTGTGAACCGCAACAAGATTGACGGTGTGGTGAATTGTGCTGCATACACGGCCGTTGACAAGGCCGAGACCGACCAAAAGCTATGCACTGCCCTCAATACTGAAGCTCCGGCTTATATGGCTGCGGCAATAGAGAAGCGGGGCGGATGGATGGTGCACGTATCCACGGACTATGTGTTCAACGGCAAGAAGTTCACACCTTACGTCGAGACAGACACGCCGTGTCCAGACAGCGTTTACGGCAGCACCAAGTTGGCGGGCGAATTAGGCGTAAGCAAATTTTGCAAGAACGTGATGATTATCAGGACGGCATGGCTGTATTCAACGTTCGGCAACAACTTCGTAAAGACAATGATTCGCCTTGGCCGTGAAAAGGAAGAGCTCGGCGTGGTGTTTGACCAGATTGGCACGCCGACTTACGCCTGCGACCTAGCCTGGGTAATACTAACGACGATTGAAAAGGGCATAAAACCCGGTGTATACCACTTCTCCAACGAAGGTGTATGCAGCTGGTACGACTTCACAAAAGCCATCCATCGTATAGCCGGCATCACGCAGTGCCGCGTTAAGCCGTTGCACACGGCCGAATACCCCACGGCCGCCACACGTCCGGCTTACAGTGTATTGGATAAGACAAAGATTAAAGAAACTTACGGGCTGGAGATACCTTACTGGGAAGACAGTCTTGCTGAGTGCATGAAGATATTAGCAGACAAGTAACAATCGGACGGATGACATGGCTGGTTGGGGCTTATTGGCTTGTTGCCCGTCATTTGTCATTTATCTAAAAAACGCAAACCAATGAATAAAGAAATAGAAAGGCGGCGAACATTCGCAATAATATCACACCCTGACGCCGGAAAGACCACGCTGACCGAAAAGTTCTTGCTCTTTGGCGGACAGATACAGGTGGCCGGAGCTGTAAAAAACAATAAGATACGAAAAACGGCTACGTCTGACTGGATGGACATCGAGAAGCAACGAGGAATATCGGTGTCTACGTCGGTAATGGAGTTTGATTACGAAGGATATAAAGTAAACATACTCGACACCCCCGGACACCAGGATTTCGCCGAAGATACTTACCGCACGCTGACGGCTGTAGACTCGGCAATCATTGTCGTTGACGGGGCAAAAGGCGTGGAGGCGCAGACACGCAAGCTGATGAATGTATGCCGTATGCGTTCAACTCCGGTAATCATATTCATCAACAAGATGGACCGTGAGGGACGCGATCCGTTCGACCTTCTTGACGAACTTGAGCAGGAACTCGAAATCAAAGTGCGCCCGCTGTCATGGCCAATCAATCAAGGGGCGAAATTCAAGGGCGTATATAACATATATGAGAATAAGCTCGACCTTTTTACCCCTGACAAGCAGCGCGTAACCGAGAAAGTGGAAGTGGACATCGACAGTAGCGAACTGGAAGATCGTGTAGGCGGGACAGATGCAGCCAAACTGCGTGAAGACCTTGAACTGGTTGACGGAGTTTATCCGGAGTTTAACGTTGACGCCTACCGCAACGCCGAGGTTGCCCCGGTCTTCTTTGGCAGTGCGCTTAACAACTTCGGCGTGCAAGAACTCTTGAACTGCTTTGTGGAAATAGCCCCATCGCCACGTCCAACGAAGGCCGAAGAGCGCATGGTGGAGCCTGAAGAGCAAAAGTTCACTGGTTTCATCTTCAAGATCACAGCCAACATCGACCCCAACCACCGCTCGTGCATCGCATTCTGTAAGGTGTGCAGCGGACGTTTCGAGCGCAACCATCCTTACCTGCACGTGCGCCTTGGCAAGACTGTACGCTTCTCGTCGCCAACGCAGTTCATGGCCCAGCGCAAAAGTACGATTGACGAAGCCTGGCCGGGCGACATAGTAGGCTTGCCTGACAACGGAATATTCAAAATCGGCGATACGCTCACTGACGGCGAACAGCTACACTTCCGCGGTCTGCCATCATTCTCGCCGGAAATGTTCAAGTATATAGAGAATGACGACCCGATGAAGTCGAAACAGTTGGCTAAGGGCATAGATCAGCTCATGGATGAAGGCGTGGCGCAGATGTTCGTCAACCAGTTTAACGGGCGTAAGATTATCGGCACCGTAGGGCAGTTGCAGTTCGAGGTTATCCAGTACCGCCTTGAAAACGAATACAACGCCAAGTGCCGTTGGGAACCGGTTCACCTGTACAAGGCTTGCTGGATTGACTCTGACGACCCCGACGAGCTTGACGCCTTCAAAAAACGCAAATATCAGTATATGGCCAAAGACAAAGACGGACGCGACGTATTTCTGGCCGACAGCGGTTATGTGCTCCAAATGGCGCAACAGGACTTCAAGCATATCCGTTTCCATTTCACAAGCGAATTTTAATTTTTGCAGCAAGTTTACAGCGATGAGTAACAGGCAAACACGTGACACGTAGATGAGGAAGTTTGCATTGTTATTATAGTAAAAGTGACGGACAAGCAAGGCGCAAATATCCTTGTATTGCCCGTCACTTTTGTTTTCGGTTACCGAAGCAAATCAACTCGTTTGCTTGTAACTCATCTGCTATGACTTGTCTGTTGAAACATATTTGTTGTAAAAAACAGCAATGTATCAAGTCGACTTTGTACGAATTTTCTTTTAAAATAGAAATCCATAAAGGCAAAAGACACTTTAACTAAGAGTAAATGTGCCCTTTAAGGGTCGTAAAAGGTATTAATAAAGGTAGTAACGGGCGTCTTTAAGGATTGAAAAAAACGTTATTAAGGAGTGTAAAGGCCGTTATAAAGGATGGTTATAACCGTTATAGTTATCGGTTTGGACGGTTGTAACTAAAACCGTTGTTGTCCGTCGGTCTATTTTAAGTAAATATTATGAACAAATTTATTCTGTCAAAAAGCCGGGATTTTGGCTTCTTAACAGAATAATGTCATTGCATATGGAATGAAGATTATGCGTTTATGGCTTGCTTGATGACTTCAGGAAAGTGGAGTTGTTCAAGCACGTGCACCTTGGCTTCGATGTCTTCCGGTGTGTCGTCGGGCGACACAGGCGTCTTGAATTGCGCTATTATTTCGCCTCCGTCGCATACTTCACTTACGTAGTGAATGGTTATGCCGGTCTCGGTCTCCCCGGCTTTTTTTACAGCCTCGTGAACGTGGTGCCCGTACATACCCTTACCGCCGAACTTTGGCAGCAGTGATGGGTGTATGTTTACTATGCGGCGGGCAAATTCATGCGTTAAGAAGTCGGGCACCATGAGCATGAAACCGGCGAGCACGATGAAATTAATGTCATGGTCGGCAAGTAGCGGCAGTATGGTGTCTGGGTCGTTGATTTCTTGCTTTGTCAACACCTTGCTTGGTACGCAGTATTTTGCAGCGCGCTGCAAGGCGTAAGCGTCAGCCCTATTGCTGATGACGAGGCTGACGTTGATGCTTGCATCGTCTTTGAAATATCTGATAATATTTTCGCAGTTAGTGCCGTTGCCCGATACGAATATTGCAATGTTGGTCATGAAAATTAAAAGTTAAGAATTAAAAATGTACGCTTCCAATCAAATTGGAATTTGTGCATTATGAATTAAAAATCTTCTTCATCAAAATCGTCGTCGAAGCCAAACATTGCCGGGGCTGTGAAAGCGTCGAGACTGCGACGTTCCTTCTTAGTGGGGCGGCCTGTACCGCGCGCCCTGTCGACGAAACCGCTGATGCGGCTCATCTCCAAAATTTCATATTGCTTAGCGTCTGTTACGTTTTCATAAACCTGCGGTATCATTTTTGCCCCGACGCGCTGCTCGATGCAGTCGAGCACTTTGAAAGAGTAGGTTATAGGTGGCTTCTTTACGCTGACGGTCTCGCCGGCCTTAATGGTGTGCGAGGGCTTTACGTTCACACCGCCTACAGTCACGCGACCGTTCTTACAGGCAGTTGCGGCTATTGAGCGTGTTTTGAATATTCGTGCCGCCCATAGCCATTTGTCAATTCGTGCTGTGTCATTTGCCATTGACGTGTTTGTTGTTAAATTGGTTCATTGTGATGTCGAGGCCTGCCAGTACAAAACTCTTTATTATTTCGACTGCTGTGTCAATGCACGGCGTGAGTGCCTTCATGTCGTCTTCGTCGTATTTTCCGAGCACCCAGTCTATTTGCATTCCCTTGGGAAAGTCGTTGCCGATGCCTACGCGCAGTCTGGCGTACTGTTGTGTGCCTATTACGCTCTGTATGTTACCTAAGCCGTTGTGCCCACCGTTGCTGCCTTTGCCTTTAAGACGTAAAGCACCCAAGGGGAGCGAAAGGTCGTCAACTACTACGAGCATCCTTTCGACTGCAATGTTTTCCTTGTTCATCCAATACCTTACGGCGTTACCGCTCAGGTTCATGTAAGTGGTAGGCTTGAGTAAAAAGATTTTCCGTCCCTTCAGACTTGTTTCTCCTACAAATCCGTAACGGCGGTCGTCAAAAACGATATTGGACGCTTTCGCGAAAGCGTCCAATACCATAAATCCTGTGTTGTGGCGTGTCCCGGCATATTCATCACCGGGATTTCCTAATCCCACAATCAAGTATTTGTCCATTTCTTAAGTTGTGTGTCAAGCTATTTTATTCAGCGCTATCGTCGCTTGATGCCGACATTGCAGACTTACGTGTAGCCTTGATAGAGCATACCACAACGTCCTTGCTTGTAGCCAATTCAAGACCATCAAAGTGGAGCTCGCCAACCTTGATGCTCTTGCCGATCTTGAGATTCGTAACGTCGATGTCAAGATGTTCTGGTATGTCTTGGTATTTAGCCGTGACGTTGAGCTTGCGGACAGAGAGGTTCATACGTCCACCGTCACGCACACCCTGTGCAAGGCCTGTTAGCTTAACAGGTATGCCGATTGTGATAGGCTTCTGGTCGTTTATTTCATAAAAGTCGATGTGCAGCAGCGCGTCAGTAACCGGGTGGAACTGAAGTTCCTTCATAACGGCAGTGTGTGCCTCGCCGTCGATGAGGAGATTGATAACGTAGATGTGGGGAGTGTAAACGATCTTGCGCAGCTCGTTCATCGGTACAACGAATGCCAATGCTTTCGGCAGTCCGTTCTCGTCTTTGCCCTCACCGTAAAGGTTACAGGGAATGAGACCTTCTTTTCTTGACAACTTTGAAGCCTTTTTCCCAGTAACGCTTCTTTTTGTTCCTTTTACATCAATTTCTTTCATAATGTGTTACTCTAAAATTAAGTTTATAAATCTTGCTTAATTCACCATCACACGCAAATGTATTCACGTCGTGCTTGAAAAAGCGGTGCAAAGTTATCTTTTTTTCTTTTAACGCACAAACAATATCAAAAAAAACGATTAAAAACGAACTGTTTTCTTGCAAATATTCACATTTTTACCTAATTTTGCAACGTTGAATGTTGAAAATGTCCATAAAATAATGATTAACAGGGAATTAATAAGGATAAAAATAGTCCAGTTAACCTACGCATACTATCAAAACGGAAATCGAAATTTGGATGCCGCAGAGAAAGAGCTTCTTTTCAGCCTTTCAAAGGCATACCATCTTTATCATTATTTGTTAGCTTTGATTGTGGCTGTTTCAAAAGAAGCGCGTAAGCATTATGAATTGGATACGGCAAAGGCTAAACGAGAGGGGCTGCCTCTGCCTCCAAGCAAGTTTGCCGACAACAAGTTCGCAATGCAGCTTGAAGAAAACGAACAGCTGTGCGAATTCATGTCAACACAAAAGCAGACATGGGAAGACGACGTTGAACTTGTCCGAAAACTTTATTCTCAGATACTGCAAAGCAAAATATATTCGGATTATATGGATGGCGACGACTCTTCATACGAAAGCGACCGCGAATTGTGGCGCAAACTGTATAAAGCCTTTGTCATGGAAAATGACGAGCTTGATTCAGTGCTTGAGGAGAAAAGCCTGTATTGGAACGACGATAAAGAAATTGTGGATACTTTCGTGCTGAAAACCATTAAGCGTTTTGAACCGGAGAACGGTAGTAAGCAGGAGCTGTTGCCTGAATACAAGGACGACGAGGACAAAGATTTTGCCCGCAAGTTGTTTCGTGCCACAATTCTAAATGCCGACCAATATCAGCGTTATATGAGTGAAACGTCGCGTAATTGGGACTTTTCACGTTTGGCTTATATGGACGTAGTAATCATGCAGATTGCCATTGCAGAGATGCTTACGTTCCCCAATATTCCCATAAACGTCACGATAAATGAATATGTTGATTTATCGAAGATTTACAGCACGCCAAAAAGTTCTGGATATATCAACGGAATGCTTGACAGCATAGCGCGCCATTTGGTTGGCACCGGGGTATTACTGAAGCCGATGGCCGACAAGCCAAAGAAAAAATAATCATATTTTATTAACAGCTATAACAAAGAAAAGAAATGAACACATCTATTTTATTGGCAGCCCAGCAGCAAGGGGGCGGTATGGGAACATTCTTGATCATGATGATTGCAATTTTCGTCATCATGTGGTTCTTTATGATTCGTCCGCAGCAGAAGAGGCAGAAAGAAATCAGAAAATTCCAGAACAGCTTGCAAGACGGAACAAAAGTCGTAACGGGCGGTGGAATCTACGGTATAGTAAAAAAAGTAGATTTGGCTACCAACATCGTTGAGATAGAAATTGCAAAAGGTGTTGTCATCAGCGTGGATAGGAATTACGTGTTTGCTGACGTCGCTTCAAACATGGGTGCTGCAAATACTCAGGCAAAATAAATGAACGATACCGGAGTGTTTCATATATTACGAGTTGTCAGGAACTTCCTGTTCAGTTGGATGAATAGGGAGTTCCTGATTTTCTTGCTCTTCTTGTTTTTGAGTGGGGCATTCTGGTTGTTGATGGCGTTGAACGAAACTTACGAGAAAGAAATAGAAATCCCTGTGCAACTTGTTGAAATACCGAAGAATGTGGTATTGACAAGCGACACAACAACTAACGTGCGGGTTACATTGCGCGACAAGGGTTTTTCATTGCTTGCGTATTTGTATGGAAACAAGACGCAAACAATCAGTGTGAAGTTCAATACTTACGCCAAAAAGACAGGAGTCGGTGTTATATCATCGGCAGAATTGCAAAGACTGATTATACGACAGCTTTTCAATTCGTCGCAGATTGTCAGTATAAAGCCGGATAAAGTGGAGTACTTTTTCAATTACGGATTGAATAAGAAAGTACCTGTAAGGTTAACTGGGAAAATACTTCCGGGGCAAAGTTATTATTTGTCAAAGGTGTATTTCTCTCCAGACTCCATTGAAATATATGCAAGCCGTGAAATGTTGGACAGCATAAAATATGTCAGCACCGAACTTTTAAACATCAAGAACATTACAGACACCTTGGTAAGGCATGTGGCTTTACATAAGATCAAAGGGGTAAAGTATGTGCCTGATAATGTGAAAATATCCATTTGTCCGGATATTTTGACAGAGGAAAGCATTGAAGTGCCCATCGTTGCGGTTAATATGCCTGATGGAAAAGTGTTGCGGACGTTCCCGTCACGTGTTACGGTTACGTTCACCGTAGGTGCAAGTATGTTCAGGACAATCCGTCCGGAAGGTTTCAAGGTTGTGGCTGATTATAAGGAAGTGACAGCCAATCCGTCAGAGAAGTGTAATATTTATTTGCGCTCTGTGCCGCATGGCGTGCGCAACGCCCGCATAAGCGTAAATCAAGTTGACTATTTGATAGAGGAACAATAGGCTGCTATGGTTAAGGTTGCTATTACCGGTGGTATAGGCAGTGGTAAGAGTTATGTTTGCCGTTTGCTTGAGAAAAGAGGCTTTTATATTTACGATTGCGACAAGGCTGCCAAGCGCATAATGGCTTCATCGGTTGAGATTCAATCTCGTCTGAAAAGCGTTGTCGGTGCAGAAGTTGTTTCAGATGGAGTCATAAATAAGGCAATGCTAGCTGCGTTTTTGCTTAAAAATGACGATAACGCTAATAAAATCAATAATATTGTGCATCCGGCTGTAGCTGATGATTTCATCCGTTCGGGATGTGTCTGGATGGAATGTGCCCTGTTGTTCTCCAGCGGTTTTGACCGCTTGGTTGACAAAGTAATATGCGTCACAGCTCCGTTAAATGTAAGAGTAGACCGGATAATGCACCGCGACGGCATTACACAGGAAAAAGCTCTTGAGTGGATTGGCAAACAGATGCCGCAAAGTGAAGTCGTGGCGTTGAGCGATTACGAGATTGTCAATGATGGTACAGAAGGACTTGAACAACAAATCGACACAATTCTGGTATCCCTTCACTTGAAGTGACGGCGACAGAAAAGCGAGAATAACATTATTATTTAATAAACCAAAATCTTTATTTAAGGAATATGAAACTTACAATTCTTTCTATTTCAGGTAAACCAGGACTTTATAAACTTGTGTCAAGAGGCAAATCAACGTTGATTGTCGAAAAGGTTGACGAAACACACAAGCGTATGCCGGTGTTTGCAACAGACAGTGTTACTAGCCTTAACGACATTGCCATTTACACTGAGGCGGAGGATGTGCCGTTGACAAAGGTGCTTGCCAGTGTTTATAAGGAAGAGGAAGGTAAGACGGTGTCAATCAATTACAAGAAATGCAGCTCTGTAGAGTTGCGTGAATATTTTGCCAAGGTGCTGCCGGATTTCGATCACGACCGGGTTCACGACAGTGACATAAAGAAACTTCTACAGTGGTATGACATTCTTGTGAAGGACGGCATAACCGATTTTGACGACTCTGAAGACAAGGCAGAGGACGATAATGAAAAGGAAGGAGAGATATAAATATGTCTTAGAGCATTTTCAAATGGAGATGCCTACGGTCACTACTGAGCTTGAGTTTGGCAGCGTATTCCAGTTGTTGGTAGCTGTCATTCTCAGCGCGCAGTGCACTGACAAGCGTGTGAACATGGTTACCCCGGCGTTGTTTGAACACTATCCTGACGCCAAAACTATGGCTGCGGCGGAGCCTGAAGAGGTGTATGAGTATGTTAAGAGTGTTTCTTACCCAAATTCAAAAGCCCGTCATTTGGTCGAGATGTCGAGGATGTTGGTTGAGAGTTACGGAGGTGAAGTGCCACAAGCTATGAATGAACTTTTGAAGTTGCCGGGTGTCGGCCGCAAGACGGCAAACGTCATGCAGGCTGTCGCCTTCGGTCGTTCAGCCATAGCTGTTGACACCCACGTTTTCCGCGTCAGTCACAGGCTCGGTCTTGTGCCCAAGACTTGTGACACTCCGTTGAAGGTGGAGAAAGAGTTGCTTAAAAACATACCTTCGGAATTGGCCGCCGACGCCCATCATTGGTTGCTCCTGCATGGCCGGTACGTATGTACAAGCCGTGCCCCTCATTGTGGAAAATGTCGGTTTGAGGATATTTGTCCGAAAGTCATGGACGGTTCACGCCTGTCGTGACATTTGCGGCAAACCATATTTATTCACTAATTCTATTTTGACAGATGCAGGCTAAAAGGATATTAAGGTTCCTTGATGACATAAAAGCCAATAACAACAAGGATTGGTTCGCTGCCAACAAGGACGAATACAAGGCTGTCAGAACCGATTTTGCCGATGGTGTAACCAAGGCCATTGCGCGCATAACGCTCTTCGACCCGTCGATACGCCACATCGAGGCAAAAGATGCAATGTACCGTTTCAACCGCGATACGCGCTTTTCAACCGACAAGTCGCCTTACAAGACACATCTTGGAGCATACATCGCGGCTCACGGCAAGAAGGCTTTTCACGGCGGTTATTATCTCCATCTTGAGCCGGGGCATTGCCTTGTGTCTTGTGGCAATTATTACTTGCCGACCAACATACTTACATCGTGCCGCAACGAGATAATGGCAAACATTGACACTTGGCGCGCCATTGTCGAGAGCGGACGGTTCGTGGAAACGTTTGGACGACCGTGTGAGAGCGGATGGGACGACGCCAAGGGATTCGGTCTTGAGCACTTGAAGACGGCGCCTTCGGGTTTCCCGCGTGATTACGAGTTCATTCAATACATCCGTATGAAGGACTACTGCTGCTGGAGGGCTGTGCCTGACACATTTTTTGAAGGTGACGGCTGGCTTGACGACATGGTCGAAATATTACAGGTTGGCAAGCCAATGATGGACTTTATCAATTCAGTCATCGACGATTACGAATGATTTTAAGTGCCGGCGGACTGCTTGGCTGCTGAAAAATAAAAAATCCGGTTACGACGTAATGATGTAACCGGATTTTTTTTATATTTGCCCCTGACAATGTATATGTTTCACCAAAACCTTATGAAACTATGAAAATCGGTATTCCAAAAGAAATCAAGGACAATGAGAACCGCGTAGGTATGACGCCTGCAGGCGTAGCCGAACTCGTAAAGCACGGCCATACCGTTTATGTACAGCATACGGCGGGCGAGGGCAGTGGTTTTACTGACGAGATGTATTCAAACGTGGGAGCTGAAATACTGCCTGCTATAGAAGATGTCTACGCTGTGTCCGACATGATTATCAAGGTAAAGGAGCCAATTGCCCCGGAGTATCCACTTGTGCGTGAAGGCCAGTTGGTGTTTACTTATTTTCATTTTGCGTGCAGCCGCGAGCTTACAGAGGCAATGCTCCGCAGCGGCGGAGTGTGCTTGGCTTACGAGACTGTACAGCCTGCCGACGGCTCTCTGCCCCTGCTCACGCCGATGAGCGAGATAGCCGGGCGTATGGCTACGATTAACGGTGCTTACTATCTGCAAAAGACAAAGGGCGGCATGGGCAAGTTGATCTGCGGCGTGCCCGGTGTGCGGCCGGCCAAGGTTGTAGTGCTTGGCGGCGGTATAGTGGGGCAGGCCTCGGCCCGCGTTGCCGCCGGCATGGGGGCCGATGTTGTGATAACAGACATCTCTTTGCCCAAGCTGCATGACCTGTCAGTCACCATGCCGGCCAACGTCAACACTGTTTATTCGTCGCACGCCAACATCTGCGCCGAAATACGCGACGCCGATATCGTAGTCGGTGCGGTGCTCGTGCCCGGTGACAAGGCTCCGCATCTTATTACCCGTGATATGCTTAGCCGGATGCAGCCCGGCTCCGTGCTCGTGGACGTGGCCATTGACCAGGGCGGATGTTTCGAGACATCACGGCCTACCACCCATAGCAATCCTGTTTACGAGGTTGACGGTATAGTGCATTACGCCGTGGCGAACATTCCCGGAGCCGTGCCTAACACGTCCACCATCGCTCTTACCAATGCCACCCTGCGTTACGCCGTAGCTCTGGCCGACAAAGGCTGGCGCAAGGCCTGTGCAGATAATCCGGCCTTGGCCAAAGGCCTTAACGTGGTCGGTGGTAAAGTTGTTTACAAGGCTGTGGCCGATGTCTTCGGCCTGCCTTACGAGCCTTTGCTGCTTTGACGTTTTTCGATAAGAATTAGTGCAGAGCGACACATCCGCAGTCATGGGTGTGTCGCTCTTTTGTATGATGTACTAATGTTTTTATACCACGTTGCACGTGTTGGAATATCAAGAAAACTAATATTGCCTTATCCGTTAGCACCATATAAAGGATAATCATCGTCGCCAATATTAATTTTTGAAACAATCCGTTGGCGGAATTATTTTGAGATGTACGGGGATTGTTACAGTTTTAAACGGTGCCCTTTCGGTCTGCAAAAGATGGTCTTTTGTCTTTTGAGAGACTATCTTTTACACGATAAAAGGATGCCTGTTGCAAACCTGTCGAAAGCGTGTTAAAATCGTAAATAAAAACAATTAAAATATAACAAACAGTAAGCAGCTGCCACGATGAGTGCAAATAATTCCACCAACGGGTTGAAACAATGATATCTGATGCCCCGGACATATAAAGATCTCCGAGCGTTTCTTTATTATCTTTATTTATTTTCATTTTATACCGGGTTGAGCCGTTACCTTTTTCTTGCAAATAGTAGGATTAAAAGCAAGGAGGAGCAAATTTGAGCAATCTCGCTGACTGTCAGTTGATTTGGCTTCGGATGGCACAGAATGGCATAAGGTCGGAAAAACGGACTTAGGCAGATTGTAGCAGCAGATGCATTTCCAAATCATTACCCGACATCAAATGCACATTTAACAGTAACAGTCTCTATTTCTGCGTTCTGCGTAGGTTTACATTCTGCCTTTACAACTTCCATAAACTAATTTTGCACCAAACAAAAGCAAGAATTATGAGGAGTACATTCAAGACCGTTTTTTATGTAAACGGAAGCAAGGAGAAGAACGGAATTGTCCCTATCATGGGACGGGTTACAATCAACGGGACGGTGGCGCAGTTCAGTTGCAAACAAAGCATCTCCAAGGATTTGTGGGATGCCAAAGGCAACCGTGCGAAAGGCAAGAGCCGTGAGGCGGTGGCAGTGAACTACGCGCTTGATAACATCAAGGCACAGATAGCGAAGCACTACCAGCGGCTTTCCGACCGAGAGGCGTATGTCACAGCAGAAATGGTGCGCAACGCCTATCAGGGCATCGGTACGGAGTATGAAACATTATTGCGAGCCTTTGACAAGGAGAACGAAGCGTTTGCCAAACGGGTTGGCAAAGACCGCTCTATCAACACATACCACAAACATCTCATTGTTCGCAAATACGTTGCAGAGTTCATAAAGAAGCATTACAAACGTGTGGATATGGCAATGAATGAATTAACGGAGGATTTCATCCGTGACTTCTGCCTGTACTTGCGAAACGAGGTCGGGTTGGCGCAATCATCCGTGTGGATATACTCCACTCCGTTGAAACACATCGTCACCACGGCACACTATCACGGTAAGATACCAAGAAACCCATTTGCGCTGTACCATGTTGACCCTGACCATAAAGAACGTGAGTATCTGACGGAAAAGGAACTACGGATTATGAGTACCGTAAAATTGGATACGCCCAACGATGAATTTGTCCGTGACCTTTTCATCTTCGGGTGTTGGACTGGCATCTCATTCATTGACATCAAGAATCTTACAACGGACAACCTTGTGGAAATGAACGGCACCAAGTGGATTGTGTCGAAACGCCAGAAAACGGGTGTGCCATTCCGAATCAAACTGATGGACATTCCAATGCAGATAATCAAGCGATATGAGCCATTCAGAACGGACAAGCGGCTGTTCAACATGATGTCGTACAATTCAATAAACAAACGCATTAAAGAGGTTGCAAAGAAATGCGGAATAGATAAGCGGGTTTCATTTCATGTCAGCCGCCACTCTTTCGCTGTTTTGGCTCTCAATTACGGAATGCCGATAGAGAGTGTAAGCAAAATTTTAGGGCATACGAAGATAGCCACCACACAGATTTATGCGAAAGTGACGAACACCAAACTTGACAATGATATTTCTGCCTTTGAAAAGAAAGTGAACAAGCGTTTCACCATATAATGGATTAGCCTATGAGACGGACAACAATCACGATGGACGGATGCGGCAGGGTTACCGTGCCGTCCGATACCACCAGCGTATGGATGAGCGAAATGGAATTGGTGGAACTTTTCGACGTAATCGCCCCGACACTCCGTGCCGCTATCCGAGCCGTGTACAAAAGCGGAGTGTTGAACTCTTGCGAGGTGGAAAGACGCATCAAGCAGACCAACGGATGTTTCACGGATGTGTACGCCTTGCTAATGGTCGTGGCACTCGCTTTCCGTATCAATACTCCAAATGCGGTAATGGTGCGTAATGCCATTTTAGAAAGGCTGTGCTTGCGAAAAGAAAGGCAAGTGCTGTGGCTTTCGTTAAGCGGCAGACAGCCGTATAAATGTTAATG
>CALUGX010000134.1 GCA_944320285.1 uncultured Prevotella sp.
TCCAACAGTTCTTCAGTGTCTCTATAAACTTTTTCATTTACTTAGATTATAGTTGTGTTACCACCTACTGCCTTGATAGCTTCCTCGGCAGTCTTAGAGAAGGCATGAGCCTCTACTTCGAGTTTTACCTTAAGTTCTCCATTTCCAAGAATCTTAACCAGCTCTTTACCATTAGTCAGACCAGCGTCCTTAAGCTCATTGATGCCTATCTTTGTAAGATTCTTCGACTCGGCAAGAGCTTGGAGAGTAGAAAGATTAACAGCAAAGTATTCTTTATGGTTAATATTCTTGAAACCAAACTTAGGCACACGACGCTGCAAAGGCATCTGGCCACCCTCAAATCCGATTTTTCTCTTATAACCGGAACGAGCCTTAGCACCCTTGTGACCGCGAGTAGATGTGCCACCAAGGCCAGATCCTGGACCACGTCCTATACGACGACGTGAATGAGTTGAGCCTTCAGCCGGTTTTAAATTATTTAGTTTCATAATTTTTACTTTTAAAATGTAAGTTATTTACTCAACTACGGTTACCAGATGGTGAACCTTCCTTATCATACCACGGAGTGCCGGAGTATCTTCACGCTCGACAACTTGTGATATTTTATGCAAGCCAAGAGAGGCAAGCGTACGTTTCTGGTCAATAGGAGCACCAATCTTGCTCTTTATCTGTTTAATTTTAATTGTTGCCATTTCTCGTTTCCTTATCCTCTAAAAACTTTTTCTACACTAATTCCGCGTGTTTTTGCTATTGTATAAGCGTCACGCATTTGACTCAATGCAACGATCGTGGCCTTTACAAGGTTGTGAGGGTTAGAAGAGCCTTTTGATTTGGCAAGCACATCCTTAACACCTACGCTCTCAAGCACAGCACGCATAGCACCTCCAGCGACAAGTCCTGTACCGGGAGCAGCAGGCTTCAAGAACACTTTAGCCCCGCCAAACCTCGCCTCAATCTCATGAGGAACTGTACCCTTGAGCACTGGAACTTTTACGAGGTTTTTCTTTGCAGCTTCAACTCCTTTAGAAATAGCAGCCGTTACTTCGCCCGCCTTTCCAAGTCCCCAGCCGATGACACCATTACCATCACCGACAACCACAATTGCAGCAAACGTAAATGTACGGCCACCCTTCGTTACCTTGGTAACTCGGTTAATAGCAACCAGTCTGTCTTTTAACTCTACGTCACTATTTATTTTAACTTTGTTCATTGCCATAATCGATTAAAAATTAAGTCCTCCTTTACGAGCTGCATCTGCAAGTTCCTTTACACGGCCATGATAAAGGTATCCGTTCCTGTCAAACACGACCTTCGATATACCAGCTTCAACTGCCTTCTTAGCGATAGCCTCACCAACCTTGGCAGCCTGCTCACACTTAGGCATGGTTTCCATACCAAGTGAAGATGCAGAAACTATGGTTGTTCCATTTTGGTCGTTAATTATTTGGACATAAATCTGCTTGTTGCTACGGAACACACTCATGCGCGGACGTTCAGCCGTACCGTTAACACGCTTACGAATCCTGAACTTTATCTTAATTCGCCTTTCAATCTTCTTTGTTGTCATAATCGTAAAAATTTAAAATTACTTAGCAGCAGCGGTCTTACCAGACTTTCTGCGGATGACTTCGCCTTGGAACAATATACCCTTTCCTTTATAAGGTTCAGGCATACGGAAAGAACGGATTTTTGCACAAATAAGTCCGAGCAATGCTTTATCGCAAGATTCCAATATTATAATAGGATTCTGATTTCTCTCTGATTTCGTCTCAACCTTAACCTCAGAAGGCAACTGTATGAATATGGGGTGAGTGTAGCCAAGTGCAAACTCGATGATGTTACCTTGGTTTGAAACACGATAACCTACACCGACGAGTTCAAGCACTTTCTTATATCCCTCACTAACACCAACAACCATATTGTTTACAAGCGCGCGGTAAAGGCCGTGAAAAGCCTGCTTCTGCTTATAATTAACAGGACTGTTTTCATCGATTTCAAAAATGATGTGATTATCCTCTATCTTTACGATGATAGACGAGTCAACCTTCTGCGAAAGTTCTCCCTTCGGTCCCTTCACGCTGACAACACCATTATTAAGAGTTACTGTAACTCCAGAGGGAATACTAATTGGTAATTTTCCTATTCTTGACATTTTCAATCCTCCAATTAATATACGTAGCAAAGAACTTCTCCACCAATCTTAAGATCTGTGGCTTCCTTGTCTGTCATTACACCTTTAGACGTTGACAAAATAGCTATGCCAAGTCCGTTAATAACTCTCGGCATGTCCTTATATCCCGTATACTTACGCAAGCCTGGGGTGGACACTCTCTTCAAACACCTTATGGCGTTCTCTTTAGTTGCGGGATCATACTTCAACGCAACCTTAATTGTACCTTGGGGGCCATCCTCAATGAACTTGTAATTCAGGATGTAACCCTTCTCAAAGAGGATCTTAGTAATCTCCTTCTTCAAGTTTGAAGCCGGAACCTCGACTACACGGTGATGAGCCATGATCGCGTTTCTCAACCTCGTCAGATAATCTGCTATTGGATCAGTCATAAAAATAAATGTTTAATTAATCGGGACTGCCCCGACAATATTAAATAAAAATCTTTGGATTTACCAACTTGCCTTCTTCACTCCAGGGATAAGTCCGGCGGAAGCCATCTCACGGAATTGGATACGTGAAAGGCCGAACTGACGCATATATCCTTTGGGACGGCCGGTTATCTTGCAACGGTTATGCAAACGTATCGGATTGGCATTGCGAGGAATGCTTTGCAATTTTCTTGCTGCCTCGTAAGCCTCTGCCGGATCATTTGATGTTGCGATGATTTTCTTCAAAGCCGCACGCTTTTCTGCATAACGAGCAACAAGTTTCGCACGCTTAACCTCGCGGGCCTTCATTGATTCTTTTGCCATATCTCTAATCCTTTTTAGCGTTTTTGAAAGGTAAGCCAAATGCCTTGAGCAGAGCGTAACCTTCTTCGTCTGTGTTAGCAGATGTAACGAAAGTGATGTTCATACCCTGAATCTTATCTATCATATCGATATTGATTTCAGGGAAAATAATCTGCTCCTGAATACCAAGAGTATAATTTCCACGTCCATCGAACTTTGTCTCAATACCTTTGAAGTCTCGAATACGGGGCAAAGCGATACGGATGAGTCGTTCAAGGAACTCATACATACGCTCACGACGTAATGTTACCATAACTCCGATTGGCATCTTCTTACGAAGTTTGAAGTTTGCAATATCCTTCTTTGAATATGTAGCGACTGCCTTCTGGCCGGTTATTGCAGAAATCTCATTGATTGCCACGTCAATGACTTTCCTGTCTTGCGTAGCTTCACCGAGACCTTGGTTCACAACAATCTTCTTCAGGACAGGAATCTGCATCTTTGAAGAATAGTTGAACTGTTTTTGCAGTGCCGGAGCTATTGTCTCCGCATATACTTTCTTTAATTCAGCTGTATTCATTATTTGATTTCCTCCCCTGATTTTTTAGCAATGCGAACTTTCTTTCCGTCTTCAGTCCTCTTTATGGCGATACGCGTAGCCTTGCCACTCTTGGGATCAATAAGACTCAAGTTTGAAATATGTATCGGAGCCTCCATCTTAATGATGCCGCCCTGGGGATATTTTGCGCTGGGCTTCATGTTTTTTGACACCATGTTAACGCCCTCTACGATAGCACGCTGCTTCTCCACCAAGACCTTAAGCACCTTGCCGGTCTTGCCTTTGTCCTCACCGGCCAAGACAATCACCGTGTCATTTTTCTTTATATGTAACTTGTTCATTACGTTCAATTTATAATGTTAAAGGACTTCAGGTGCCAAAGAAACAACTTTCATGTTCACCGCACGGAGCTCACGTGCGACCGGACCGAAAATACGACTGCCGCGAAGCTCGCCTGCATTGTTCAACAAGACACAAGCATTGTCGTCAAAACGGATATATGAACCGTCGGCACGACGTATTTCCTTCTTTGTGCGGACAATCAAAGCCTTAGATACTGCACCCTTTTTCAAATCACTTGACGGGATGACGTTCTTGACAGCAACGACAATAACATCACCAACACTTGCGTAACGGCGGCGGGTTCCTCCAAGTACACGAATGCACAAAGCCTCACGGGCACCGCTGTTATCACATACTGTAAGTCTTGATTCTGCCTGTATCATAATTACTTAGCTTTTTCAATTATTTGAACTAATCTCCATCTCTTTGTCTTACTCAAAGGACGAGTTTCCATAATGAGCACTGTATCACCTACATTTGCCTCATTATTTTCATCATGTGCATGGTATTTTTTCGTTTTCTGGACGAATTTACCATATATAGGGTGCATTTCCTTAAATTTTGCGGCAATAACAATGGTTTTATCCATCTTGTTGCTTATAACGACACCCGTTCTCGTTTTTCTTAAATTCCTTTTTTCCATCTGAACCATTGTTATTTATTAAGTTCCCTTTGGCGAAGCACAGTTTTCATTCGTGCGATGTCACGACGAGCTGCTTTTATTTGTGATGGATTCTCCAACGGAGTGATTGAGTGGTTCAATTTCATTTGATGATAATTGGCAACCGCAGTTTCAAGTCTTTCCGTCAAATCCTTAGTCTCAAGCTCTCTTACTTCCTTGATTTTCATAATTAAGCGTTTTTATCGTAATCACGTCTAACAACAAATTTTGTCTTCACAGGCAACTTCTGTGCTGCGAGGCGGAGAGCCTCCTTTGCTATATCAAAAGAAACGCCTTCGACTTCAAAGAGGATACGTCCCGGAGTAACAGGAGCCACCCAACCTGCGGGGTCTCCCTTACCTTTACCCATTCGGACGTCAGCAGGCTTACGAGTTATAGGCTTATCAGGGAAGATGCGGATCCAAACTTGCCCCTCACGCTGCATATAACGGTTGACAGCTACACGGGCTGCCTCTATCTGTCGGCTATCCAACCACTTGGCTTCAAGCGTCTTGATACCGAATGAGCCGAATGCCAATTGCGTACCCCTGTGAGCGTTGCCTTTATTGCCACGCCCATCTTGAGGTCTTCTATATTTTACTCTTTTTGGCTGTAACATGATTGCTTCTTTCTTTAATGGTTATTGTTCCTCTTACGATTGACTCTTGACTTGCCATTAGGACGCCCACCTTGTTTTTCTTGGGCGAAGTTCACAGAGAGGTCACGTTTACCATAAACCTCACCGCGGCAAATCCAAACCTTGATACCAAGCAGTCCGACCTTTGTAAGAGCCTCGGCCTGGCAATAATCAATATCCGCACGGAACGTGTGCAACGGAGTACGTCCTTCTTTGTACATTTCCTTGCGAGCCATTTCTGCGCCGTTCAGTCGACCGGTGATCTGCACCTTTATGCCTTCCGCACCTGCGCGCATCGTATTAGCTACAGCCATCTTTATCACACGACGATAAGCCATCTTGCCTTCTATCTGGCGAGCGATATTATTAGCTACGATTGATGCATCGAGTTCAGGCTTCTTTACCTCGTAAATATTTATTTGGATTTCCTTGTCGTAGAGCTTCTTCAGCTCTTCCTTAAGCTTATCCACATCCTGTCCGCCCTTGCCTATAACCAAACCTGGACGAGCTGTGCATATTGTAATGGTTACGAGTTTCAACGTACGCTCAATGACGATACGAGATACACTGGCCTTAGCCAGACGTTCGTTTAGGTATTTACGGATTTTCATATCCTCGACGAGGTTGTCGCCAAAGCTCTTACCACCGAACCAATTTGAGTCCCAACCCCTGATGATACCGAGACGATTACTTATCGGATTTACTTTCTGTCCCATTCTTCTTCTTATTTTTCGTCATTAGTTTTGGCATCTACAAACAAAGTAACGTGGTTGCTACGCTTACGAATCCTGTAGCCACGACCCTGAGGTGCCGGTCTCATACGTTTCATCGTAACACCTTCGTCAACGAAAACCTTAGATATGTAAAGCTCACCGTCTTCAGCTTTTCTGTCATTTTTCGTTTCCCAGTTCGCAATGGCAGAGCGCAGGAGTTTCTCTACATCGGCGGCAGCCGCTTTCTTTGAGAACCTCAAGACGCCAAGGGCGCGATTAACTTCCATACCGCGTATCATGTCAACGACATAACGCATTTTGCGCGGAGAAGAAGGCACGCCTTTGAGCTTTGCGAAATACAATGTCTTACGGGCTTCTTTTCTTTTTTCAGCCGCTATTTTTTTTCTTGCTCCCATTATATTGTCTTTTTATTGTCAATGGTTTGCCTGTTTCTATTTCTTGTTACCGGCATGGCCTCCAAAGCGGCGAGTCAAAGAGAACTCTCCCAACTTATGGCCTACCATGTTCTCAGTAATGTAAACAGGGATAAATTTGTTTCCGTTATGAACTGCAACAGTGTGACCTACGAAATCAGGTGAAATCACTGAAGCCCTGGCCCAAGTCTTAACAACGCTCTTCTTTCCACTCTCGTTCATGGCAAGAATTTTTTTCTCAAGCGCAACGTTAATATATGGACCTTTTTTTAATGAACGACTCATAATCTACTCTTAGTTAACTTGTGATTACTTCTTCTTATTAGCTCTTTCAATTATATACTTGTTAGAAAGCTTCTTCGGTGCCCTCGTCTTGAGACCCTTAGCATACAAGCCCTTGCGTGAACGCGGGTGTCCACCAGACTGACGGCCTTCACCACCACCCATCGGGTGATCATGCGGGTTCATAACAACACCACGGTTGTGAGGACGACGACCAAGCCAACGTGAGCGTCCGGCCTTACCTGACTGCTCAAGAGCGTGATCTGAATTTCCTACACTACCAACAGTAGCTTTACAAGCACTAAGAATCTGACGTGTTTCGCCAGAAGGGAGCTTGACAACACAATAACTGCCTTCACGAGAAGTCAACTGAGCGAAATTACCAGCCGAACGGACGAGCAACGCGCCCTGTCCGGGACGAAGCTCGATATTATGGATAACAGTACCCACGGGGATGTTGGCCAAAGGAAGCGCATTACCAATCTCAGGCGCCGCGTCCTTGCCAGACATCAGGGTTGCACCCACTTGCAGTCCGTTAGGAGCAATAATGTAACGTTTTTCACCATCGGCATAATACAACAGAGCGATACGAGCCGAACGGTTCGGATCGTACTCTATTGTCTTAACTACAGCTGGAACACCATCTTTCTCACGTTTGAAGTCGATAATACGATATTTCTTTTTATGCCCACCGCCAATATAGCGCATAGTCATTTTTCCCGTATTGTTTCGACCGCCGGTAGAACGTTTACCGTAAACGAGAGACTTCTCTGGTACGGATGCAGTAATCTCCTCGAACGTACCAATAATCTTGTGTCTTTGACCCGGAGTTACCGGTTTGAATTTACGTACTGCCATTTTTTATTATCAAATATTGCTGTAAAAATCAATTGTATCGCCCTCTTTCAATGTGACGATTGCTTTCTTATATGCGTTCTTCTGTCCCTTTATAAGACCTTTCTTCGTGTAGCGGGCCGACCGCTTCCCTGAATAACGCATTGTATTCACGTCTTCTACCGTAACATTGTACAGACCCTCGACTTCTTTCTTAATTTGGAGCTTGTCAGCCTCTGGGCGGACAATGAAGCCATAGCGGTTAGGCCACTTGTCTGTAATCTTGGTCATCTTCTCAGTGACCAACGGTTTTATGATAAATGCCATATTACTTTCTCCTTTTACTTATTAAAGATTTCGTCGATAGCCTTCAGCGAATTTTCAGTCATAACGAGCACGTCAGCATCCAAAACCTTGTAAGTATTGAGTGTTGACGCCACCATAACTTCAGTGCGCTGCAAATTACGAGCCGACAAATATACGTTTTTATTTACTTCTGGCAAAACGAAGAGCAGTTTCTTGCCGTCAACTTTAAGATTTTTAGTAATATTTACAAAATCTTTAGTCTTAGGAGCTTCGATATTGAAATCTTCAACAACTATAATTGCATCTTCCTTTGCCTTATAAGAAAGGGCACTCTTGCGAGCAAGAACAGTAACTTTGCGGTTCAACTTTATACTGTAATCACGGGGCTTCGGTCCGAAAACACGACCGCCACCTTTGAGCAAAGGAGAATTAATATCACCACGACGAGCGCCGCCGCCACCTTTCTGACGACCGAGCTTACGTGTTGAACCTGCGTGCTCGCTTCTTTCTTTTGACTTAGCCGTACCCTGACGCTGTGCCGCCATATAGCGTTTCACATCAAGATAAATAACGTGGTCGTTTGGTTCAATACCGAAGACAGATTCGTTTAACGTAACCTTTCTCCCAGTGTTCTCACCTTTGATATTTAATACGTTAATTTCCATTATTTCTCAATTAAAACGGTTGAACCTTTACAACCAGCAACACTACCTTTCACAAGGATGAGGTTATGCTCCGGTATAACTTTTAACACTTTGAGGTTTTGGGTTGT
>CALUGX010000135.1 GCA_944320285.1 uncultured Prevotella sp.
CAACCACAAATATACGACTTTTACGGCAACTTCCGCTTTTTATTTCTACACATACACCTGAACTGCGGATGAACCGTTTTTATATGTTGCTTTATACGTGTTAATGGCTTAAATAAGTCTCAAAAGCAATACTTGAATTTTTATTTTGTAATTAATTTTTTGTCTGCATCATCTTTAAGTTAGATGAACCGCATTTCGGATTTGAAAACAAAAATCCGTTTCATTCTATTTTTGTTTTGCACTTAGCTCTATTTGCATTATCTTTGCATACGGTTAAATTTTATCTGTATTTTGAAATGAAAACATTATATAAGTTAAAGATGTCAGCCTTTGCCTGTCTGTTGGGGTTTTGTCCTGTTGACAGTATGGCTGGTGAAGAGATGAATAAGTTTGTCTTGCATTTTGTTGATTCGGTTGAGGCGAGTGTGATGTTGACCACCCCTGATAAGAACACCGACAACTGGGGGCGTTTTGACATTGAAGCACGTGTGGGTAAGAAAGGTGCCACGCGCACTGAAATCATGGATATGCTTAGGCGTTGTACGCGAGATTTCACAGAGTCCGACAAAGACTCTTTGTTCAAGGCTTTTAGCATATTTGACGACAGTCTTTCGTCGAAAGGGCTGAAACTGCCGCTCCCGGCAGAGTTTACATTAGTGAAGACAACGATGGAAGAAGAAGGGGGAGCGGCGGCTTACACGCGCGGTAACATTATTTGTATTGGCGAAGGTGTTATGAAAAAGGTTACTGCGGATAAGTTGGCAGGTCTGTTGGCCCATGAAACTTTCCATGTGCTCACCCGTGACAATCCGGATTTCAGACAGGCGATGTACTCTGTGATAGGTTTTACTGTTCTAGATAAAGAAATTAGTTTTTCTAAAGATATAACCGACAGGCGCATATCCAATCCTGACGTCAACCGTTACGACAGCTATGCAATTCTAACGGTCGGCGGAGTGAAAAGTCCTTACACAATGCTGATTTATTCAGAACGCGACTATGACGGTGGTTCGTTCTTTGATTACATGAAAATTGGCTTAATACCACTTGACGCTGATTTTGAGCCTGTCAAGCGTGACGGCAAGACAGTGATTGTGCCGCTTGAGCAGGCCGAAGACTTCTATGACTTGGTAGGTAAGAACACCGATTACGTGATAAATCCGGAAGAATGTCTTGCCGACAATTTCTCAATCGCCATCTGCGGAACAAGCAAGCAACTGCCCAATCCTGAACTTTCAGAGCGCATAATCAACGTTGTACGTGATGTGGCAAAGTCTTCCAACAAATGAGAAAACTGTTAGTTACGATAAAAGATTATCTCGTTGTTCTGTTCAAAGTCGTTTACAAGGCTTTGCGCAGGTACGCCTCAAACAATAAATATTTAGCCGTATTCTCGGCCATAGTTTTGTTTTTGGCGTTGGTACGTTTGGTGTTTCCTTCGGTGGTTGAGAACAAATCGGCTACAGTTACAGCTGTGGCTGACAGCGTGCAGGTTGTCAGTCAGAACGTGCCGGAACCTGTTACAGACAGTCTTTGGATGTGGCAGCAGACATCAGGTGCTTCAGCTGAATTCCCTCTTGCAGGCTTTTTTGATACGCATGGTAAGCCTTTGAAGAACAGAATAAACAGCGTGCCAGGTTTCAGTCGCACTTTTCCTGACAACAATGACGTGCAGTTGATTGCAGCAAGCACCCACGGCGTAGAACCTGTGGCAGACCGTCGCGACGCAGAGAAACGCAAAAAGGAACTTGTATTCGTCGGTGCAAGCCCGTATTTCCATGTAGACCCTTTGCATAACAGCATTCCCTACTTGGTGCCACGCGCTGCTGTGTTGCTCAACGACATTGGCCGTGCGTACTATGACAGTCTGCAAATCAAGGGAATACCTTTGCATCAGATGATTGTGACGAGCGTGCTCCGCACCCGTGACGATGTAAAAAAGCTTCGTGGTTATAACCAAAACGCCACAGAGAATTCGTGTCATTTGTATGGTACAACGTTTGACATTTGTTATAATCGTTATAAGACTGTCAGTCCGACGGAAGGCCGTCAGCGTCGTGCCGTGCGTAATGACACGCTGAAATGGGTGCTTAGTGAAGTTCTGCGGGATATGCGTGAAAATAAACGTTGTTATGTGAAATATGAGGTGAAGCAAGGGTGTTTTCACATAACGGTAAGATAATTAAAAAGTAAAAAAGAAGAGCGAAGAACTCAAATGCCCGGATTTTTAATGGCAAAAGAATTCTTCGCTCTTCATTTTTTCATTCCTCACTCTTAAAAGTCAGTTCTTCTTTTTCTTGGTTCTTGTCTACGGATATGGTGTCACCGCTCTTGAGTTTGCCGTCAAGCAGCATTTCGCATACACCGTCTTCGATGTAGTTCTGTATCGCGCGCTTTAATGGACGTGCTCCAAACTGTACATCGTAACCCTTCATGGCAACAAACTCCTTGGCTTTCTCAGTGATTTCAAGTGTGTAGCCAAGCTCTTCCACGCGCTTTTTCAATCCTTTCAGTTCGATGTCGATAATCTTCTTGATTGCTTCAAGGTCAAGTTGGTCGAACGTAATGATTTCATCCAAGCGATTAAGGAACTCCGGGCTGAACTGCTTGCTGAGGCTTTTCTGTATGATGCCGCGGGCATATTCCTTGTCGTTTTCATTCAGACTGAGGCCTATGCTGCCGCCGGCTGTGAAGCCTACGCCGCGCCCGAACTCTTTAAGTTGGCGTGTGCCGGCATTGCTGGTCATGATGATCACAGTGTTACGGAAGTCTATCAGGCGTCCGTTACCGTCGGTAAGGCGTCCTTCATCGAGCACTTGCAGCAGCATATTGAACACGTTGCCGTGAGCTTTCTCAATCTCGTCAAGCAGCACGATGGAGTAGGGGTGGCGGCGAACTTTCTCCGTTAGCTGTCCGCCTTCCTCGTAACCAACGTATCCCGGAGGCGCTCCAACAAGTCTTGAAGTGTTGAAACTCTCGCTGTATTCACTCATGTCGATACGTATAAGGGCGTCACTGCTGCCGAACATATATTCAGCCAATTTTTTCGCAAGGTATGTCTTGCCCACGCCGGTGGGACCGAGGAACATGAATGCACCTATCGGATGGTTTGGCTCTTTCAGTCCCACACGGTTACGTTGTATGGCTTTCACCATCTTTTCTATGGCCTTGTCCTGGGCAATGACAGCCTTTTTCAGTTCATCTCCCATGTTTTTGAGACGTACGCCCTCGGCTTCAGCCATCCTTTGTACCGGCACTCCTGTTATCATAGAAACAACTTCGGCCACGTCTCCCTCGGTTATAGTGTCGCGGTTGCCTATCTCGTTGTTAGCCCATTGTTCTTGTAATTCAGCAAGTTCAGCCTCAAGCTCTGTCTGCTTGTCTCTGTAACTGGCCGCCAATTCAAAGTTTTGGTTCCTTACGGCAGCCTGCTTTTTCCCCTTGACATAGCTTATTTCTTTTTCTTTTTCGCTTATTTCAGGAGGCATTTGGGCGTGCTTCAGGTGAACGCGTGCGCCAACTTCGTCAAGTGCATCGATGGCTTTGTCAGGGAAAGCCCTGTCCGTAACATACCTGTCTGTCAGTTTGACACACGCCAATATGGCATCATCTGAATATGCCACATGGTGATGATATTCATACCGTTCCTTAATGTTGTTGAGTATGGTGACTGTTTCTTCTGCCGTGGTTGGTTCCACCATGACTTTTTGAAAGCGGCGTTCCAACGCACCGTCTTTCTCTATAGAGTTGCGGCATTCGTCGAGAGTCGTTGCACCGATGCACTGTATCGTGCCTCTTGCTAACGCCGGCTTAAGCATATTGGCGGCGTCCATTGATCCGGGTGTAGAACCAGCACCGATGAGCGTGTGTATCTCATCGATAAATATTACTACGTCTGGGTTTTGTTCTATTTCCTTCACCAAGGCACGTATGCGCTCCTCGAATTGTCCGCGGTACTTCGTTCCTGCAACAATGGCCCCCATGTCGAGGTTGATGATACGCTTGTTGAACAACACGGGCGACGTGTGGTGTTTCACAATCATCTGCGACAAGCCTTCCACTATTGCGCTCTTTCCCACGCCCGGTTCGCCTATTAGTATCGGGTTGTTTTTCTTGCGGCGGCAGAGTATTTCTGTAACTCTTTGTATTTCACGCTCCCTTCCCACCACGGGATCGAGCTTACCCTCGGCGGCCGCTTTGGTAAGGTCTGTGCCGAAATTGTCGAGCACAGGTGTTTTGCCCGATGGTTTCTGTACACTTGTGGCCGTGCCCGATGGTTTCGATTTCTGCGAGTTATGTCCGTTAATGCTCAGCATTCCGTCGTCTTCGTCCTCGTCTTTGTCAGGCATTGTGATACCGTCTGTGGCCATGTTTGCTTTCTGTTGGAAGTATGTCAATGCGTCTTCGTAGTTCATATTGTTAAATTCAAGCACTTCTTTAGCTCCGTTGTTTACGTGGTCGTGCAGTATTGCGAGCAGCAAATGTTGCTCGTCTACCATCTGCGTTGACTGTATGCGCGCTTCGAGGACGGCTAATTTCAGAATATTGCTTGCCTTCTCGTTGAGCACGAGCTCGTGTGTGTGAAGAGGTTGCGCGAAGTCTTCCTCGCGCACTTTTTGTTCAAGTTCGGTCTTGACTGATTGGAAGTTAATGTCGGATTTTACAAATAATTCGTGCACTGGGCCGGTCTGGTCGCGCAGGATGCCGAGCAACAAATGCTCCGGTCCCACCGACCTGCTGGCGAGTCTGGCCGCTTCTTCGCGGCTGAACGCCAGTATTTGTGATACTTTTGGTGAAAATTGACTGGTCATGTACTTCTCTCCTTTTCTTCTTTTATTGCTTGCTCTTCAGCTTGCTGACGGCCTTTACCGGCCTGGCTTGCTTGTCTTTTTACCTTAGTTTTATCGTAATTCCTGCACTATTTACATATCTTATTGCAAAGATACACACATTTTTTATTATGCAAATATTATGCCATGATTTTTAACGCTTATTTCCAATGGTGTTAAGTTTGTTGTATGACAGACATTTTGTCATAGCCTTTGCCGACTCTGCACGGTTTTCGTTTTGTCGTTTGTCAACCGTTTGAGATTTTTACCTTGCCAATTGTCATTCCAAGTTTGTCCGTGATTTCTTATGAAATAGAAAAATGATGTCGTTTAAGATTATTCTATTTGCAATGTATAAAGCCTGATTTTATTCTTTTCGTAATTAAATTCGATGCTTTTTGAAGAGTTTTCGTCTTGTAAAATATGGCCTTTTGCATTGGTAAAGGGCACATACGACACTCTCAAAGATATCCTTTATCACCAGCAATCGGTGCTTTTGTGTTCTTTAAATGATGTTTTTATTGCACACATTTGTAGTTTGCGCCGCAATCGTCTGATAACTACTTGGTTATGTGTGCACATCAAAAATCCGTGTATTTTGGCGAAAAAATATTTTATTCTGAAATAACGCAATTATACGGCGTTGATGAAAGTCAATAATTAAGCAAAATGTTTGATTTTGTGACATTTTGCTTTAGCGACTTTTCTTGGCCGCGTTTGTAAAAAAGATTTACCACCTCCGTCGTTATTATTATATGTCAAGAAAACAGTATCTTTATGAATTTTTATGTACCGCATTCGTGTGGTTGTTGTAATTTTATTATCTTTGCAGCGTTTTTTATCTATAGAACGAATGGGAACAGGATTTTTATCTCCCGACTACATTTTTGAGTCAAGTTGGGAAGTCTGTAATAAAGTAGGGGGCATATATACCGTCCTTTCAACACGAGCTAAGACATTACAAAACGCCATGCGCGACAGGATAATTTTCATTGGTCCTGACTTAGCCGAAGCTAACGATTTGTATTTTAATGAAGACCGGTCGCTTTTCGTCGAATGGAAAAAACAAGCCGATAAAGAAGGGTTGGGCGTAAGAGTAGGCCGTTGGAATGTGCCCGGCGAGCCGGTAGCAATATTGGTGGACTTTACTCTATATTACAAAAATAAGAACGAGATTTATACCAAGTTGTGGGAGGTCTACAAGGTTGACAGTCTCCACGCTTATGGCGATTATGACGAGGCATCAATGTTCTCGTATGGTGCAGCTAAGGTGGTGGAAAGTTTTTACAAGTTCTATTTGGATCAGTCAAAGCGCGTTATCTACCACGGCAATGAATGGATGACAGGCCTCGGTCTGCTTTACATTAACGATAAACTGCCGCAAGTGGCCACTCTGTTTACGACACACGCTACGAGCATAGGCCGTAGCATAGCTGGCAACAACAAGCCGCTGTACGACTATCTTTTCGCTTATAACGGTGACCAGATGGCATGGGAACTTAATATGCAGAGCAAACATTCGATAGAGAAACAGACGGCCAAGTATGTTGATTGCTTCACCACAGTAAGTGAGATAACAGCTAACGAATGTAAGGAGTTGCTCGACAAGCCAGTGGATTTTGTTCTGCCTAACGGATTTGAAGACGACTTCGTTCCAAAGGGGGCACAATTTACCCGCAAGCGCAACCTTGCCCGTAAGCGTATGTTCGAGGTTGCCAACGCCCTTCTCGGCGTAGATTTTGACGATAAGAATACTCTCGTCGTATCTACGAGCGGTCGTTACGAATTTAGGAACAAGGGGGTTGACGTTTACATCGAGGCCATGAACCGTCTGCTGCGTGACAACAGTCTGAATAAAAACGTGCTTGCTTTCATTGATGTGCCCGGTTGGGTCGGTGAGCCGCGTCAAGATTTGGTGGACCGCCTTGAGTCAGGACAAAAGTTTGACACACCCCTGCACGTGCCAATGATAACCCATTGGCTGCACAATATGAGCCACGACAACGTGCTTGATATGTTGAAATACCTTGATATGCAAAACCGCAAGGACGACAGGGTGAAACTGATATTCCTGCCCAGTTATCTCAACGGAGGCGACGGTATTTTCAACATGAAATATTACGACCTTGTGTTGGGTAACGATCTTTGCATCTATCCCTCATATTATGAGCCGTGGGGATATACTCCGCTTGAGGCTGTGGCCTTCAAAGTGCCTTGCATAACGTCAGACTTGGCCGGCTTTGGCTTGTGGGCCAATTCGGAGATTGGCCATCCGGGTGAAATAATCGACGGTGTAAAAGTAATTCATC
Organism: uncultured Prevotella sp.; assembly: GCA_944320285.1. GTDB lineage: Bacteria > Bacteroidota > Bacteroidia > Bacteroidales > Bacteroidaceae > Prevotella. Next base: position 7,139 of record CALUGX010000135.1, read on the forward strand.
GTACTGACTATAATTATTCAGAAGTGGCCGATAGAATAAAGGAAACAGTGTCAGAATATTCAAATTTTGCCCCGGCGGACGTGAAAAAGTCGCGCGCAAATGCTGAAAAGTTATCGAAGAAAGCCCTTTGGAGTAACTTCATAAAGTATTATTATGAAGCATACGATTTTGCTCTGAGGCGTGCGGAAGAGAGGAAGAAAGTGTCTAAGAATTAAAAACTAATAGTCAATAATAAGACGGAAAACTGCCGACAATACATATTTTAATTATTGACTCTTAATTTAATAATATGTGTATTTTTGAATTTAAAATAGGTTATGAAAATTAAAGCTGATTATGTCAACGCTCCTCAATGGAAGGAGGTTACGGTTAAATCTCGATTGCCGGAACAACTGAAATGTCTGGACGAGCTTGCTCATAATATGTGGTGGGCTTGGAATTACGAGGCAAGAGACCTTTGGAGAAGTCTTGACGAGAAACTGTATGAAGAAGTAGGGCATAGCCCCGTGCTGTTGCTTGAGCGCCTTAGCTATGATCGCAAAGAAGAAATCGTGCGCGATAAGGCGATAATGAAGCAGGTGAAAGACGTTTATTCACAGTTCCGCAAATATATGGACGTGAAACCTGACACCAAACGCCCTTCGGTGGCTTACTTCAGCATGGAGTATGGCATCAACCAGGTGCTTAAGATATATTCTGGCGGTCTCGGGATGCTTGCCGGCGACTACCTGAAAGAAGCGTCAGACAGCAATGTTGATATGTGCGCTGTAGGTTTCCTTTACAGGTATGGCTACTTCAAGCAGTCATTGAGCATGGATGGCCAGCAAATAGCCAATTATGAGGCTCAAAACTTCAACTCGCTGCCCATCGAGCGCCAGCTTGACGCCGACGGTAATCCGCTTGTAGTTGACGTTCCTTATGTTAACTATCTTGTGCACGCGTATGTTTGGCGTGTAAACGTAGGCCGCATCTCGCTCTATCTTCTTGATACGGACAACGAGATGAACTCTGACTTTGACAAACCGATAACCCACTCCCTTTACGGTGGTGACTGGGAGAACCGCCTCAAGCAGGAAATCTTGCTCGGCATCGGCGGTATCCTGACATTGAAAAAGCTCGGAATAAAGAAAGACATTTATCACTGCAACGAGGGACACGCCGCGCTTTGCAACCTGCAACGCCTTTGCGATTACGTTCAAAGCGGACTTACGTTTAACCAAGCTCTTGAACTGGTGCGCGCTTCTTCTCTCTATACGGTACACACTCCTGTGCCGGCAGGTCACGATTATTTCGACGAAGGCTTATTTGGTAAGTATATGGGCGGCTACCCATCAATTCTCGGCATCAGCTGGGACGAGTTCATCGGTATGGGCCGTACCAATCCTGACGACCATAACGAGAAGTTCTGTATGTCAACGTTCGCTTGTAACACCTGCCAGGAAGTTAACGGCGTGAGCAAGCTCCACGGATGGGTTAGCCAAAAGATGTTCTCCGGAATATGGAAAGGTTACTATCCTGAGGAGAACCATGTAGGATATGTCACCAACGGTGTACACTTCCCCACATGGGCTGCGACAGAGTGGCGCAAGCTCTATGCTCAGTATTTCGACAAGTCGTTCATGGGCGACCAGAGCAACGAGTCTATATGGCACGCCATTTACAAGGTACCCGACAACGTGATTTGGGACACCCGCATGGCTTTGAAAAAGAAATTGACAGACTACATTCGTGACAAGTTCCGCGAGACATGGCTGAAGAATCAAGGCGATCCTGCACGTGTTGTGTCACTGCTGGAGAAAATCAACCCCAACGCGCTCATGATAGGTTTCTGCCGCCGCTTTGCCACTTATAAACGTGCGCATCTGCTCTTTACAGACCTTGAGCGTCTTGCTAAGATCGTAAATAATCCTGAACATCCCGTACAGTTCCTTTTCGCAGGTAAGGCACATCCCGCCGACGGTGCAGGCCAGGGCTTGATAAAGAAAATCTTTGAGATAAGCCAGCGTCCTGAGTTCCTCGGCAAGATAATATTCCTTGAGGATTATGATATGCAGCTTGCACGCCGCCTCGTTTCTGGCGTTGACATTTGGATGAACACTCCGACACGTCCGCTTGAAGCTTCAGGTACATCTGGCGAGAAGGCTGAAATGAACGGTGTTGTTAACCTGTCTGTGCTTGACGGATGGTGGCTTGAGGGCTATCGCGAAGGAGCAGGATGGGCTTTGACGGAGAAACGCACTTACAAGAACCAAGGCTATCAAGACCAGTTAGACGCTGCAACCATCTATGGCTTGCTTGAGAATGAGATTATACCTCTTTATTATAACAAGAGCGAAGCTGGTTATAGCGAAGGCTGGATAAAGGTAATCAAGAACTCAATCGCAATGATAGCTCCGCATTACACAATGAAACGCCAGCTCGATGACTATTACAGCAAGTTCTACATTAAGGAGGCCGCACGTTTTAAGAAACTCGCAGCCAACGACAACAGACTTGCAAAAGATATTGCTCAGTGGAAGGAGACTGTTGCCGAGCGTTGGGATTCTATCACGGTTGTCTCAAAAGAGACGAATATGCCTTCAACTGGCATGGAGACAGGTGTGGAGTATAAGATTAAATTTGTCATTGACGAACAGGGGCTTAACGATGCCATCGGCCTTGAGTTTGTTTCTGTTACTACAGACAAGAATGGTGAAGAGACTATATCCAATGTATTCCCGTTCAAGCTCCTAAAGCACGAAGGCAACCTTTATACATTCGAAGCAACCGTTGAGGCTTCAGAGGCCGGTACCTACAAGACCGGCGTCAGGATGTATCCTAAAAACGAGAACCTGCCTCACCGTCAGGACTTCTGCTATGTTAAGTGGCTTTAATATCACTTAAATTATAATTTCTTACGGCGCAAGGAGTGTTTCCTCCCTGCGCCGTTTTTTTTCGTTGTTATATGCGTTGGGTGTACATTTACAGATACCACCAAATGACTAAAATGATTGTCATGGTGCTTGGTTACAAATATTGTTTACAAAAATAGATCTTTGGATGAAAAGTATTTTATACAGTTGAAAATATTGTAATATCGTGTAGGATATTCCTTGCTAAGGCACTTTTATGCCATAAATAGCATAAAATAAAGATTTTGATAAAAAAAATATTGAAAATATTTGCAGGAATAGAAAGAAATGCTTACCTTTGCAACCGCATTTGAGCGAGAATGCTTCGGTACAATAAACCGGAAAGGAAGTTTGGGTGAGTGGCTGAAACCAGCAGTTTGCTAAACTGCCGTGCGAGTTTATCGTACCGGGGGTTCGAATCCCCCAGCTTCCGCAGGTATAGTGGACTTACTTTGATATTGATATGGTGGATTCATCTAACGGTTAGGATACAAGATTCTCAATCTTGGCATAGGGGTTCGATTCCCCTATCCACTACCATTAACGCCCTGCAAGTCATTGATTTGCAGGGCGTTTTTATTTTGACTTATAAACTCCATGACTTGCAATTCATTTACATTTAATTTTTTGCAAATTGCAAATTACGGGTATCCATGTCATTTTTGATTAAAATAAAATTGGCAATGTCAAAATAAAATTGTAATATTGCACGTTGAAAAAATTACGGTTATGCGGTAACGGCCGTTTCCATTTACCGTTATGCTGTAAACAAAAGAAAACGAAAGAATATGAATGGAGAATATTGGCAGCCTGAAATTGAGACTATGCCACGCGAAGATCTGCGACGTCTGCAAGCTGACAAGTTGCGTAAGACGATAGCCATTGCGCTGAAGTCGCCGTTTTACGGGCGTAGGTTGAGAGAATGCGGGGTGACGCCTGAAACAATAATAAGTGTTGACGACATAAGGAAGCTGCCATTTACGACGAAACAGGATCTCCGCGATAATTATCCGTTTGGATTGGTTGCTGGAGACATGAAAGACGCCATACGCATACATTCGTCAAGCGGTACAACCGGGCATCCAACGGTAGTTGTGTATTCACGGCACGACATAGACTCTTGGGCTAACATGGTGGCGAGGAATATGTATATGGTGGGGTGTCGTGACACTGACGTGTTCCAAAACAGTTCTGGATACGGAATGTTTACAGGCGGACTTGGTTTCCAATACGGTGCCGAACGGTTGGGCGCGACAACGGTTCCGGCCGCAGCAGGTAACAGCAAGCGTCAAATAATGTTTATCCGTGATTTTGGTACTACTTGCCTTCATGCCATACCAAGTTATGCCATAAGGCTGGCCGAGGTATTCAGGGAGGAAGGCATTGATCCGCGTTCTACAAAATTACATACTTTATTTATCGGTGCCGAGCCACATACGGAGGAACAACGGCGGCGCATAGAGCGATTGCTGGGCGTGAAAGCGTATAACAGCTTCGGTATGACGGAGATGAACGGGCCAGGTGTGGCATTTGAATGTAAGCAACAGGACGGAATGCACCTTTGGGAAGATAACTACATTGTTGAAATAGTAAACCCTGACACGCTTGAACCTGTGCCTGACGGAGAATATGGCGAGATGGTGTTGACTACGCTTGACCGCACAATGATGCCGATATTGCGTTACCGTACGCGCGACCTGACACGTATTATTCCTGGTGAATGTGTCTGCGGCAGGACACACCGGCGAATAGATCGCATAAAAGGCCGTACTGATGATATGTTCATTATCAAGGGGGTAAACGTATTTCCGATGCAGGTGGAGAAAATACTTGCGCAATATCCAGGATTGGGGTCTAACTATCTCATAGAGCTTGCAACGATTAATGACAATGATGTGATGACTGTAAAAGTTGAGCTTGATGACATGACGACAGATGTGTTCCCTGAACTTCAAAACATGACAAAGGATATTCAGCGCACACTGAAAGATGAAATATTACTTACACCAAAGGTAAAATTAGTGAAAAAGGGTTCGCTCCACGTAAGTGAAGGTAAAGCTGTAAGGGTAAAGGATTATAGAATTAAAAGTTAAGAAATGAAGAAAACAATGTTTATTATCGTCACCTTATTTATATATATGACAGCGATGGCCAAGGTGACTGTTACAAGCGTGTTGAGTACGATACCGGAAAATCTTGCACCGTACATTGACAAGGACAGGAAAGAGGAGATAGGTAAGTTCTCAAATGTAAACGACTCTTTAGAGATAAAAAATTCGCTCAATGGAACAACAAAGATACGGACGGTAAGCGATGATTATGCCTTGGTAGAGCTGAACAAAAGCGCTTTGCTGCAAATTAAATTGCTTTCGATGGGTGACACTGCGCAGATAATATGTGTTGTAAAGACGATTAAAACGCCTGTAGTTGAAAGTGAGGTTAAGTTTTATTCTATAGGTTGGAACAATATAACTGGAAGTTATGGCTTACCAGACACGAGCGATACAGCTACGATGTTGTCAGAGTTAACTGCGCGCCCTGACACTATGGCTACGGCGCGGTTTGAAGATCTTAAGAAATGCATCGAGCCTGTAATGGTAAATACCAGCTTTGACGCAAAAGGAGAAATTCTCACTTTCAGTCTTGGAGTTCCGTTCACAACAATGAACTTGAAAAATGAAGTAAAAGCAATAATAAAGCAAAAATCATTTAAATGGGATGGTAAAACATTTAGAGTATGTTAAATTCGTAATAAATTTAAAGTTATATTTTGCAGATATAAAAATAAATTATACCTTTGCAACGTGTTTTTCATGGTATTAGATTATTAAGGTTAATAAAAGATTGGTTGTCGTGAGACAATCAATTTTTGTTTTTATAAGTTCGTCCTTTTTCAACTTGTTCGCCTTGGTACTTATTCCTTGGCGTGCGGTAGGTAAAGGACGAGCTTATTTTTTATATTTGGCTTTATGTATGAATGGGAGCTTAGGGCATTCATAAAAAATAACATAATTTTATTGTCAAATTGTCAAATATCAAAGTTTTTTTTACTATCTTTGCGGTGAATTAATCTACAAACTAAAAAACAAATTTTTAACTATGAAAAAAAAGGCTATTTACGCCTTACTGTTAGCTATGCTATCAGGAGGCTATGCCTGTGCGGACACAGAACAGACAGTGTACGTTAACGGCGCGCCCGTGGAAGGTTTTGTAACAGAGCTTACATTCTCAGGCGACAATGTGATCATGATGTTTGACGACGCAACTTCTTTAACAGAAGATATGTCGCTTGTAAAGATTGACCTCGCCTATAGTGACGACGACACGCCCACGGGCATCTCCGAGGTGGGGGCAGGTAGTGAAACTAATACTGTGAAGAGAGTTTATACACTCGGCGGCCAGTATGTAGGTACGTCTACTGAAGGATTGCCGGCTGGCTTGTATATAGTTAACGGTAAGAAACAATTAATAAAGTAAAGCCATGAAAAAGATAAACACCTTATTATATATATTGCTGGCAGGGTTTGTAGCCCTGTTTGCAACAGACGCAAACGCACAGACAACATGGGACTTCTCTACCATGAGCGATGCAGACAAGGCCGCTTGCCAAGCTGATGACAACTGGCTTTTGGGTTCAGACCGTTGGTGTTACGTTGGCGGAGCATTGGATAACGCCCCTCTGGTAGCCAATGGTACAGAGCTTGATTATGCCAAAGGCTTGACGTTTACTGCCGGTGCGCCCAGCGAAAAGGTAGAAGGCAAGGCTAAAGTTCGTTGTAACTTTGGCAGTTCACGTTTGGAACTAAATGGAAACGGTGTAAAGCTGACTATAAATAACCTTAAGGTCGGCCAGGTGGTTTCAGTTAAGTGCCTTACAGGAAAGAATGAAGAAGCCCGCGGGCTTGATGCAAAAAATCTTTCAGGAACACAAGGTTTTGGTGAGTCCGCTATCTCTGCTGAAGAAATGACTTGCACGGGTACTGTTGCCGCAGACGGAGATGTCACACTTACAACTTTGGTTGGTGGAATGTACATTTACAGCATTTCTGTTTCTGCCGCACAACAGGGTGGCGGTGATGAGCCTGACGAGCCTGTTGCGGGTGACGACCATTCCGTAAGTGGCAACACTACAGTAAACCAGATGCGTCTCACAGTCGGCAGTGATATTAAGTATTACAATACAGACGACGTAAAGGTTGCTTTCAACAAGGCGGAGGGAACTGTCATCGTTACTCCCGTAGACGGCGACTGGGTTGACACTTACACACGCAGCGTGAGCCATATCGATTTTACCGTAGCACAGTCGGAAGGTGGCGAGAGCGACATACAAGAAGGCGAAATCAAGATAACCGAGGCCAAGGGTTGGCAGGAGTCTCTTTACGCAAAGTGGGAGAAGTACAGCGGAGCTGTTTCTTATAATGTATATTATAAAGGTGGAAAAGCAACTGACTGGACAAAGATAGACCAACAGCTTGTGCGCGACTATGGTTCATACGCCCGTGCTGACGTTGTTGGCCTTGTTGCAGGTAACGATTATGCCATAAAGGTTGTGGCTGTTGACAATGACGGCAACGAAGTAAGTGGAGTTGAAGGCATTGCTGAAAACATGACGGTTGTAAATTATGACCGTTCGGGATACGCACACTTCAATCGCACAGAAGGTGTTGGTGCATACAACAACGACGGTTCGCTGAAAGCCGATGCAAAAGTACTTTATGTAACAGCTAATACAGCCAAAACTATTTCAACAGATGTAATAATAGATAGCAAAGGAAAAACAGAAACTAGAACAGGTATACAAAATATACTTGATGCATACACTAAAGGTTATGACTCTACCCCTATTACTTTCCGTATAATTGGTTTGGTTGAGGACGGCGATCTTGACGGTATGTCGAGTAGTAGCGAAGGTTTGCAGATAAAGTCGAATAAAGACGGGGTGGCACAGAATATCACTATTGAAGGCATTGGTGAAGATGCTACAGTCTCAGGTTTTGGTTTTCTCTGTCGAAATACGACGAGTATAGAGTTCCGTAATTTTGCGATTATGAATTTTATGGATGATGGAATTTCGCTTGACACCGACAATTCTAATATTTGGATTCATAATATGGACTTGTTTTATGGACAGGCGGGTGGCGATAGCGACCAGGCCAAAGGAGACGGTACGATAGACTTGAAAGGTGATTCTAAATATATTACATTGTCTTCAAATCACTTCTGGGATAGTGGCAAGAGTTCTCTTTGCGGCATGACAAGCGAAAGCGGCGATAATTGGATAACTTATCATCATAATTGGTTTGACCATACAGATTCCCGCACTCCGAGAGTACGTACAATGACAGTTCATGTTTACAATAATTATTATGACGGTGTTTCAAAATATGGTGTGGGCGCAACGACCGGTTCAAGCGTGTTTGTCGAGTCCAACTATTTCCGCAATACAAACAAGCCGATGATGATTTCATTGCAGGGTAGCGATATTGCAGGTGATGGAGAAGGCACATTCAGCGGTGAAGACGGTGGTATTATTAAGTCATACGGAAATGTTTTCGCCGAAAAGTCAAGCAACTTCAGGTATGTTACATATCAAGAAAACAATGTTCAATTTGACGCATACGAAGCGTCTTCCCGTGATGAGCAAGTTCCAAGCAGTGTCAAGACTTTGGCGGGAGGAAATACATATAATAATTTTGATACTAATTCTTCACAAATCTATGACTATGATGCAGATGCAGCAGTAGACATTCCTGGAGTTGTTACAGGATATTATGGTGCTGGCCGTTTAAATCATGGTGATTTCCAGTTTACGTTTAATAATTCAGTAGATGATGGAAGTTATGATGTTAACAAGGAGTTGAAAAATAAGGTGCTCAACTATGAAACAAGTCTCGTTGGTATTTACGGAGATGAGAATGCCGAGAGTGGTGAGCAGGGTAGTGAAGGCGGCGACGAGCCTGTTAATCCGAACCCAGGCGGTGATGAAGGCGAGGATAACCCGGATGAGCCTGAAACTCCTGTCGTAACTGAGGGCGACATTTACGCCTCGTTTGTTGGTGGTAAGCTTCAGAGCAATAACGTAAGTATATTTACCGAAGGTTCTTCGGCTGCAAAGGCAGACAAGAGCGGAACCATGACAATCAATGGCACGGCTTACAGTGAAGGCCTGAAGATGAACTCGTCAGGTGAGCTTACGGTTACTCCGACTGAAGATATGACGATGACGTTGTATTTTGATAAGCGCGATGATTACACCGACGGTGAAATAGGTTTGGCTATCAATGGTGAAGACATTGCGGGTGTAGCCACAGCCGCTGGTGACGGTTATACCATAACAGTGGATGTTAAGGCCGGAACGTCGTACAAAATTACAAGAGGTGGCAGCGTTGAAACTTGCCTTTATTATGTGGCCCTTGAAAGCAAGAATGGCGGCGACGTAACAGACCCGGATGAGGGAGGTGAGGAGCCCGTAGACCCGAATCCTGACGAGGGTGAAGATCCTGATACGCCTGTGACAGGCGAGACCATCACTTGCAATTTCGACGGGAAAGCGGCGTCAAACTCAATATTCGTGGCCACAAAAGACGGTGCCGAGCCGAGCTGGACTAGCAAGAACGGCCCCGTGACAGTAGGAGGAGTTACATATACGAACGGTGTGAAGATGGAGAGCGCTACAAATATTGCTTTCAGCATTGATACTCCCATGACGCTGAACATTTATTTCACAAAGGCAGAGAAAGACCCGGCTGACATTGAAGTTGATGATGTGAAAATAGAAGGTTTGGCTAATGATAATTATTTTGTTGCCACAACGTCGATTGAAGCCGGAGACCATAACATAACTCGTGGCTCAAAGGAAACACAGATTTATCTCATTGAGCTTGTGCCGGCAGGAAAATAATGTAAACCAATATTAATCATCTTCAGATCGGGTGCGTATTTATGTTACGCGCCCGATTTTTTTGAATTAATGTCCGCAATCCCCCATATGCCTTTTTGTCAACTTTTCTGGCAAAGTATTTTGTTTTAACTACTAAGCCCGTGCAATAGTCGATAACTACTAATGTAAGAGTTTTTTAAATTTCATTTTGTTGGCAAATAAAGATATTTCATATTATATTGATTTTCATTTTAACATTAAAACTGGCGTAGAATAAAATAAGTCGTAATTTGGCGAAAATAACGTATCTTTTCGTATGCAATGGTAAATTGCTGATATATAATATGTTACGGGATTTATTGATAAAAGTGTGCAATAAAGCATAGCATTTTTACATTTTTTGAGGGTGTATCAAAATTCAGGTACACCCTCTTTTCATATCCAGTTGTGCCGAAAGTCTTTAAGCATTTAATGTAAC
>CALUGX010000136.1 GCA_944320285.1 uncultured Prevotella sp.
CAGGGACGACAAGTATTTCAAACTAAGGCTGTTTGCACTGCATGATTCTAACATACACCTGAACTGCGGATGAACCACATATTGTTTTTTTCATAACTTAGGTGGTAATGTAACCACATCGTTTGTGGAAGTATCTTTTCATTTGGATTAAAAGAGAATATTCTTGATTTGTTATTATTAATGTCGTCCGTCTCCAATGGATAAACCTGTATCCGCTGTGTGTATATAATATAAAAAAGGAAACACTGGCTTTCAAGAATAAAAGCAGCGTTTCCTTTTTTATTGTTGTTGCGGTGGTGTAACCGCGTTTATTTTACAATCTTGTTGTGTTCCGGGAACACTACGGTAGGTGTGAATTGTTTGGCCTCTTCAAAGTCCATCAGTGCGTAAGCTATTATTATAACCGTGTCGCCTACCTGACATTTCCTTGCAGCCGCACCGTTGAGACAGATACAGCCGCTGCCGCGTTCACCCTTTATGATGTACGTTTCAAAGCGTTCGCCGTTATTGTTGTTGACAATCTGCACTTTTTCGCCGGCTATCATGTTGGCCGCGTCCAGCAGTTTCTCGTCTATTGTGATGCTTCCCATATAGTTGAGGTTGGCTTCCGTCACTTGGACACAGTGCAATTTGCTTTTTAATACTTCAATCATCATGATGCGTCAGTCTTTATATTTAATGTGGTCGATAAGTCTTACAGGTCTTGAACCGCAATATACCGTGATGCAGCCCACGATGTATGTCGAGTCGTTCCAGTCGGTGACGTCTTGCAGAGTGTTTCCGTCAACGATGGCAAAGTATTCCACTTCGAGACCGTCTATTGCGTTTATCTGTTCTACTACGTGGTCGTGGGTTTCTTTTACGCTATGTTTTTCAGCGTAGTCTAAACTGTCCTTTAATGCTTTGAATATGTTTGGGGCAATTTTTCGTTCGTCGGGTGATAGCAGTGCGTTGCGCGACGAGCGTGCCAGTCCGTCGCTGTCCCTGACAATGGGGCATTCAACGATGTTGACTTTCAGGCCCAATGATTTTACCATAGCTTTCACTACGGCAATCTGTTGCCAGTCTTTCTCTCCGAAATAAGCCCTGTCGGGGCGCGTGATGTAGAACAGGCGGCTGACCACTTGGCACACACCGTTGAAGTGGCCGGGGCGGTGCGCACCTTCCATCACCGTGGTGACAGGCGGAAACTCGAAGTGGCGTGTGTCAGGTACGGGATACATCTCTTCGACCGACGGTGCGAAAACATAGTCGGCGCCTACGCTTTCAAGCAGTTTGCAATCAGCGTCGAGGTCTCTCGGATATGAGCTCAAGTCTTTTGGATCGTTGAATTGTGTAGGGTTGACGAAGATTGAAACAACCGTGATGTCGTTCTCTTTTACGCTCTTCTCAACCAAAGAGGCGTGTCCTTCGTGAAGCGCACCCATCGTAGGTACAAGTCCTACGCTTTTGCCTTGCTTTCTGTCGTTGAACAACTTGTTTTGAAGCTCAACTATTTTATGAAAAACTTGCATGATAAAAAATGTTTCAACGCTTATTGAATTGGCGTGCAAAATAACAACAAATTTCTTAAATAAAGAAGAATAATCACAAAAATATGCCATTAGATAGGTGCTTTAGTCTAATAAACGAAAAAAAATTGCTCGTTTTGCAAACTTTTTCGTACCTTTGCAAGGATAAAAGATAAACAACATGAAGGCGAAGAAGGTATTATTCATAAACCAAGAAATCACTCCGTATGTACCGGAAAGCGAGATGTCGCATTTAGGCCGTGTGGTTCCACAGTTAATTCAAGAAAAGGGCTATGAGATAAGGACATTCATGCCTAAATGGGGTAATATCAATGAACGTCGCGGCCAGTTGCACGAGGTAATACGCTTGTCAAGAATGATGCTCATAATCGATGAGACAGATCATCCGTTGATAATCAAGGTTGCTTCGATACCGTCAACAAGAATACAGGTGTATTTTATTGATAACGAGGATTATTTCACGAAACGCCTTATGGCTTTTGACGAAAACGGGAAAGAATATGATGACAACGGCGAGCGTGCCGTGTTCTTTGCACGCGGAGTGCTTGAGACGGTGAAAAAGCTGCGTTGGGCCCCCGACATCATACATTGCCAAGGGTGGATGTGCTCAATAATACCGCTTTACATAAGGGCTGCATATCAGGACGAACCTTCATTCGCTAACACTAAAATAGTAACGTCGTTATTCTCGGAGAAACTGAATGGCAGTCTTGGAGAGAATTTCAGGCAAAGTATAGAGTTCCGTGATGTGAAGTCGGACATTCTTGACAACTACGGTAAGGATTTCGGTTTCATGGACTTACAGAAACTTGCAATCGATTATTCAGACGGCGTTGTCAATGCCGGTGATGGCGTAAGCCCCGAACTTATAGAATATGCAAACAGCAAAGGGCTGCCCGTCATCGACAATCCGAATGACGATGACATTTGTCAAGTGTACGAAGATTTTTACGATAAAATATTTGAAGGTAAATCAGAATAACTAACATTACTGTTGTCTGTTAGGTTTAAGTAGGTTCTCAAAATGAATTGCCATAATAGTGTAAGTTATTTTGGAATGTTTTTAAAGTCCGAAAAAGATGTGAAAATGGGCTACGCAGCCGGTGAAACTTCTTAAAACAGTCCGTAAGAGCGTACAATATGATGGCAAAGATACAATGGTTACCTACAATGAATTTTATATCGGTTAATATAGAACACCTACTTACAATCAAATGAAAATTAAGATTTTGACGGCCATTGGGCTTATAGCTGGATGGATGTTTGCAGCTTGTGATGATACAACAGATTCAATAGGTACATCTTTGACAGACACATCTGATTTGTTGGATGTCGCAACGGCTACATTCGATGTTTCCTCAAGGTCAATGATTGTTGACTCTGTTCTTTCGCGTAATACCACTGGTTACTTGGGGAAAATACGTGACCCTGAAAGTGGCAATTATATTACGGGAGACTTCATGGTACAGTTTGGCACGCTTGAAAATTACACTCTGCCAGACAAGGACAGTATTGTCAGTTTGGATGATGCCGGCGATGTAATAGCCGATTCTTGTCACATAAGGCTTTTTTACACGAGTTACTACGGTGATTCACTTGCAACAATGAATCTTACGGCGCATGAAATGTCGGAGCCGATGAGTGAAGATAAAAAATATTATTCAAATTTCGATCCTCAAAAAGAAGGCTTTGTGGCTGGTAATGGATTGAAGGTGAATAAGACTTATACCTTGGCAGACCTTACTGTGAGTGATGAAGACCGTGCAGATGTAAGTTCTTATACTCCGAATATAGAGATAAACCTCAATGGTGAATACACTGATTCGGAAGGTAACAAGTACAATAATTACGGAACTTACATAATGCGCAAGTTCTATGAGAACCCCTCTAATTTTAAAAATTCATACAATTTCATCCATAATGTTTGTCCGGGATTTTATTTCAAAGTCAACGACGGACTTGGATCTATGGCGTATGTAACGGTCAGCCAGTTGAACGTTTATTTCAGGTATAAGGCCGATTCAACATTTGTTGGAACTTCTACATTCTCCGGGACGGAAGAAGTCTTGCAAACGACCAATATTGTTAACGACGATGACGCGCTCGCTGTACTGGCGGCTGATAACAGTTGTACGTACCTGAAGACCCCTTCCGGAATATTTACAGTACTGGATTTGCCGGTTGACGAAGTTAAGAAGGGACATGAGAACGATACTCTCAACACTGCGAAACTTACCCTTACGCGCATCAATAATGATTATCAGGGCGATTATTCGTTAGATGTGCCGTCAACATTGTTGATGATACCACTTGATAGTTTGTACACTTTTTTTGAAAACGAGAATGTTGTTGATTACGAGAGATCGTTCATAGCAAGTTATGACACCCAGTCGTCGTACAACAGTTACATATTCAACAACATTTCAAGTTTGATAACTTATATGTACAATAACAAGCAAGCAGGCTTGTCAAATCCTAATTGGTTGGCTGAGAACAAGAACTGGAACAAGGTCGTTATAGTGCCTGTTACGGTTACAATGAACTCTTCGGGGCAGATTGTAAAAGTTGTGCATGACATGAGTCTGACGAGTACAAGGCTCGTGGGTGGCAGTGAAAGCCAGAATGGTAATATTAAGTTGAATGTTGTTTATAGCAAGTTCAGACATTGATTTATGGCAGATAATTTCCTTGAGCGCCACTATGAGGAGTATGAAAGGCGTAAGGCTGAATGGCTGCGTAAGAAGAAACACCTGCCTAAATCAAAGCCACGCGCAATCGTCAAGAGATCTGTTAAATGAGTTTTTATAGTCAATAAAGTGCTAAAAAGAAATCCTCCTGAAGTTATTTCAACTTCAGGAGGATTTCTTTTTAGCTTAAATGAAGATATGGTTATTCAATGACGACAAGCGGAGTGTCCTCCATTACGCTTTCTCCTTCGCTAACGAGAATGGCTGTTACCTTGCCACTTCTTTCACAGTCGAGGTTGTTTGCCATTTTCATTGCTTCGAGCACAACAACAGTGTCACCTTCTTTCACTTCGTCGCCAACCTTTACCTTTATTTCAACTATCACTCCGGGGAGTGGAGATTTAACGGCGTTGTTGGTGTTGATTTTAGTACTATTTCCTGACGCCGGCTCAGCTGCGGGGGCGGGAGCAGCCACAGGTTTTACCACAACCTTCTTTTTTACGGGTTCAGGTTCTTTTTCCATCTCAACCTTATACTCTTCGCCATTGACGATGACATTTGCTATGTTGTCTTCAATCCCGGCGATAGCAACGTTGTATTTGTTGCCGTTTATCGTATATTTGTATTCTTTCATTGTTTTGGTTTTTATTGGTTTTAAAGGCTTTGAGGCTGTCAGGTGTCCGCGTACGGGCATATTCTTCTTTCGGTCTCAGGCCTTTATACCATTTGTTATGGGTGTTGCGTCATGTTGTGCATATGCATTTCCCATTCAGAGTGTTTGCTCTTGATGGTTATGATGCCGGCTTCTTTGTCATGCACATTGTTGCCTTCGAACTCATGCAACGCCAAAGCTATGGCTGCATAAACTTCGTTGTTGTTCATGTTTGTTGTTTTTTGGTTGTGGAAACGTTACATCGGTATGTTGCCGTGCTTCTTTGCGGGCAGTCCGTCACGCTTGGTGGCCAGCTGGGCCAGTGCGCGGCAGATGCGGAAACGTGTGTTCCTCGGTTCTATCACGTCGTCGATGTAGCCGTATTTTGCCGCTTGGTACGGATTGGCGAACATATCGGTGTATTCTTCTTCTTTTTCTGCGAGGAAGGCCTTGGGATCCTCGTGTTCTTTAGCTTCTTTAGCGCAAAGCACTGCAACGGCACCGCTTGCACCCATTACGGCGATTTCAGCCGAAGGCCATGCGTAGTTGATATCGGTGCGGAGCTGCTTGCATCCCATTACGATGTGGCTGCCGCCATAGCTCTTGCGCAATGTCACTGTAACTTTGGGAACGGTAGCCTCTCCGTAAGCATAGAGCAGCTGTGCGCCGTGCAGGATGACGGCGTTGTATTCCTGGCCGGTGCCGGGGAGGAAGCCCGGAACGTCAACGAGACTGACAATCGGAATGTTGAAGGCGTCGCAGAAGCGAACGAAACGTGCGCCCTTGCGGCTTGCATTCACGTCGAGTACTCCGGCATAGCATGAGGGCTGGTTAGCCACGATACCGACGCTCTGTCCGTTGAAGCGTGCGAAGCCTACGATGATATTTCTTGCGAACTTGGGTTGCACCTCGAAGAACTCGCCGTTGTCAACTATTGCGCTGATAACCTTGTACATATCGTAAGCTTGGTTGGGGTCTTCGGGTATGATTTCGTTGAGCGAATCCTCCATGCGGTTGATTGGGTCGGTGCACTCTTTACGCGGAGCTTCCTCCATATTGTTTGAAGGAATGTAGCTCAACAGTGTCTTTATCATCTCCATCGCCTCTTCTTCGGTCTTAGCCGTAAAGTGCGTTACGCCGCTCTTGGTGGAGTGAACGCTTGCGCCTCCGAGGTGTTCCTGGTCGATGTCTTCGCCGGTAACGGTCTTTACCACTTTCGGGCCGGTGAGGAACATATATGAAGTGTTCTCCATCATCAGCGTGAAGTCAGTCAATGCCGGAGAATAAACGGCACCACCGGCACAGGGACCGAATATGCCACTGATCTGCGGTATCACGCCTGATGCAAGGATGTTACGCTCGAAAATTTCGGCAAAGCCGGCCAGAGCGCAGATGCCTTCCTGAATGCGTGCGCCGCCGGAGTCATTGATGCCGATGACGGGAGCACCCATTTTCATAGCCATGTCCATCACCTTGCATATCTTCTGCGCCATCGTTTCAGAGAGCGAACCGCCATTTACTGTGAAGTCTTGTGCGAATATATATACCAAGCGGCCGTCGATGGTGCCGCATCCTGCTACCACGCCGTCGCCGAGATATTGTTTTTTCTCCATGCCGAAGTTGGTGCAGCGGTGCAGCTTGAACATATCAAATTCCTCGAAGCTGCCTTCGTCAAGAAGCATATCGATGCGTTCACGCGCAGTGTATTTGCCGCGTGCGTGCTGCTTTTCTATGGCTTTCTCGCCACCACCGAGGCGGGCTTTCTCGCGCTTGGCGATAAGCTCCTTGATTTTTTCTACTTGTTTACTCATTGTTATATTTATGGTTTTACGGTTTTATGGTTTTACGGTTTGTTGGTTGAATGTTCGGTTATACGGGGTTGTTGCTTTTTAGGTTATATGGGTTTCACTGTTATTATTTGCTTACCGTATAACCTCACAACCCCATAACCGTATAACCTCATAATATCTTACTGTTCACAAAGTTCGGTCAATACGCCGCACGTAGATTTCGGGTGTAGGAAAGCTATGTTCAGGTTTTCGGCTCCCTTTCTCGGTGCTTTGTCTATCAGGCGCACGCCTTTGCCGTCACATTCGGCCAGCGCGTTGCTTACGCCGTCTTCTATGCAGAAAGCCACATGGTGCACTCCGTGGTTGCCCTTGTCAAGCCATTTCTGGATTGTGCTGTCGGGAGATGTCGGCTCAAGCAGTTCAAGTTTCACCTCGCCGCATTTCAGGAAAGCGGTCTTCACTTTCTGGTCGGCGACTTCCTCTACTGCATAACATTTAAGTCCCAAGACATTCTCGAAATAGGGTAGAGCTTCGTCTATGCTCTGAACGGCTATACCCAAGTGCTCAATACGTGATATTTTCATACTATTAAGTTTTAAAAGATTGTGCAAATATACGCATATTTATTTAATACGCAAACGTTTTAGTAGTTTTTTGGTTTATTCGCAGTTTGTGTGGATGGACAGGGTATGTGAATGTCCGCAAAGCTCACATTCATCAGTAGTTAATGTAGTTAATCGCTCCTTACGGTTGCTAAGGAGTTAAAGGCATTTGCTTTGTTGGTAAAATCCACTAATAACTTCCGTTAACTCTTTGTTGATATATCTCCGTTTACATATTGTCATGTAAACGGTATAATGTCTTACACTTTGATTTTCATTTTAACATTATATATGGCTTGGACGAAAAATGTTTGAATTTCGGCGGAAATAAGCCTTCTTTTTGTGTGCAAACGTAAACGGCTGATTTAGTGATAGATGCGTACTATTTTGGCAAAATGTGCAATGAAACATGGCTGTTCGACATTTTTTGAACGGTTATTTTTGGCAAAGATGTATGTTATCTTTTCCGTTAACCATCATTATTGTGCGCATTTTTAAGAGTGAAAATCCCCGTAAAAGGTATCTTTTCGCCATATAATACGTCCTGTTTTACCTCGTAAATGGCCATGTTTCATAAATTAAAAGCATTTTTGACGTCGTATAAATTCTATTTCTCCGATTTTTGTTGACAAAACCAAAATAGACAAATGTCACATAAATACCGATTTTAGTTGACAAATGCTTTTTAAGGAGTTAAGGAGTTATGAAGTTAAGGATTTAAGACAAATGCTTTGCTCTTTACTCTTGAAATCACAAAAGCAAATGTTCAAACTTCTTAGCCCGCGCAGCGGACGTAGTTTCCTTGAGCAAACTATTAACTAACTGATGAATGGGAGCTTAGCGGACATTCATTTTAATTTTTCACTTGCGAACTTGTTTTTATCAAAAAAATGCCCTATATTTGCAACAGAAAAAGAAAATCTAAAGCACATTGGCGAGTGAAAAATATTGGAGTTTTTTTATCTTACCTTTGTGATAGTTTTATCATTTATCGTGCAACAATGAGCAAACTTCTTGACAGTCTGAAAAGTTATTTTGACAATACGCCGGAAGAAATCCTAAAGCGCGACTTGGACGAATTAGAATACCTTAATGAAATCGGCCCGGACGCAATAGATTATGTAAAGACAATAAAGGGATATTTCGACGGTGCGTTGTTGTGTACGGACTTTGATACTCCGACATATCAAGCTGAAAACGAAATAAGCCCGGAACAAAAATATTATTTGGCAGCTTAATTTTATGGAAGAAGTAGCATTCAGTCTAAAAGACTATAAGTTTTCAAAAGCATCATTGGACTTTAATATTCCTGATAAAGCGAGCTTGTCGGTGTCTTTTAATCCCGCTGGTGCTTATTCACAATCTACAGGGGTTTACAACTTATGTTTTGATGTCATCGTAGGATGCAAAGAAACAAATTCGGATGTCGTAAAAGTTACTTGTGAAGCGTCTTTTGAGTTTAACAAACCATTAAAATTAGAAGACATACCCCAATTCTTCTATCCAAATAGTCTGGCCATACTATTTCCTTACGTGAGAGCGTTTGTTAGTACGCTTTCGCTTCAGGCTAATGTCCGTCCGGTGATGTTGCCGACGATAAACCTTATGGGGCTTACTGATACTTTGCGTGAAAACACCAGGGTTGTCGATTAAGCGCATATATAGATGGCAGACATATACCAGACACTTGAAGACAAGGGCAACTATGAAGAGGTTGTACAGCACGGCCCTTATTTTTGCAGCGTATATGAAATTGACGGTAGTCCCAAGAAAGGCTCAAAAGAACCGTGGCTCGGTAGTGGGTATTATTTTTGGGACACCCGCATAAATGACGCACATTGGTGGGGAAGAACGGTTTACTGGCGATATTTTAAAGGCTATATCGTCTGCCACACCGTGTACGACCAACATTCACCGCTGCTTTTCGACATGGTGGGTAATATGTCCCATATAGACTGTTTTGAAGAATGCGCATTGGATGTGAAAAGAAGAACCAAAAAGAAAAGGGTTAGCGTGCCTTACGTTCTTGAAATATTAAAGAGACACGCCGATTTTGACTATAAAGCTGTTAGAGCGTGGCCCGCTCCTAAGACAGACCACATCAACCCTCAACTTGAGATGTTCTTTCCCGGCAACAAGACCATAATCAGAACCCTGGAAAAAGTACAAATATGCTTTTTCGATAAAACGTTGCTTTGCCATCCTTTTGATATAAAGGAAATAAGGTCGTTTCCAAAGAATTTTACAATTTGAAAAACCGCCGACTGCCCGATTGGGCAACCGGCGGTTTTTATTATTCAACTGTTACAAGCTTTATGTTCCTATAATAAGAAACCAACAAAAGCACTGATCAAAGTTAAAGCTAAAATCATCATAATGCAACCACTGCCTTGACTTTGCTTATTATTTACGACTTTAACAGAAATACTTTTTATCTTAGGGTTTATTTCGCCAGACTTATTTTTGTTTTTGGTATTCTCATATTCCGTTGATAATACATCATCGCTTAAATCACAGCCAAACGATCTTATTAGGGCATTATCCGTGATAATCTCTTTTCCTTCTTTTTCTGCTTCTATTGTCGCTTTTAACTTACTTCCACTTTTACGGTCAATCAGTATATCTGTGTTTTTTTTATATCTGAAAGAAATGTTTGCACCGTTTTCAAGCAAGTATTGCAATATGTACCGATACTTACGGATTGAGGGATTGTAATTAAACGCAAAAGCAACATTCTTTCCATAAAAATGATTTTCATTATTTGTTGAAGCCGCAAGTTTTATTATATCCAAATAGTGCATCATTTCAAAATGATATGCTTCACTTTCTGATTTCTTCTTTACCGTTTCTGTTGCGCCATAATCATAAACAACTATATCTGTGTTTTTATTGACAAGTCCAACCACTGCACCAAATGACTTACAAAAACCTTTCATTTCATCAGCGGAAAGTAAGCCGACAAAATCGCCACTAAATGCAATATTTTTTCCATATATAGGATTATTTTTGTCTAACTGATAGGCATCATCAAATACCGTTACCCACGTATCAAAGAATGGCCAGTAATCAGTATCATTATGTTTTATTCTAATTTGGCATTTTAAATCAGTTTCCCCTTTAGACCAAATTCGGAGGCTTATGTTTTCATCTTTCGGTATATAACCAACCAATTTACCACTGTTGGTGTATATGGCGATGGCGTTATTGTCATACTGATTATTTTCTTCTGCCTTAATGTACCCATCATATCTGCCCTCATCATTTTCAGTACAATAATGGTCTATTCCAGCAATATTTGAATAAAAAGGGAAACGCATATTAATATAAAGTCTTAAAGGTAGGTAATATCAGTACAAAAATACGATTTTTCAAATTAATTAAGTTTGTTTTTCTGGAAAATTTTTCATTTTTTGTATTTCGTATTGTTTAAATTTAATTGGGTATGAAAAGCTCATGCTCAAAAGGTCTGTCATTTTTGCATCTTCACTATTATAAAAAAATATTGCGCCTTATTGTGGACTGGAAATATCCCTGTTTTTTGTTAAGATGAAGCTCGGACAATGTGTAGTGCGGTTTTTATGTCTAAAATTTTAGTTTTGGTTGTCAAAGGCACAAAGAGTTTTCTCAACATCGCAGAACTTACAGGGTAAATGATACGCGGATATTATGCGTGACATCCGCAGTCTTTTGCCTACAGTGGATGTTGGTTAAATGCGAATATCTATGTCTTGTTTTTCCAGCAAAGTGTTTGTCTTGACTCCTTATCTTAGTATCTCCGCCTCTTAAATTCGGCGCACGCCACGGCTGTGGCAATGGCCACGTTGAGGCTGTCGATGCCGCCCGAAAGCGAGTAAGAAGGTATCAGCAACGACTTCTTTACGCGCGCCATCACTTCAGGCGACACGCCGTTGCCCTCGTTACCCATTATCAACAGACCGTTGGCTGATAGCTCCTGTTTGTATATGTCTTCGCCTCCAAGTGCCGTGGCGTAAGTGGGCACGTCTGCTGGCAGGCTGTCGATGAGGCTTACAATGTCAGTGTAAGAAATCTTGACGTGCGCTATGCTGCCCATTGTGGCTTGTACCACCTTGGGACTGAATGCGTCAACAGTGTCTTTGCTGCAAAATATCGTGGATATGCCGAACCAGTCGGCCACGCGTATTATCGTGCCGAGGTTACCTGGATCTTGCACCCTGTCGAGGGCGAGACACAGCTCCCGTGAGCACACGTCGGGGGCGGCGGTGTTGCAAGGTGTGCGGAATATCCCGATCACTTGTTGTGGGTGTTGCAGGAAGCTCGTTTTGCGTAGCTCGTTTTCCGTCACCACACAATCAGCCTCGCGCGGCGTTATGCCGTTGCATTTGTACCACTCCTCCGTTGCGATGATAGCGTGCGGTGAGCCGGCGGCCATCAGGCAGCCCACGGTCTTAGGCCCTTCGGCCACGAACAAACCTTCACGCTCACGGTTCTTTTTCTGTTCGAGAGACTTTATCCTTTTTATTTGATTTTTGCTTAACATGACTTTTTCTTTTAATATGCAGACAAAACTACTAAAAAATTATTACTTTTGCACAACAAAATGGTGATTAAGTGGCGAAACGGCTATCAAATATCATAATCCTGTCATTGCTTGCAGTGCTTTCGGCTGTACTTATGTCGGGCTGTTCAGCATCTAAATTCGTACCCGAAGGCAGCTGGCTTCTTGACGATGTTGAGATAAAGTCAGATGATAAAAACTTGGATGAAAGCCAGTTTATGCCATACGTCAGGCAGAAGGGTAACTCAAAGTGGTTCTCGCTGTTCAAGATACCTCTCGGCACATACGCCTTGTCGGGACGAGACACTACGAAGTGGATAAACCGCAAATTGCAGGATCTGGGCGAGCAGCCTGTTTTATTCGATTCAGTCCAGGCAAATCTAACCTGTGGCGATTTTGCCGAGGTGATGCACGGTTTGGGGTATGTCAGGGGTACGGCCGATTATGAAGTTAAGTTCGGAAAAAAGCGTAAGGCCAAGGTAGTTTACAGTTTGCATCCGGGAGTGAGATACCGTTTGAGCTCGATAACCTATGACATTCAAGACCCTGGAGTTGACTCGTTGCTGGCAAGTCTTGGTGCATTGGAACGCACGAGGCTGCGGCGGGGGATGCCTTTTCTCGTAAGCGTGCTTGATGCCGAGCGCGAGCGGATAACCGATGTGCTTAACAACAACGGTTATTTCTATTTCCACAAAGACTTCATCTCTTATTCCGCTGACACCGTGAGAGGTAGTAACGGCATAGATCTTACGCTGCATCTGCATAAGAAACTCCTGCCAGGAGAAGCCGGCGAGGTTGCGCATGAAAGGTTTGTGATAGGCGATGTTCAGTTTCATGCAAGCGGCGATACGGAGCGGATACCGCTTAGGCGGCCGGTGCTCGACGAGAACACCCTTATAGAGCCGGGCAAGCCTTACAACGCCGCTGCTTTGCAGAAGACGTATAACAGATTCGGCCGTCTCGGCATAGTGAAATATACAAACATCAAATTCACCGAACGCCCTGACAGCAACATCCTTGACTGTGACATAGGTATCAGCTCGAACAAGATAAACAGCATCAGTTTCCAGCCTGAAGGTACTAACACTGCCGGCGACTTCGGGGCTGCGGCATCGTTGACATACGAGAACCGTAACCTCTTCCGTGGAGCCGAAACTTTCAGCATAAAGTTGCGTGGTGCGTTTGAAGCCATAACCGGGCTTGAAGGATACCAAAACCAAGATTATGAAGAGTACAGTGTTGAGGGAAGACTCACTTTCCCGCGTTTCGTTGTGCCTTTCCTTTCGCGGGCGTTTAGACGCAAGTCTACAGCCGTCTCTGAACTCTCTGTCAGCTACAACTTGCAGAACCGTCCGGAGTTCCACCGCCGAGTGTTTACGGCGGCGTGGCGTTACCTGTGGAAAGATGTGGCAGGAAGGCGTAGTTATAAGTTCGATTTGCTTGACCTTAACTACATATATATGCCTTGGATTTCGTCAACGTTCCGGGAGGATTACCTTGACGACGTGAGCAACCGCAATTCAATATTGCGCTATAATTACGAAGACCTGTTCATCATGAAGCTCGGTTTCGGTATGTCGTTCAATAACGGTGTTGACGCATATAAGGTTAATGTGGAGACATCGGGAAACCTGCTAAGTGGCATATCCCACGCTATAGGCGGGCAACAAAATGCCGACGGGCAATATACATTATTCAATATAGCTTTCGCACAATATGCAAAAGCAGATTTTGACTATACTCATTTGTTCCGTATCGACAGAAACAACAGCCTGACGTTTCATGTAGGTCTCGGAATTGCTTATCCTTACGGAAACAGCACGGTGCTGCCTTTTGAGAAGCGTTACTTTTCCGGTGGTGCCAACTCTGTGCGTGGTTGGAGCGTAAGGGGACTAGGACCTGGAAAGTTTAAGGGAACAGACGGGGCAATAGATTTCATTAACCAGACGGGCGACTTGAAGTTGGATTTGAATTTGGAACTGCGTTCGTTCTTGTTTTGGAAAATATATGGGGCGGTATTTATTGATGCCGGAAACATCTGGACGTTGCGTGCTTACGAGGAACAGGCAGGTGGACAATTCAAGTTTGACGAGTTTTACAAACAGATAGCCGTAGCTTACGGCTTGGGAATAAGGTTTAATTTCGATTTCTTCATTCTGCGTTTTGATATGGGTATGAAGGCCGTCAATCCGGCCTACGAGTCACCAGAGGAGCATTATGCGATATTCCATCCCGACTTCAGTCGTGATTTTGCCTTTCACTTTGCAGTAGGCCTTCCATTTTGACGAGCCATTTGCTGTTTCTTTTCACCGCCGGGATTTTGTAAGTTGCCTGCTCTGTCATGTGTCCGGCACGTCCCAAGGTGTCTATTTTAAGGAAGTTGTACACTTTGCACGTAACTGTCGCTGTGGTGTCTGACGTGAGCGTTATCTCAATCGTCTCATGCCGGGAGCCTTCCTCTTGCGACTTGATGATATCGATGTCTTCTTGTAATATGTTGGTTGAGATGAAACTAAGCCATTTCATTGATTCTGGTGTGCAGGTCGTGGCTGTGTTGTTGAAGTCAAAGTTGAAATAACACGTCGCAAATTTATCCACCGTTGCCGTTATTTCTTTCTTAGCCTTGTTTTCCGCACTGTCAGCAGTTGATAAGAAGTAAGCTGCCATTACAACTAAAAGCACTGTGAGCGTGGCGGTGACGAACAAGGCAGGCCTGCGTCCTGCGGACTTTCTTTTTACGACGTTCATGGTTTTACAATCTTAAAATTTTCTACAAAGGTATTAATTTTTTTTGTCCCCTGCCTATTTCTTTATAATTTTGCAAACAAAAAGTAAAAAGATGCTTAATTTCATTTCTTTCGGCAGCGGCAGTTGCGGGAATTGCTATTATATATTTGCAGACGAATTTGGAATATTGATAGATGTAGGCATTGGGATAAGGAAACTGAAAAAATATTTCATTGATTACGGCTTGAGTTGGAGCAATGTCAAGTATATCCTTGTGACACACGACCATGCAGACCATGTGAAGGCCGTAGGCCTTGTCAGCAATACATACGGGATACCCGTGTACGCCACAGAAAAAGTGCATGAAGGCATCTGCCGCAATTATTGTGTGAGGAAAAAGATTGAGCCGGCTAACGTCAGACTCCTATCTGTCGGTGAAAAGCTCCGTTTGGGTGACTTTTGCATAACACCGTTCCATGTTCCCCATGACAGCTTGGAAAATGTTGGCTTTAAAATAGTGTATGGCGACAGGACGTTGTGCCTGATGACAGACGTCGGGCATCTTACAGATGAGCTTGGGCGGATGGTCGGCGAGGCTGAATATTTGGTGATTGAAGCCAATTACGATGAGGAAATGTTATGGGCTGGCGTATATCCTGATTATTTGAAAAAGCGAGTGTCTGGAGGTAACGGTCATTTGTCTAACAAACAGTGTGCCCAAGCGATAGTAGACAATGCCACAAAAAAGTTGCGCCGCGTATGGCTGTGTCATCTCAGCCAAGAGAATAATCATCCTGAATTGGCCCGTAAGACTGTGGAACTTGAACTGAAAAGGGCGGGTGACGGTCGTTTTGACACCGTAGATATCGACGTCTTGAGGCGCAATGTTCCCAGTAGTATATATGAGATAAGGTAGCTTAAAAAAATAAGGATATGAAAAAGTTTTTGTTAAAAGGCGTATTGTTGTGCTCCGCCTTTGTTTTCAGCACGCAGGCTGACGCACAAATCAGCCTTGGAAACATTCTGAAAAACGTAGTGTCAGGCAATAAGGAAAAAACGGAAACTGAAAGTTCTTCAAGCGAAAGCAAGTCCGGAGGGCTTGTTTCGGCTTTGACAAGCATTTTTTCAGGTAACAAGGTCGCAACGAAAGACCAAATAATAGGCACTTGGGTTTATGAGGAGCCGGCCGTTGTGTTGTCGAGTGATAACAGTCTTAAAAACATCGGAGGCAAACTTGCAGCGTCAGCTGTGGAAGATAAGTTGAAGAGCAAGTTGGAAGGTTTTGGCCTTAAGAAGGGATGTGTCACTATGACTTTTGACGAGGAAGGTAATTTTACACAGACATTTATGGGTAAAAGTGTAAAGGGCACTTATACCGTTGAAGATAAGAATATCATTTTGAAATATGGTGGAAAAGTGTCGCAAATTGTTGGTACTACACAGCTTGACGGTAACAATTTGCTAATTGTAATGGATGCGTCAAAACTGTTGCAGTATGTCAACCTGCTTGGCGATGTAGTGCAAAATTCAACTTTGAAGACTGCAACGTCCCTGCTTGGAAGTATGGATGGTTTGGAGTGCGGGTTGAAGCTTGTAAAGCAATAAAAAACAAATCCCTCATTGGAACGTATATGACAGGATATTGCAATATTTCGTATATTCTTTATCTGTTTATTCGTTCTTGTCAGCATCACGCTTCATTCCTTGTTTCGGAATATCCGCTACGCTTTTGTTAAGACGAAAAGCAATATGCGTGGCATGAAGTTTTGATTATGCGAGAGTAAAAGAGTTTATTTCGTCTTACCGAGTGCGAAAAACGTGGAATGACATTCAATCCATATTTACGACTGATGTTTAATGACCTATATGGGGATAATTCTTGATGAAAAAGAGTTAAAAAACGCGAAAGGCGTTAGTAATCCGATTTAAAGCATTAACTTTGCAGCCGCTGTCACGAGTTGGCGGCATAATTCAAACCTAATTTAACAATAAACAATGGCAACAAAAATCAGATTGCAGCGTGGCGGTCGTAAGGGCTATGCCTTTTACCGCATTGTCATCGCTGATGTAAGAGCACCACGTGATGGTCGTTTTACAGAGAAAATTGGTACTTACAATCCTAACACCAATCCTGCTACGGTAGATTTGAATTTCGACCGTGCCCTTTATTGGGTGGAGACAGGCGCACAGCCTACAGATACAGTGCGCAACATCCTCAAGCGTGAAGGCGTTTATCTTATGAAACATCTTCGCGGCGGAGTAAAGAAAGGCGCTTTTGATGAAGCTACAGCAAAGGCTAAGTTTGACGCATGGAAGGCTGATAAGGAGAAAGGCTTGGAGCAGATCCGTGCCAATGACGCCAAGAGCAAGAGCGAGGTTTATGCAAAGAACCTTGAAGCAGAGAAAAAAGTGAATGAGACTATAGCGAAGAAAGTTGCGGATAAGAAAGCTGCCATTGCAGCTGAGAAGGCTGCCGCAGAAGCCGCTCCTGAGGCTACGGCCGAAGAAGCACCGGCAGAGGCTTGATCACATTTATTCAAAATTATGGCAAAGGGATTGTCTGACAAGGCAATCCCTTCGTTGTTTAATTATAGCCGTTTTTTACTTTTGTAATTTTATGTGTTCGTGAAATGCAGGTAATGTAGATTGTATGTATTTTGTTTTTGAAACGTAGAAGTCTTGTTTGACACCAACCTGTCAAGCGTTATTTATTTCTTTTGTTTGGTAGGTTTTATTTTGCGCTTTTTCTTTATACCGAAGAGATCAAGGAATGTGTTGAAATCCTTTTTCAAAATAAGACCGATGCCTTGGGTGTTGAGTGAAGATTTCGTAAAATACCTATCGTTAGTTTGGTTGTATACTTTCAGGGATATGTTGCCGTTGGGTAAAAGCAGATAGTTGATGTCAAAGTCGCCGATGAACGACGTTGTGGCGTTTGCATTGTCACGGTATCCGAACTGTCCGTTAATGATTAGGCGGTTGTTTAACAGTCTGCCTGACAGCAGTCCTTCATATTCTGCGTTGTTAAAGCCTTCGTCTCCAGTGCTGATATTAGCTCCGAATGTCCAGTTATTATTCTTAACGAGGCTGCCGAGTAAAGTGTTTATCTGTTGGCTTATTGTTCCGCTTAACAGGCTTTGCATTGCGAGACTGGTTTGGTTTGGTTGGCCTTGGTCTGCTGCATTATTGTTGCTTTGCATATAGAAACGTCCAACGCTGAGCAGATAAACGACCTGTTGATTCATTTCTTCCTCACTGTTGATTACGGTACGTACCATTTGCTCGGCATCTTCGCTTACTGTCGGCATATCGATGTTGAAGTCTACGTGTGGCGTTTGCGGCGTTCCGCTTATGTTCATGAGACAATCAACTCTTACATTGTTGCTTGAAAAACTATTTCCGAGTTGCAAGTCGGAGAGAGGAACACTGTTAACTGTGTAGACGGCTTGTAAGTTAAGCAAGGCATCATAGGGATCGCCGCCGAACACGATGGTGCCACCGCGTTGGAATTGGAACACCTTTTTTATGATGTTTTGTATTGTCAAAGTGTAGACGCCGTGATCTATGGCGTATGTTCCGAACATATCAAACGAACCTTTGTTGAAATATGACGCTCTTATTGTGCCGTTGCCGTTAAGGGCTATGTAGTCATTGGTATTTTTATCCATCAGTACACGAAGTGTGGCATTAGGCGTCATATTTATCAAGAAGTTAATCCTCATGTCAGAAGGAATATCTGTAGGTAGCGTTTCTATAGGTTCGGCTGTTGTCGAGTTGTCACTCGCAGTGGTATCAGATGCAATGGTTTGCAACGTAGTTTTATCATTCCATGTGATGAATTGTTGGTCGGATATTGCTTCAGGACTTGCTGCATTGTATTCTATAAACGAGCCTTGTTCAGGCGTTATGTCGATGTCAATGTCTATCCTGCCGTTGCCGCCGCTGATGTTGCACGTTCCAGTTCCATAGGCAGTACCGTAAAAAGTATCACTGCCATAACTTTTTGTGTCATAGCATAGCAGATTTTGTGTGCTTATGTTTATGTCGTAAGTCAGGTGGCTCAAATGTTTGTGATGTAATGCGCCGTTTACAATGCCGATATTTCCGTTCCTATCACGTATTGTGTCAGCGTTGAAAACGATGTTGCCCGGCAAGAAACGTATTGTGTCGTTTTGTAATTTATAAGCGACGTTTGTTGGAGTGATAAGTGCGTTGCCATCCGTAACAAGCCGGCCTGTCAGTTCTATTGCGTCGAGCGGACCGTGCACTCTTACTGCGCCATTCGCTTTTCCGCTTATATCACTCATGAAAGAACCGCAGAAACTTTCTAAAAACTCAATATTTGTGTCTTCAGCCTTTATACCTAAGTCAATGTAGTTATGTGCCGGTGATACATAACCTTTTATTATAGTGTGGGCGTTATTTGCATCATCGGCGTGCGCATCGATGTTAATTTGCTTATCAGTCTTATCCCAGTTGACGTATGCGTAAAGTTTACCCATGCGTCCTTGTTCAAATCTGAAGTTGTCTATTGTCAGGTTTGCGTAAGCGTCAGGCTCGTAAAAAACGGATTTTACGTAAGCCTTGCCTGTCAGATCACCGCTGAATTCGACGGAATGGAAGTTTACCAAACCAAGCACATAGCTTACGTCAACATCTTGCATATCAATCGTAATAGAGTCTGTGGTGTGCTTGGTCGCCATGCCGTCGATTCTTATGTGTTGGCGGTTGTGCTCTATTGCAAAATGGTTTATTGTAAGGTCGCCGTCACTGTAAATAATAGTTGACGGCAGCACATTCCATGTGGTGTCGTTTACGAGGATGTCAGATGGTTTCACATCAATATCAACACCGGTGAGTCTGCCTTTTTCTTTTACAAAACTTGTTTCGGCATTCAGTGTTCCGGCCATGTGCTTTTCTTGGTAGTTATCCCAACTCATGGCTGTGGATATTTTGTCATTTGACGCTATTGCAATGATGCCAAGCCCCAATTTGTGTCCGTTGCCCATCGTTTTCACTACTTTGCCGTTAACTGTCATGGTGTCACTTGTTGAGCCGGCTGATATTGACAGGTTTTCATACGGGCTTTCGTTGTATGTCAGTTTGTTTGTGTGGCAGGTTATTTCTGCCAGTTCTAACCGGTCGTTTACGTTCGCTTCAATTTCCAATGGAGAATTTAACACAAATGGTATTCCGAGCAAACTGTTTATCCAGTCTGATTTCGTTATCCGTGCCGTCAGTCTGAATGAGTTGTCGGCAGGTTTTTGTTTTTGTATTACGGAAGGCAGTTTGGCGTGCAGCATATTCATGAAACTTTGCGCCAAAGTCTTTAGTTTGTATTCGCCTTTCAACTCAGCCTGGCAGAAGTCACTTTGCATAACAAGTCCGCCGTTGTCCGCCACAACCGTCATGCTATCAAGTTTGTATGTCTTGTCGCCGCCTGTCATGATAAAGTTTCTGAGGCTAACCCTGCCACTGAAAAGATTTGCCTCTGTATCGGCAATGCGTGTGTTTGCGCTTATGTCTATGTCGAATTTAGCCCCTTGCCATTTGTCTGTTATTTTCAGGGCAGCGAGATCAAGGTTTCTTATTGTGGCATGGATGTCGGTTGATTGCATTTTTTTGCCCAAATCAATATGCCCGTCTATGCTTATTTGGCCGTTGGGATCGTCAACGCTTAGTGTTCCGTCGAGTGCGTAATTGTTGTAAACTCCCTTGGCCGATATGCCTTTGTATGAATATCCGTTGAAATCTATGCGCGGAAAGTCTCCGTTTACCTGTATGTTTGAAATCTTTTTCCCATCTGTGTCACAGTGTACTGTTGCATTTGCAGCTATGATGCCAAACTTTTTGTCATCAGTCAGTTTGCTTATGTTTATACCGTCTGTATTAACGTTGGCGCTAATGTGCTTACCTGACTTGGTGAGTTTCACAACAGCTCCGCCCACGCCACTTGATATGGTGCCGTTAAGTCGTACAATATCATTGTTGCCGGACGCCGTACCAGTATAGCTTATATTCCCCAAATGGCCAAGTATTATGGGTGGTTCGTTGTTGGTATCCGCCATTCCGCCGAAAGTTTTGTACGCTTCCGTCACATTGCATTCCAGTCTTCTGATGTCGGCGTGCCACGCCGTACCTTTTTGCGTCTTGCTTGCGCCGCCTGAAGCGACAAGACGTATGCCATCGCGTGAGTTGAGGTTGAGTCTGGTTATATTAATTGAGTGTGCTGTGCCGTGAAATTCGGCATTTATGTTGATTGGCGTTGAGGCTTTGCCGAGACGCGGCTCTATCCATGCTAAGTCGGCAAGCGTCAATTCTGAATTGTCAAGTGTGCCGTTGAATACCAGCGTCTCCATGTCAGGCTTACCATCTTTGCCTGTGTCGTATGTAGCCTCAATCTGTTTTAGTCTTATCGTCGTACCGGGCATTTGTATTTCTGCATCGTTGAGTATGGCGCGCCTTTTGTTTACGGCTAATGACAGTTTAAGTTTACGCAGATCGATACCGGAATGTTCTTTCAGCGAAAGGTTCTTTACAGCCACGGCCAAGCTGTCTGCCGTATAGTAAGGTACTACGAGATGTGCGCTTATGTCGCTCACAGCCAAATGGTCAGTATTGAAGCGCGACGGGGTAGGGGGCGAGTAGAGCTTGTCGAATTTTATCGAGCCGTGTCTTATAATCAGTGAGTTGATGCTCAGGTTGACGGATGTCTTTTTGCTCTTGTCTTTTGATGCAAGTGAGTCCAAGGCAAACTGGAAATTGGCAGCTTTGTCGGCACTTTCTTTGTAAAACATTCCATTCATTCCGAACAGCTGTGCCGATGAGATATAAATCCGTCCGTTCCTGACAAGTTCGCCGTAATCAATCTTTGCAGCCACGCGTGTTGAGCTAAGCATCGGCTTTGTTTTTTGGTCGTAAATTACGAGGTCGTCGATGATTATCCTATTCAAGAAGCCTAAATACACTTTCCCCACGGTGACTTTAGTGCCGAGCTTTTCGCTAATTGTCCCTGCCGCCTGTCGCCCTATCCACGCCTGCACCGCCGGGACGTGCACTATGATCACTGCCGACACGTAGACGGCAATGACAGTCCATATTGTTATTTTTATTATGCGTCTCAGGGTTTTCATTCGTTGTTGCAGGCGTGTACAGCTTGCGCCGTAATGTGCGGCGGTCTTTTTACTGCATTATGCAAAGGTACGCAAAATAGGTGGAAAATGTAAACCAAACGTGTAGTTTTTAAGTATTTAAAACATAAAAGAGTGTCTGCAAAAGTTATTGTTCATTGGTAGTTAACGGTGTTAAAGTATTTAATGCCTATGCGGTTGTTAAGTAGTTATGCCAAGTGCTTTGTGATGTGCCCTTTGGGGAGCATGAGGCTTTTATTGGCGTTGTCGTGTCGGTGTGTCTGTAATTCGTTGATAATCAACGCCTTTATAAAACGTGCCCTTTTGCGAGCTAAAAGGACACGTTTTAGACTGTAAACAGGCACAATTTGCATTGCTGTCAGCCACCTCTTACGGTTCATCCGCAGTTCAGGTGGTTCATCCGCAGTTTGATTGTATGAAAAATAAATGAAAAAATGAAAAAATGCCATATCGCTAACCCGTGTTTAAATTTTATTTGTTATCTTTGTGCGTGATAAAACATATCACGGATATGTCCTTGTAACACGAATAACTAATTTTTAATAATAGTATGGAAAATAACTCAGAACTGATTGCTTTGTGTGAGGCCAAGGCCAAGCAGTGGCTCACACCCGTATTTGACGCTGAAACGCAGAAGTCTGTCAAGGAAATGCTCGACAAGGAAGACAAGACAGACTTAATAGAAAGTTTCTATAAAAACCTTGAATTTGGCACGGGCGGTCTCCGCGGCATAATGGGCGCGGGCAGCAACCGCATGAACATCTATACCGTGGGAATGGCCACGCAGGGCTTTGCCAACTATCTGAAGAAGAACTTTGCCGACCGCGGGCAAATATCTGTAGTGGTATGCCACGACTGCCGCAATAACAGCCGCCTATTTGCCGAGACCGTGGCCAACATTTTCTCGGCCAACGGCATAAAGGTTTACCTCTTTGATGATATGCGCCCTACGCCTGAATGCTCGTTCGCAATACGCCACCTCGGATGTCAGAGCGGCGTGAACATCACCGCAAGCCACAACCCGAAGGAATATAACGGCTACAAGGCTTACTGGGAAGACGGCGCACAAGTGCTGGCTCCGCACGACACCGGCATCATCGACGAGGTGAACAAGGTGAAGGTGGAAGATGTAAAGTTTGACGGTAACAAAGACTTAATAGAGATAATCGGCGAAGAGATAGACAAGATATACCTCGACCTCATCCACGGCATCTCTATCGACCCGGAGGCCATCAAGCGCCAGAAAGACCTTAAGATAATTTACACCCCGCTACATGGCACAGGCATGATGCTAATACCGCAGTCGTTGAAGCTCTGGGGATTTGAGAACGTGCATTGCGTGAAAGAGCAGATGGTGAAGAGCGGTGATTTCCCGACAGTTGTAAGCCCCAACCCTGAGAACGGCGAGGCTCTCACCCTTGCACTGCGCGACGCCAAGGAGATAGACGCCGACATCGTGATGGCCAGCGACCCAGACGCCGACCGCGTGGGCATGGCCTGCAAGAACGACAAGGGCGAATGGATACTCATCAACGGAAATCAGACTTGCCTCCTGTTCCTTTATTATATAATAAGCAACCGCAAGGCAAAGGG
The DNA here is from genome assembly GCA_944320285.1 of uncultured Prevotella sp. Lineage (GTDB taxonomy): Bacteria > Bacteroidota > Bacteroidia > Bacteroidales > Bacteroidaceae > Prevotella. The sequence continues at coordinate 23,272 of CALUGX010000136.1, forward strand.
CTTGCTGAAGCCGACGGATTTTATCGTGAAGACCATCGTGACCACGGAGGTAATCAAGAAAATTGCCGACAAGCAGCATATCGAGATGCGCGACTGTTATACCGGTTTCAAGTGGATTGCACGCGAGATGGCTCTTTCGGAAGGAAAGCAGCAGTATATCGGTGGCGGTGAGGAAAGTTATGGTTTCTTGGCTGAAGACTTTGTGCGTGACAAGGATGCCGTGTCGGCTTGCTCGTTGCTTGCCGAGATTTGCGCTTGGGCCAAGGACCAGGGCAAGACACTCTATGAGGTGTTGATGGATATATACCTCGAATATGGCTTCTCGAAAGAACTTACGGTGAATGTTGTTAAGCCTGGCAAGACCGGAGCTGACGAAATAAAACAGATGATGACAGACTTCCGTAACAATCCGCCCGCAAAACTCGGCGGCAGCAAGGTCGTTTTGTGGAAAGATTATCAGACGCTCGAACAGCGCGATGCCGCCGGCAACGTTACTAAGATAGATATGCCGACCACAAGCAACGTGCTTCAGTGGTTCTGTGACGACGAGACGAAAATCAGCGTCCGTCCGTCAGGCACCGAGCCGAAAATCAAGTTCTACATCGAGGCTAAGGGCAC
>CALUGX010000137.1 GCA_944320285.1 uncultured Prevotella sp.
GAATGTCGGAAGACTCTGATACAGAACAAGATATCGCTTGATATTTGGTAATAAAAAGAGCTATTTTCAGATACCAAACGGATCACTTATAAACGTGACAACGGTAATCCGGCAGTCATTCCGCAATGTGGAATGACTGCTTTTTTTTGTTGTAGTGGGAGCGTTTAATGCCAGTCGGTAGTTATGCGCAAGTCTGCTTATGCGAATATGGCAATGTTCTGACAATACGTTTTGATGGCCGTTTTGGTTTTTATCAGTCATAATTCAAAGCCGCTCGTAGTGTCTGGCTTTACCGGTGTAATGCCGGTATATGCAGTAGGCGCAGACTGCCTTATTTGATATACCAACCCGCAGATTTGGTCTTGCCGCCTTGCTGTCAACTCAAATTTAGTTAAAACACGATAATTATAGTTTAGCGCTGTGGCGAATTACAATATAAATATGTACATTTGCACATCGAAAACCAGGACGTGCGAAATAGTTTTCATTCCGCAACGTCCATTTTACGGTTAATGCTAATTCTGGAAATAAAAAATATATATTAATAATAGGTATGAAAAAGAACAAATTTTTAATGCTTGCCGCTGCTGCCATGATGCTGGCGTCGTGTGGCGGACAGCAAGGTAAGATGGGCGACAATGAGTACGCCGTGAGGACGATTGAAACCCAGAGCGCAGAGTTGCAGACCACTTATCCTGCAACGATAAGGGGCGTGCAGGATGTTGAAATCCGCCCGATGGTTTCAGGATTTATAACCAAGATGTATGTCAAGGAAGGTCAGTCTGTGAAAAAAGGACAAGTGCTTTTCGAGATTAACAAGGTGGCTTACGAGGCTGCCGCGCGCCAGGCGAAGGCCGCCGTCAATTCGGCCGAGGCCCAGCTGAACACCTCGAAGCTGACATACGAGAACAACCAGAAACTTTTTGCCAACAACGTAATAGGTACTTTCGAGCTGCAATCGTCGAAGAACGCTTATGAGAATGCACAGGCTGCCCTTGCCCAGGCCAAGGCCAGCTATGTGTCGGCTAAGCAGAACCTCGACTATTGCTATGTCACCAGTCCCGCGAACGGCGTGGTTGGCGAGCTGCCTTACCGTGTAGGTGCGCTCGTGAGCGCGTCGAGCGCAGAGCCGTTGACTACTGTGTCTGACATCAACACGATGCAGGTGTATTTCGCGATGACAGAGAAGGACATTCTTGACATGACTAAGGCGAAGGGCGGGCTGCACACCGCTATCAATGATTATCCCGCAGTAAAGCTGCAACTGGCCGATGGCACTACGTATAACCATGAGGGTAAAGTGGCCGCAGTGAGCGGTGTCATTGATCAGTCAACGGGGTCTGTGTCGATGCGTGCCGACTTCCCCAACCCAGAACATCTGCTCAAGAGCGGTGGTTCGGGTTACATCATCGTGCCCCATATAAGTACGGGCGTGGTAGTAGTGCCGCAGGAAGCCGTAGTACAGGTGCAGGACAGGTATTTCGTTTATGTCGTAGGCAAGGACAACAAGGTTAAATACACCAACGTGAACGTGAACCCCAACAACGACGGAAAGAACTACATTATAGAGAGCGGCCTGAAAGCCGGCGACCGCATCGTAATCAAGGGCGTGACAACGCTTAAGGACGGTATGCAGATTACGCCAATCACCGAGGCTCAGTATCAGGAAAAGCTGAAGAAGACAAGTCAGATGGGTTCCAGCCAGAACGACCTGAACAAGCTCAAGGAAAACTTGACAAAATAAACGTTGGGTTTTAAGGCCTTACGGTGTCAAGGTGTTAAGGCGCAGGCGGATGCCATGCTTTTATGAACCTTATATAACCTTATGGCCTCATAACCTCATAACCGACAAAATAGAATAAAATGAGATTAGATAACTTCATAAAGCGCCCGGTGCTGTCAACGGTTATCTCCATACTGACGGTCATCTTGGGTCTTATCGGACTGGTGTCGCTGCCGATGGAGCAGTATCCTGACGTTGCGCCGCCTACCGTGCGTGTCAGTGCCAACTATCAGGGAGCCAACGCGCAGACCGTGTTGAACTCGGTCATCGTTCCGCTTGAGGAACAAATCAACGGTGTGGAGGGTATGACTTACATGACCTCTACCGCATCAAACGAAGGTATGGCAAGCATCCAGGTGTTCTTCAAGCAGGGAATGAATGCCGATATGTGTCAGGTGAACGTGCAGAACCGCGTTTCGCAGGCTACGGCTCTTCTGCCCGCCGAGGTTACGCAGGCCGGTGTCACCGTACAGAAACGACAGACGTCAACGGTGCTCCTTATGGCCATCAAGGGCGATCCTGATCGTTATGACGAGAAATTCTTGCAGAACTACGCCGACATCAACATCATCCCGGCGATAAAACGTGTCAACGGTGTGGGTGACTGTGAGGTGATGGGTGCCAAGACGTACTCAATGCGTATATGGCTCGACCCCATCAAGATGAAGAACTACGGCCTCATGCCGTCTGACATCGCCGGCATCCTTGCCGAGCAGAATATCGAGGCCGCTCCGGGTAAGTTCGGAGAGCAGAGCGACAACCAGTACGAGTACACCATAAAGTACCGTGGCCGCCTGCAGACTCCTACGGAGTTCGAGAACATGGTAATATCAAGCGACGCCAACGGCAACACCATCCGTGTGAAGGACGTCGCACGAGTGGAGCTTGGCGGACTTTATTACAGCGTTACGTCAAAGGTTGACGGCAGGCCCGCCGTCATGATGATGGTAACACAGACCGCAGGTTCTAACGCTACGCAGATTGTCAACGACATTAAGAAAGTTATCGACCAGCAGCGTGAACTGTTGCCTCCGGGCGTGGAAATCAAGTACATGCAGGACGTGACGGAGTTCCTTTACGCGTCAATCGACAACCTTATACACACCCTCATAGAGGCGTTCGTGCTGGTGTTCATCGTCGTGTTCCTCTTCTTGCAGGACTTCCGCTCGACGCTCATACCGCTTATCGCGGTGCCGGTGTCGTTGGTCGGTACGTTCTTCTTCCTCTATGTGTTCGGCTTCTCGCTCAACCTGCTTACGCTCTCGGCGTTAGTCTTGGCCATTGCGATAGTCGTCGATGACGCCATAGTCGTCGTCGAGGCCGTCCATGCGAAGCTCGACCTTGGCTATAAGTCGGCGCGCCAGGCCTCAATCGACGCGATGAATGAAATCTCTGGAGCCATCATTTCCATCACGCTTGTGATGTCGGCCGTGTTCATCCCTGTGTCGTTCATCGGCGGAACGTCGGGAACGTTCTACAAGGAGTTCGGTATAACTATGGCTATCTCAATCGTCATTTCGGCCATTAACGCCTTGACGCTGTCTCCGGCGTTGTGTGCAATCCTCCTCAAACCGAAAGCCGAGGACGGCACGGAGCGCAAGATGTC